>JAFGDW010000130.1 GCA_016931935.1 Candidatus Zhuqueibacterota bacterium | reverse complement strand
CTGCCGCCCAACTGGACTCCGGCTGACAAAATCTGATATTTTAAAGAACTTCTCGGTCAATTAAAAGGTGTAGTTGACCGAGGGGATGCCGTAAAACAACAAAGTAAGTACAAATTATTTGTCGAAGAATTTAAAAAAACAGAATGTCATGGATATGAATATGGAAATGTTTTTTCATTTGATTTATTCTATTGCAACGGCAACGCCCCAAATACCATCGGCTCGATTCTGGATTCCCTGTCAGTGAAGCGATACACCGCGCGAACCCCAAAATCAATACTCAAAGGCAATGTGAATGGAAACATTTCCAGCGACACATCAACGCCGACAGATTTAAACGTGTCGCGGTCGCTGTGTTCATCGCCAATCGCGTAATCGGCGAACAGGTTGGCTTTCATGCGTTTCCAGTACAAAAATGACCCGAACTCGACATCCGGGTACCACAACGGCAGCGCATAGTCAACCGAAGCGCGCGCGAGTGTGGAATAATAGACATAATCATAGCCACGCGGAAACTGGAACTGCTCGGAGAAGATATAATTGTACGGCTGTTGATGTTCAAATTGTGAAGATAACCGCAGGCTGTGATGATTGAAAATCCCCGGAAAAAATAATTGTCCTTGTACGGCAAACTGCTCGCCGCGATAATCAGCTTCAAACGGTGTATGCCGGTAGAAGATATTAACCGACTGTGCCCAGCGAGGCTGGAAATCGCGATACGATGCACGCCGCGAGCGATTAAACGAAAATGAATATTGCATGGGAATTAGCGTCCCATTGTTATGGTCGGTATAATAGCGCCTATCATTTCGTTCGATACCGAAACCGACTCTCTGATCGCTAATCGAAGTGTACGATACATGTGCCGATAAATTGAGATGAGTTGAATAAATCCCGCGTGACAAGTTCAACGGAATCCGAAAACCACCGCCAACCGATTTTTCCTGCCAGTCGTAATAATGTGTTTTCCCTTCATAATTAAACGTTGCCACTCGCTCGCCGATTCGTGTATTTACATCAAAAATAGGGAAGAAGCCAGCGTATTCGACACTCGCAAAATAGTTGGTCGCATGTTCATTTGTGTTGTAGACAATCCCGGGCATGAACGCCATCCGGTTCATCAAGTCGGTGGAAATGAGCTGGGCATAATACCAGGGATCAGCCGGAAGCAAGTACCAACTGTGTACCTTAAGCAGATGCTCCCAGGGATGGTACGGTTTCACCCCATAGGGTTTATAATGAATGCTGTCCGGGGAGAACAACGGGACTGTGTTTTCTTCGTCCGCGATTGGGGCAAAATAGTCAATCCGGGGCGGTAATTGTGATTCATCCACAACGCTTTCATTGGGCTGAAACGGGATGTAAGCGATCCGGTGGCCATTCCAGTCATAATCCTGAAAATAGAGTCGCGTGCCATCGGGCGAAATCGCCGCCTCCACGACGCTGTACGGCCGTGATGTGAGCACATGATACTGTCCGGTAACGATATCAAAACTTCGGATGTTCTCGATTCCGGATTGATTGGAATGATACACAGCCGTATTACCGACTATTTGCGGATCGGAGATTTCCTCCGGAGCAAACTGTGTGAGTTGCTTAAATTTGCCGGATTCGACATCTACCAACGCCAGCGCCCGGCCATCGTGGTTCTGTAATACGCAAATGATTGAGTTGCTATCGAGCGCCCAGGCTGGTGTTGTAATGAAATCGTTATTCGGACTGACAAATTGATTCATCTGCTGACCGGTTGCCGCGTCGAGAATCACTATTGAACAAGTGCTTTCGGATGTATATTCCACGGCAGCAATCAACTGACCATCGGGTGACAGGGCCGGCGCAAATAATTTTCGATGCGTTGTAAGCCGGAGGGCGTGATTGGTTTTCAGATCAAGGACGACGATATCGGCATAATCGCGATTACCCCAGCGGATGTCCGGGACAATTTCATTCCAAACAATTTTACCGCCACGCGCAGAAATTTTATCATACGGCGCAATCTGGCGGATTGTGTGCACATCACCATCCGGCGTCACGCGAACCAGCGTGGATGGGGTGCCCAAACCGGTTCGCAAGGCGATGACCGAACCATCACGTTGGGGTTGCGGGTAAAGGTAGTTGTCCCAATTAGAGGCCGGTTGCATCGGGATATGCGATACGTCCACAATCGGAGTTCGCTTGAGTTGTTCTGACCATAAATCGCTTAAGTCTTCCATGGCCTGATTGTATGTGTCCGATATTGACGCGTCCGTATAGTGTTTCAACGAATTGGAAAATGTAAACGGCCAGAAGGCCATTCGTGTTGATCTGTTCAGCACCTGATTCCACATATCCTGTCCGGTATTTTGACGCCGAACATATGTAACCAGGTGGTAACCAAGCGTGTAATGGTCGGGAATATAATCCTGAAACGAGCGGAAATAAGCTTTGGAATATGAGTAGCGGCGATGTTTCAACAGCGGTGCGCGCAATCCCAAGTCAAACCAGGGCGACCGGCCACGTCCGGTTCGGGTGAGCGCAGTTTCCATGAGAACAGCATCGCCTTCCCAAAACCACGCTGGCGCGGCAACAATTGAGAATGCTGCCCAGCCGGCTTCCCCAAAAGCGATTCGCCCCAGCCGGACGAATTTTTGATCCATTTTGGTAAACTGCACGGCGTGCCGTATTTCATGAACGGCAAGTGTTTCGTACCAGTCACCGACAAATCCTGATTGTGGCGGAATGCTGTAAAATTCCGAATGCCATGGCGCTAACGTAACGAAACCGTTGGCCTGCGCTGTCTGGTTACCGAGAATGACCGGCAAACGTGTAAAGCGGCCATCGAGGGATTTTTGTAGTGGATTGTACGTGCGTTCTAATAGATTGGCAACCCGCTGGGCATCCGCGGTGAGGGCTTTTGGATAGATGACATGGAAATGCTCGGTGGAAAGTTGTTGCCAGTTCATCCCCGGCGGATATTGAGCTGTACCGATATCAATCTGTGCGTAGCCTGTTGTCAGGCCAAACAAGATTGATATTATAAACACCCAAATACGAACATTATGCTGCCACACTTTTTTCTTCTCCACCGAATTCAATGCCGATATCTTTTAACCGTTTGAACGGAGGTTCGCCGCCTGCAAAAATTAACACATAATCATTTTGCAATCGTTGAACGCCGTCGTGCGTGGAAAGTTCAACCGATTCGTGGCTGATTTTAATAACGTTGGAATTATATATCACCCTTACTTTGCCGGTCGCAATCAGTTCACTGATATTTTGTTGATTCTTCTTCTTCAATCTGAAAAATTTCGCTTTACGATAGGATATTGTAATCGAGTTGCCCGGTTGCATCGACAGGCCGATCGCTGCCTCAACAGCGCTATCGCCGCCACCGACGATCAGAATATGGTTATTCTGATAACTTTCAGCGTCGATCAGTTTGTACATTACTTTTGCGGATTCTTCACCGGGTACATTTAGTTTGCGTGGGGTGCCCCGGCGGCCCAATGCCAACACAACGCGCTGCGCCGAATACGAATTTTTATTTGTCTGGACATGAAATCCGTTGCCTTTGCGGCGCACATGTTCCAGTTTTTCACCAATTTTGATATTCAGCTTGAATTTTCGATGAATTTCATTCCAAATAGCAAGCAGCTCTTCCTTTGTATATTCTTGTTTGTTCAACCAACCATAAAGCGGAATTTCCACCGGGTGAGTCATGACCACTTTTTTGCGCGGGTATTGCAAAATCGTACCGCCGAATCCCTGCTGATCCAGAATCAGGCACGACAGGTCATGCTGTTTGGCAGTCAGCGCTGCGCTGATACCCGCTGGTCCGGCGCCGATAACAATTATATCGTACATCTCATTCTGGCCCGGCAGTATATCTGCAGCAATGTGATCGACCACACGCTTTCCGCGAGAAATAGCATTCTTGATTAACGCCAGCCCACCCAGCTCACCGGCAATGTAAAGGCCGGGCAAATTGGTTTCGTTCGCATCGTTCATTAGTGGAATATCATCACGTGCTGAAATATCTCCCAGACCGACGGTGATGGCATTCACCGGACACACCTCGGCACAGCGGGCATGTCCCACACATTTCAGGCCGTTGATAACTGCTGACTTCCCATGCACGATGCCTAGCACATCGCCTTCGGGGCAGGCCATAACGCATGTGCCGCAGCCGATGCATTTCATAATATCGATTTGTGGGTACTGGGCAATCGGTTTGTCCGCGTCTAATGCAACAGCTTCCTGATGCCGTTCATAATCATGTTTCTGCCGCTTCCTGAATTTTATAACATACGGAATGAAGATCAGAGCGATTAGTACAATCGTGCTAAACCAAATAATTTGTGATTCCATTTTGAATTCCAGGTTGTTTTTATTTTGAACCACGAAAATCACAGAATACACGAAAAAATAGTATCCTTTCAATAAATGATGGTGAGTGTACCCTTCGACACCATTCGTGTTCCGATGCATCGGAACGGCACGCCGCTGCGAGACGGCAAGCTCAGGGTACGGAACAAACGGTTGACTGAGCGCTCCGAAGGCGCATCTGCCTTTGGCATGATCCGCCGCGGCGGATCAACATAACCAACTAATATTGAATGGATATAAAAAATAGTTAGTGTGTTTCGTGTGGTTCGTGGTTTATAAAGTTTTTATTCTTTATTAAACATCTTAAAACCGATACTCCAGCTCCGCGTACACCCGTTGCCCGGGGGAATCGTCGCCCCAGACATATTCGTAATTTTCACTCACATAAAAATGCCGGAACAGTTGCAATGTACTGTTGGCGCGCAGCCATTGGTTCATACGTGTTGTATTCACGGTGCTCAATATATATGAGTAATTTCCATAACTGAAATTCACGTCATGACCGGCTTGAAAGCGTTTGCCGAATTGCAGCGAACCGTGGTAACCATCGGCAAAGTAGTTGAGAAATCCCGATGCGTACACGTTCACGTACAAGCGCATTGACGTGATGTTGAATTTACTGACGCCTCCGGCAAACGAGTATGTATTTTGCGTGTCGGTCTGGCGCGCTCGCAAGCCGGCATTGGCGAACACGCGATAATTATTGGGCAATCGCGCGTTAATATTCCAGCGCACACCGTAGCGCATTGCATCATCGAACAGACTATCGGCAACCGAACGAATTTCATAGGTGTAGTAATTTTTCCGGTTATCGAAGCTCAAGCCGGTGGTCAGCCAGGAGGTGGCAGTTCACGACGCATTGATGTACAAATTGGAAAGCGACATGCTTTGCCCGGTGCGCGTCTTTCGCCAGTCGCGATTGACGTCCAGTTCAGCGCTTTGGTAGATGTTAAATTTTGCATCCGAATAGTTATTCTGGATGTACACAAATTCACGGCTTACCACCGAGCTATGATATTCTCCGGCCAGCGCCAGCGTGGCTTCATAGCGCTTGCTGCCATATTCGCCCCGAACGTAATTGGCGTACGCGCCATATTTTTGGATCGAGGTTTGAAAATCGGCATACCGCCATTGCGGTTGCGTGCCGCCAAATACGCCGTAACGGAATTGCTGATTCAGGTTCTGTTGCAGCAGCAATCCATCAATATAACCGATGCCGCTGAAAACATTGGAAATAATCCGGCTGAACTGAAAATTGACCGGCGCATCCTCATTGTCATAGCTGAGACTGGCGGAGTAAATCCGGTTGCGCCATTCATCCTGTGGCACCGTGCTGCTGAAACTATGGGCACGCTGATTGTAACGGCTGCGTGTCTTTAAACGGAAATTCAAATGCTCACTAAACAGGTTTTTGGCTTTCAGATTCAACCGAACACCCGGTTGATCGAAATTATAACCGCCGCTGGACTGATCTTCGACATGATACCATTGGAAGCTAACATTACCGCTCAATCGGGCGCGATCCAGCTTTGAAGACGACGATTTACCCGCAGCAGTTTTCCGCACGCGCGATTTGTGTTCGACCGGCGCATTCTGTTGCGGCTTCAGTGAAATAGCCTGAACAAGATCACCCGGTTGAACCTCCCCACGTTTTACCAGCACCGAGCACGCCGCCGAGTGATCTGCTGTGTAGTTAATTTTCAGCACAGCAACTTTCGTTTTTTTTTGATAAACAACCAATGTATCGCCAACACTCAATCCATCCATTTGACCGCCGTCAATATAGACATTTTCAGCAGAGATGTATTTAAGCCGACGCTCTTTGTCGGCTTAAAAAGAGCTTAACCACGAATTTCACTAATTTTCACCAATCATGTCCCGCTTTTTTCGGCGGGACAGATGCGTCCTTCGGCGCATTGTTTTTATAAGACTTAATAAATTTCTATTCGCGTCCATTTGTGTAATTCGCGGTTTTTAGAATGGGCTCATCTATAATTTTTTTATGGGTCAATTCCATTCGCACGCTGTTGAACTCTTTCAGAGTTCATTTTTTATATCTTTTTTCCCCAGGGTGTCGCTTCGCTCGACCCTGGGCTTTGTTGTTTTACACCTTCGGTGTATTTAGATTGAAAAGCCCACACCGTCCAATGGCCAAATAAAGTACGCATCAGCCTATGTTGCGATTCGTGTTCCATGTTTTTTAATCTACAACTTCCTAACTCCTTCTTCCGGGTATCATGACAAAAACTGCAATCCGAGCGGAGTGGTTTGTACAGCCGGAACGTGATTCCTTTCAATGTAATTTGTTTGTGGCAATGTTCACATTTTACGTATTGATGGGCGCCATCGAGTTTAAACGTTGAGAACGTATTGTGATTGAACTTTTCTGCCAGTCAATCAGTCGGTGTGTGGCAGCGCCCGCATTCGGTGAGGCTTTTGCCGTCGCGCTTCTTTTTCTCCCGGAACTGACCGAGATGAATGTCGTCGTGACACGACTGGCATTCGGTGGAAACATTTACAAATGCATACGATTTTTTGACTGCCGGTTGGTCATCGTTGATGTGGCAGCGAGCACAGGCGGTTTCCACGTGTCTGCCTTCAAGCGGAAATTTAGTGCGGTTGTGATCAAACGTAATCCGGTGCCAACTGGCCACTGAATGGCAGGCTTCGCAGCCGTTTTGCCGAACATATTTGTCTACCTGGCCGCCATGGGGATCGGCGTGACAATCCAGGCATGTTGTGGACGGGTAATGGAATTGCATGGTTTCGTTGGGCAGTCCATGATTAATTTTTTTGTGACAGGCAATACACGGCACGGCCAGATGGCCGCCCTCCAACCGGAAATCAAGTTGATTGTGCTGTTCAATCGTGAACGTTGCCGGCGTGAATCCCTCGACCGAATGACATTTTTCGCATTGCCCGATAAATTCGCGCTTGTTAAATTGACCGCGATGATAATCCGCGTGGCAATCAACACATTTCCCGTAGCGCTGAATTTTAAGCGGCTTGCCGGGCAGATGACAACGTTCGCATTCCACAGTAACATGCTTACCTCGCAACGGATAAGCCGTACGATTATGATTGAACTGCTGGCGATTCACAGTTTTTCAGCCCGTGGTAGAATGACACGATTCACACTTCTGCCCAAACTGATTGTTGTGTTCATCACGATGACAATCGGTGCAGGCAGCAAATTTAATGCTTTTATAGTTGGAAAATGACGGATCGTCGGCAAACTTATGGTCAGTCACCTGTGGATGACATTTCAAGCATTCAACCTGACGATGCTTTCCGGTCAGCCGATAGTTCGCCCGGGCGTGATCAAATTTGTTAGCCGGCTTCCAGCCGTTCATGGCGTGACATTTTAAACAATCGGCGCCCAATTGCGCCCGATGTTCACCGGTGTGGCAGGAGAGACATTCCTGTGATAAGCCCAGCATGGTTCGGTTCAAATTCTTCTTCTTTTCGATCAACATTGCTTTATCGACAATATTCTTTTCCTGATGGCAATACGCACATTTGAGTTGCGGGTGCTTGCCCTCCAGCTTATATCCGGTCAGGTCGTGTTGGAAATTGTCCTTACCATCGGGTCAGTAAATCAACTCATAATCCCGGCCCTGGTGTTCGATATGGCACTTTTGGCATTCCTGTTAATCATTATTGGCATGCAAGCCTTTGTGGGCTTCAATTCGTTGCTGAAGCACGGTATGACAGGCCAGGCAATTCTGAGCGCTGATTTGTTTTTCGAATTGGTGACATTTGGAGCAATTTTGCAGTCCTTCAAGAGCAGCATGGGACTGGTGTAATTTCCCCGGAGAAAGTTGAGCAAAAGCATTACATGGAAGAACAACGAACAACAGAACAACGATTTTCGTCTTCATTTTAAAATACCCATTTATATCCGAACATCACAGCGACGGTAATATGAACAAACATGATGATAATCATGATAAATGCAAACGGTTTGTGAATGACATGCCAGTAATGGAAGATTTGATTCACGCGGTTGAGTACCTGAATGCGTTGGTGAAGCACTGCTTTTTGCCGGGCAAGTGATAACATGGCCCGAACCTGGTGCTTTGCCAGTTTATGAACGACAGGATTTTCCCGTCTGAATTTATTAAATGCACGTCTGCGTTTGCGGCCATCTGTTGATAATGTAAACAGAAATACGAGCGTGCTTTTCGATTCAAGGTGCGAACTGGCCGTTAAATGTTCAACTTGCCGGATCATCGGATCGGTGAATGCGAATCGTTGCTTGAGCAATTGCGTCAATTTTTGATCGAGATCGTTTAGTTTATTTAATGACAGTTCATGTCCCTGAATATTGCGGGGAATTTGCAGATAAAGGTAGCGGCCCAGAATCCCGCTAAGTGCCACAGCCACCATCGAATAAAAACTGACAGCTACCAGTCCGTTTACTTTAAACGTGCTGTGCAGCACAATCAATGACGGTCCAAAAATACCAAGGTAAATATGAATATCCAGCCAGTGCACCAGCGTTCCGATTTTTGCAAACACACGGGGGTTCGTTTCCGCAATGAATATAACAACATTACAAGCATCATAGCTGAGCCAACGATGCCAAAACCGTGCCCAAAATTGCCTCCGGGTTTCAGCAGGCGGTAAGCTTCGTGACGCGGTCGTTCCGCAAAACCTGTTGAATAATAGTCCCAGCCGTGATATAGATAGTAAATAAAACCAAGGCTTGAAAGAACATAAATCAGGATTAAAAACACCAGAAATCCATCGAACCGTTTGGAGTTTTCGGCCATCATAGAATAAATTTCCTTGTCTTTATGTGGTGGCCGGATTCGGTTCAGAATTACATAAACGAGAAAATGTTAGATATTATTGTAATTCACTTATTTCAAAATGGACGGATGCGATACAATTTGATGGTTGAGCGAAAATACCTAAAATTGTCATTCTGAGCATCGATTCTTTTCATCGGTGCGAAGAATCCATGACCACGAATAAAATATTTCGCCAAAAAAATTGTGGTCATGGATGTTTCGTCGTTTCACTCCTCAGCATGGCAGTAAAAGTGTTGGAATTCCGTCATTAAATATAATATTATACAGATTGTAAACAAGTAAATCCTGGCTATCAACCAGCACTCATTTCATCGCTTCGTAGTCCGCCGGATACAAAACGACCTGTACATAATTTGACGTATTCAAATAGTGTTGCGCGGCACGTTGAATCATTGGTTTGGATAAGGTCTCAGCCAGTTTCGGCAAATCAAGAATTAATTCCGGATCGGAATCCAGCCAATAGCTTCGTTGTAAGCCGGTGAGCCAGAACTTATTTTCCTTTAGATTAGTCTCCTGGCTGCGTATTTGTGTTTCCCGCAATTTGGTCAGTGTCAGGTCGTCCAACGGATCGTGTTGCAAGCTATCAATTTGTGTGAATAATGTACCAATCAACTCATCGACGCGCGTTGGGTTGCAGCCCCAGGTGATGTTGAGTGCATACGTTGAAGCCGGATACCGGGATGGTGATCCCCAGACGCCAACGCCATACGTGCCGCCTTTGTCTTCACGCAGGCTTTGCCGCAGTTTGATGCGCAGCGCCTGTTTCATCGATTCAAATGCATACTGATTTTCTTCATTCCATTCAAATGGTCCGGTGAATGACAGGCGGACCTGACTCTTGGCTTCTACGCCCTTCTTCACATTTTTTTTGACAATGCCGGTTGGTGGATTGATGTGCGGGTCACGCCAGTGCTCATCGCGTTGCAATGCTGGCAAGCCACCCAGATATAATTCGATTAATGGTTTCAAATCTGCAGGTTGAAAATTTCCAACAAAGATGAATGTAAAATCACTGGCATCGGCAAACCGGTTCCGGAAAATTTTTAGCGCGCTTTTATAGTTAATTTCCTTCAACAGATTTAATGACCACGGGCGCTCACGGAAATTATGTTGCGCCATCGTCACCTGAATGGTATCCCGGAATGCTGTTTCCGGATCGACGCTGCGATTTTCAATGAAACCTTTGATGCGTTCCATGTACGATGCAAATGCGTCATCATCTTCACGTGGGGAAGTGAAAAATTCATAGATAAGTTGGAACATGGTTTCCACATCCTGCGGGGAGGCGCTCCCGGAGATTCCTTCTGACAAATCGTCGATGAAAGGATTTACCTTTACGACTTTTCCGGTCAGTTTTTTCTGCAATTGAATCTGACTGAAATCGCCCAGGCCCCCTTCAACCACAATCGAAGATGCAATTGCCGCCGACACATAATTCGAATCAGCAGCCAGCGACGTGCCACCCGGACTGAATGCGGTGAATAAAATTTCGTCGTTTTTAAAATTGGTCGGCTTGAGCACGACTTTAATGCCGTTGGCTAGTATCCACTCAGTAACCCCAATGGATTCGATAGTGCGTTCATCGACCACAGCAGCCGGCGTGGGTGGATTGGCGACGAGCGGGGCATCGGAGATACTATCAACATACGGTTCGATATTTTTGCTGGCCACAGTGTTGATCACATTGTTGAGTTCATCTTCAGTGGGAACGTGCAGGTCCGGTTTTTCCGGAGCATCCACCAGAACAACGCGATTATGTGCAGTAATCCATTTATTAACGAGCGCGTTGACTTCCTGAACCGTAATACCCGGAAAAAGCTGTTGCGATTCTTCATATTCCCAGGCAATGCCGGGCGCTGGTTCATCTTCCAGAAAATAATTTGATAACTCTTTTGCATAGCTTTGTGAAGGCGTTTTGTTGCGCTCCTCAAATGCTTTCTCCATACTTCGCAACAATGCCGTTTTCGCACGGGTCAACTCCGATTTGGTAAAACCATGCAGTCGTACACGCTCGGCTTCGGTGAGCAGCGCATCAAGTCCGCGATCAATACCGTTATCTTTCACAACCGCTCCAAGCAGGTACACTTCTTTTGTGCGAACAAAACGTCCCTGCCCGGAGTAGCCGTACAAAAACGGTGGATCGGTCTGTTTGGTCAATTCCTCGAGCCGGTCGTTCAGCATGTGGTTGAATAGCCTGGAAATGAGCATTCGCCGGTAATCTGTGACGCTTTGCAGCGATTGCACATCACTTTTAAAGTAAATGCTAACGGTATTGTGCGTTGCTTCCGGATCGGTTGTGATGGCAAATAATGTTTCCTGATGATCGGGAACCTGATAGACGATGCGCGGCTTTTCATGCGCCGGATCAGGAATATTAGCGAAGTGCTGCTCTATTAGCGAGAAAATACGATTATTATCAAAGTCGCCAACAGCAATCACAGCCATCAGATCGGGACGATACCAGTCGTGGTAGAACTGGCGTAAGGTATCGTGGACGAATGATTCCAAAATATTCTTTTTGCCGATCGGCAAGCGGATTGCATATCGCGAATCCTTGAACAGCACGGGCAGTTGTTTGTCGAACATACGTGAATCTGCATCGCGTCCGAGCCGCCATTCTTCGATGATGACGCCCCGTTCTTTATCGATTTCGTCATCATCATAACTAACCGCGTGCGCCCAGTCTTCAAGGATTTGAAAGCCTTTTTCCATGATATCAGCGCTGTCGGTAGGTACTTGCAGCATGTAGACGGTTTCATCGAAACTTGTGTACGCGTTAATTTCCGGGCCGAATTTCATGCCGATCGATTCGAGGTAGTCTACCAGGTGCTGTTTTTCAAAATGTTTGGTACCGTTAAAAGCCATATGCTCGCAAAAATGCGCCAGTCCCTGCTGTGAACTATCTTCCAGTACGGAGCCGGCATTTACGACCAGCCACAACTGGGCGCGGTTTTCGGGTTTGTGATTATTTTTAATGAAGTATTGCAAGCCATTGGCAAATGTTCCGTGCATAACATCCGAATCAAGTGGGATTTGCTGCTCGTTGACCGTTGCTTTGTTGTTCATGGTGGTGGATGTTGTCATGCGGGAACAGGCCACATGCAGGCTCAGCAGAAAAATGATAAAAATGAATAATGTCCGGAGCCGGTTCATGAATACCTCCTTTTTATATGCAGTAATTGTTGGATGAAATTTATGAAGTTATAAACGACCTGAATTTAAAATCGTTTCATTGAGCGGACTGTGTGAAGTGAAATCGTGAATGGATTACTTGTTTGACGTGGGGCTGTATCATAAGTCATCATTTTGTTCAATGCTGTCATGCCTGCGAAAGCGGGCATCCAGTAAAATCAATCAGTTGTGGATTCCTGCTTTTGCGGGAATGACAATTCTTTCGACTTTTGATACAGCCCCACGTTTAATTCCAAAACTTCAATGGGTACCTACTTCTCCGGCTTTTCCGGTTCGTAAATTTTAAGGACGTCGGTATTCGGTTCAAACGAAACACCGATTTCGCCTTTGCCGCTATAGTTGATTTGCGAAAGTACATAACGCATCGATTCGACGCGTGCTTTCTGCTTGTCGTTCCCGTCGATAATTACCCATGGACTGAATGACCGGTGCGTCTGCTCAAACATGCGTTCTTTGTACTTTGTGAATTCGTACCATTTGGTCTGCGCCTCTAGATCGGTGGTGCTCAGTTTCCATTGTTTGAGCGGATTGGTTTTCCGTTCCTTCAACCGCAATTTCTGTTCATCAATGGCAATTGAGAACCAAAGTTTGATGAGAATAATGCCGTCTTCGTGCAACATGAATTCGAATTGCGGGACCTGCCTGAGAAATCGTTCATATTCCTCTTTGGTGCAGAAACCCATCACCGGCTCAATTGCAGCGCGATTGTACCAGCTTCGGTCAAAAAATACAATTTCGCCAGGGCCGGGCAGTTCGCTGACATAGCGTTGAAAATACCATTGCCCACGCTCCCAGTCTGTTGGTTTGGCCAGCGCCACAACCCGGGCTGATCGTGGATTAAGGTACCGGGTAAACCGCCGGATTGCGCCACCTTTGCCGGCGCTGTCCCGTCCTTCAAAAATGACGATGACACGTTTTTCATGTTTCTGGACCCATTTTTGCATTTTTACCAGTTCGACTTGAAGATTTCTAAGTTCGGATTTGTATTCGGGCATATAGGTTCCTTAATGAAGTTGTATCTTTTTATTTGTAGTTGCTAATCAATGCCATTAAGTTAAGACAAAAGTTAGTTATTTGACCTATTCACACTTCGACGGAGTATATCCTGAGCTTGACGAAGGGCTCAGTGTGAAGTCAACGACTGCTTCATGTTGAGCGAAGTCGAAGCATGTTAGGAATCTAAGATCAAGAAATATCAGCTTAACTTTATGACATTGAGTTGCTAATAGCAAAAAGCCAACAGCTTGTTATAAAGTAACGAGTAAAAGTACTATTTGAAAAATAAGTGTTGAAGTACGGATTACTCTTTCTCGTCCCAATCCAATATAACTTTACCGGAATTGCCAGACCGCATAATCTCGAATCCGTGCTCAAATTCGGTGTAATGGAATTTGTGTGTGATCACTGGTGTGATGTCCAGCCCGGTTTGAATCATCGATTGCATCAGGTACCAGGTTTCGTACATCTCCCGCCCGTAAATGCCTTTAATGGTGAGCATGTTGAAAATGACGGTATTCCAGTCGATCGCAAAATCGGTGGTGGGAAGCCCGAGTAATGCAATTTTCCCGCCGTGTGACATATTATGAATCATATCATTAAACGCCTGCGGATTGCCGGACATTTCCAGTCCGACATCGAATCCCTCTTTCATGCGTAGTTCTTTTTGCACTTCAGCAATGGATTTTTCATTCACGTTTAACGCCACATTCGCACCCATTTTTTTAGCCAACTCCAGTCGGTACGGATTCACATCCGTAATCACCACATAGCGTGCTCCGGCATGACGAACAATTGCTGCTGCCATCAACCCGATTGGGCCAGCGCCGGTGATCAGCACATCTTCGCCCAGCACTTCGAACGACAGCGCGGTGTGCGTGGCATTGCCAAACGGATCGAAAATGCTCAGGATATCCAGCGGAACCGATGAACTGGCGTGCCATACGTTGGTGACGGGGATTTTCAAATAATCCGCAAACGCACCGGGACGATTCACACCAACGCCTTTGGTGGCGTTGCACAGATGCCGACGCCCGGCCAGGCAATTGCGGCAGCGGCCACATACGAGATGTCCCTCGCCAGACACAACGTCGCCAATTTTCATATCATGCACATTGCTGCCCATCGCGGCAATTGTCCCGACAAATTCATGGCCAACGTGCATCGGTACCGGAATTGTCTTCTGCGCCCAGTCATCCCAGTTCCAGATATGCACATCCGTTCCGCAGATAGATGTTTTCTTAATTTTAATAAGCACTTCATTGATCCCGATTTCCGGGACGGGGACTTCATCCAGCCATAGGCCGGGTTTGGGGTATTTTTTAACGAGCGCTTTCATTGTTTTTGGGAGCATTGTGGTGGTCTCCAGGTTATACAAGGCTTCTATTTCTTGGTTGAATGACAGATCATTATAAATTTACTTGCTTGCTGGTCATTTAACATTTACGTAACCGCTCAATTAGTATATTACTATCACGGCTGTAACACAAACAATTTTTAATAAAAATAAACCTCAGTTCTACACTTAGGTCTAATTTTACTTTTTATCTATCCAATAATCTGGTTTTCGATACTGATGCGCCACCGCTGAAATAACAATACCATCTTCTTCAATAAGGTCATAATAATAGATAGCATTTTCTAATTCTTTACGAGCGAAATCGGAAATCCGTAAGTTCATTGTGGATCCTTACTGTTGCCGAATACCTCATCATAGCTATAAGTCTTTAATATTCCATTTCGATAAGCTTTTAGTCGACTTTCTGCTTCTTCCGCCCATATTTCATCAATTGATTTATCAGGTTCATCCAAGCTTTTAAGTAAGCCATCCAGAATTAAAAAACGATCTGTCGGTTTCATTTTAAGAGCTTCTTCAAGAATGGTTTGAGCTGAATGCATATTTTCCTATTTTTTTATGTGTATAGTATTTGTATTGAATATACTTCTTTCCTTAAAAAAAATCAATCCCGATCTTTTACTTATTTACTCCCCACACAAAACAATTTCGATTCAGTTCTTAGCAACAGTCTCCCATCGGCTACAGCCGGTGTGGCATGACTTTTTTCATCAAGCGGAATGATCGACGCCAACTGATATGTTTCTCCGGCTTGCACCACGATCACTTCGCCTTTGCGTGTGATCATATAAATATGACCATCCACCCAAACCGGTGAACCATAAATTGCGCCCGAAGGGCGTTCGCGCCATAGCAGTTCACCGGATGTCAGTTGGTGACAGGAAATGCTCCCGTTGTCCATGACGATGTAGAGCAAGTTATCTTTCATCAAAGGAGTCGGAACATACGGCGTGAATTTTTTCTCTAACTTATATTTAATATCGGGAGAAGTTTTCAGAGAATTTATATGAAAAACAAAACCTTCATTCCGGCTGGTTGAAAGCAAATAACCATTATCAATAACGGGGGAGACAACGACTCGTGAGGTGAAAATATCATTCACTTCCCAGATAATTGTCCCGTCAACGGGACGGACAGCGGTGAGACCGTTGGATTCACTGGTGAAAACTACAAGTTGTTCACCGGTTTCCGAGGTCATGACACATGGCGTCGAAAATGAATTGTCGGGCGCTGTGGGCCGTTCAATTTCCCACACTGTGCTGCCATCGTTCTTATCGATCCCGATCCAGCTACTTGCGTACGGACTGTCAGTTTCCTGTTCACGTGTAATTATCAATATATTATCAACAAGCATCGGTGAATTGCTGGCGCCGTGGCGGCTGTGTACAGGCGGGTAGGTGGCGGCCCATTGTTGCCGGCCATCGTGTGTGTATGCAATCACACGAATATCATTTTTTGACGTCCAAACCACGTAAACTTGTGTTTCATCGACAACCGGTGTGGACGCTGCCAGGCTGTTATCCGGATGCATTTTCGGAGCTTCTACCGGGATAGTTTGCGTCCAAAGAATCGTCCCGGAATGCAAGTCAATGCTGAGTAAATAGCCCTTGGCTTTTGTTTTGTCCGCTGAGGTGATGAACACACGGTTCTGCCAAACAACCGGAGATGAATGTCCACTGCCCGGCAATTGTGCAATCCAGTCATAATCATTACTGCTCCAGGATGTCGGGAGATTTTCTTCCGAACTGATTCCCTGACCGTTTGGGCCGCGAAATCGCGACCAGTTTGTTGATGCATTAAGGAGATTAATAAGAATCAGGCAGCAGCCAATGGCTAACGCAAGTTTTAGATACGAGTGAGATGGCATAGTAAGAATTACCTATTATGAATTCAGCATAAGTGAATGAATCGTGACCGGTTTACCTGAAATTACTGGATTTTAGCCAGATCATTAAAAACAGCTTGCAATTTATAACTACATTCGATATAATACGATATAGTATAAAAACAATGAATTATTTTACAACAAATCCATGTCAATGTCAATAAAATTTTATACGGATTCGGAAAATTAGCCAGGAGGCCTCCATGATTCAACGCGTGATTGCACTTTGTGTTTTTTTTATAGCAGCAAATCTGTTCGCCGATGAAAATGTGTTTGATACCGAACGGCTTCCCATCGGGGATCCCGCTCGTAAATACGATTTTTGTGCGGTAAAGCTGGATAAAATTCTGGACACAAAAGCAAATCAGAATATTTCCACCGATCAACTTATCAAGGGGTTGCAACATTTTCGGATTGTTATGATTGGGGAAACACACACAAATCAACTGCACCATGATATGCAACTGGCAGTAATGAAGGGTTTGACCGAAGCCGGAAAAAAAGTGTGTCTGGCGCTGGAAATGTTTACGCCTTCCCAAAATGATGCGTTGCAGAAATGGGTGAAAGGTGAATTGACAGAAGATGAGTTTATGGATCAAGTTGATTATTTTAATACCTGGGGGCATAATTATCGCTATTATCAAGCAATTTTTCAGTATGCAAAAGCCCAGCATATACCGATGTTCGGGGTGAATACGGATCATGAATATGCCTCAAAAATTGGTATGCATGGCCTGGCCGGATTGTCGCTCGAAGAAGCCGCTGCAATTCCGGTTGTCGATACCTCCAATGTTGAGCATCGTTACTTTGTGAAAGTCGCGATGGAAGGTATGGATGCCACTGCGCCTGCACAGTTTAAAAATATTTATGCTGCCCAAAGTTTGTGGGATACAGTCATGGGGGAGGGAGCGATCGATGTCGCTAAAAAACACCCGGATGCCATTGTGTTGGTATTTGCCGGTAGCGGTCACGTTGCCTACAATCTGGGAATCGGGCGCATTATTAACGACCGCAGTGAGTTTCCGTTTGCCTCAATCGTGGCAGTGGATGTGCCCGATTCGGTGGAAGAATCGGTGATGATGAAAGTGAAGAAAAGTATTAAAAAACAACGTAAAACAGATGACGCCGATTCAACGGCTTCCGATATGTCAGGTACGGCAATGGAAAAATCTCCATCCCACACAATGCCTGCGATGCCCGGCATGAGCGAGCAAAAAACTGATGATAAAAAAATGCCGCCCATGTCGATGATGCATGGCATGGGGAGTATGGAAGATACACCGTACCATATTGTCTCCCGCAGTCTTGCAGATTTCTTGTGGGGGAAAAAGCAACTGAAAGATGAAGAATATCCATCATTTGGCTTTAGCATTGATGATCCGGTGGAGCAGGGATTCCCGGTAAAGCGCATTATTCCGGAAAGTATTGCCGAGAAGCAGGGGCTTAAACAGGGGGATATTATTGTTTCGATTGATGGCACTACATTCAAAACTATGTCTGCATTAAAGAAACATCTCCATTTCAAAAATTGGGGGGATTCAATTACATTTGTCGTGCTCCGGGAAGATAAAAAGGTGACAATTTCCTTTACGATCGAACCGGTGGGAGAATAATTTACGGAGAATTGAACACGGACAATGGACAACGGAAATTGTGAGAAGAGATGCTACGTTCTCGCGAGTTTGAGCTTGCAATAAAATATACTCCTTACGGGTCAGTTAGTAACATACGGATTAGCCGGGTACATTCTAAGCCGTAACAGGTATAGAAAAATCCAAATGTTATCTTGATGTAACCGTTTTCGTGGTAACGTGCGACGCACTTCAATGCATAGTGATTTATATCTAATTTCACTGTCTTTAGTATGTGTAAGGAGCATCGTACATCACTTTGCGGACACATTCAAATTAACTGATTATTGCCGGCTAGCAGAATAAAAAAAGGCTATCTTCTCATTTCACTAAATATAATTCCGTTTATTACCGAATCTCATAAAAATAATTTAGAAATTTTAAAAATAATCCTTTTATTTTAAGGAAAAAATACTTACATTTGGTGTTTTGATTTTGTATAACACGGTTGTTTAACGTCCTCAACCCGAAGTGACCCCGCTTGTAACAGTACACATTTAAAGTTCGTTGGATAATTCCATCTTCTCCGGGACATTGTTACAAAATGTTCAACGATTTGTTAATTTTTTTTTGAAATCATTCGACAATATATAATGAGTAGTTTGCGATAGAACGATTGCCCGTAATTCGCCGGGTGACGTGCACAGTTTTTATGAATTTTACAGAATATTAGTGGCTACACACATATTATTTCACTACAATATATTATATTTAAATGCATTCCGGAGCAGGGTGCATATATCAATCAAATTTAAGGAGGATGCATGTCAAATCATATTGAATCGATCATGAATCCGCAATCCATCGCAGTGGTCGGTGCAACCAATCGTCCTGGCGCTGTCGGGCAGGCGATTTTTCGGAACTTGATACAGGGCGGGTATCAGGGTGTGCTATACCCGGTGAATCCTAAGGCGCGATCTATAATGAGTATCCGAGCTTATCCAAGCCTTACCGATACTCCTGATGAAATTGATCTTGTCGTTATCGTTGTCCCGACAAAAGCGGTCAATTCAGTACTGGTGGAAGCTGGTAATAAAGGCGTGAAAGCTGCCGTTGTTATTACCGCGGGATTTAAGGAAATCGGCGGCGAAGGAGTTGAATTAGAAAAAGAATTAAAGGAAACAGCGCGAAAATATGATATAAGTGTGATCGGACCGAATTGTCTGGGTGTGATAAATACCAAACAGGAAACCAGTATGAATGCCAGTTTTGCCACGAAAATGCCCAAGCAAGGCAATATAGCATTCATCTCTCAGTCAGGCGCATTGTGTACTTCAGTACTGGATTACGCTGAAGGGCGGAATATTGGATTTTCAAAATTTATCAGTTTTGGAAACAAAGCGGATGTAAATGAAATCGACTTGTTACGCTACCTGCAGGATGATCCCGATACCGATGTTATTCTGATGTACCTGGAAGATATTTCTGATGGCCGAAAATTTTTGGAAACCGCCAGAAAAATCGCCTGGGAAAGTCACAAACCGATGATCGCAGTGAAATCCGGTCGCTCTGCTGCTGGCGCTAAAGCTGCCGCGTCGCATACCGGTTCATTGGCTGGTTCGGATAATTCATATAACGCTATTTTCGCACAAGCCGGTATTCAACGAGTGGATAATATCAGCGAATTGCTGGATAATGCCGTGGCGTTTGCCCAGCAGCCACTACCGAACGGCAATCGAATTGCCATTATCACCAACGCCGGTGGACCGGGAATTATGGCAACGGATGCTGCGATTCGTCACAATTTAGAAATCGCCCAGCTATCGGAACCAACAAAAGACAAGCTGCGCCGCGATCTGCCGCCAACGGCTTCCGTGAATAATCCGGTGGATGTAATCGGGGATGCCACCCATCAGCGTTACGAGTCGGCGATCCGCCATATTCTTCTGGATGAAAATGTCGATTCCGCTATGGTGATTTTAACGCCGCAAGCAATGACGGACATCCTGGAGACGGCAGAAATTGTGCCGCACGCCGCCAAGGGCATTAAGAAACCGGTGCTATGTTCGTTTATGGGAATTGTGGACGTGTCCGAGGGTATTAAACATCTTGAAGCTCACGGATTCCCCAACTATCCATACCCCGAAGACGCTGTCCGCGCACTCGCATCCATGTATCACTACTCAGAAAATATGAAACTCCCAAATCGCCGCGTCGTCAATTTTGAAGTCAAAAAAACTGATGCGCGTACGATTATCGATTCGAAACTCAAAGAACACGCCGAATACTATATGGGACAAAAGGAAGCCAATGAAATTCTGGCCAACTATGGATTCCCGTTATTGAAGAGTGTAATGGTGCGTGATCATACAGAAATTGACGCGGTGTGCGACGAAGTCGGTTTGCCGGTTGCCATGAAGATTATGTCTCCGGACATTATTCATAAATTTGATGCCGGCGGTGTAATGTTAAAAATAAAAACGAAACAGGAAGCACACGACGCGTTCGATCAGATTCTGGCGAATGCCAAAGCTTTTAAAGCCGACGCTCGAATTGATGGCGTGTTGATGGAGCAAATGGCGAAAAAAGGTGTGGAAGTAATTCTTGGCGCCGTGAAAGATCCGAAATTCGGACCGCTCTGTATGTTTGGTCTTGGTGGTACGTTTGTGGAAGCCATGCAGGATGTTACATTCCGGTTAGCCCCAATGTGGGAAACCAGCGCCGAACGTATGATTAATACCATTAAAACATACAAAATTCTTCAGGGTGTACGAGGCGCAGCGCCTTCGGATTGCAAGGCAATCAAGGAATGTATTTTGCGCCTGTCACAACTCGTTTCAGAAAATCCGGAAATCAATGAACTGGATATTAACCCGTTAATTGTCTATCCGGCAGGTGAAGGATGCGTGGTTGCTGATAGCCGGATTTTGTTAAAACGGATTGAAAACAAATAAACTGATTTCTATACAAGCCAGGTATTTTAGAAATACCTGGTTTGTTCATTTGCGAAGATTGTGGGTTGATGTTAAATAGAAAAAATGAAAAATTAACTTGAAAATAAAATTTGAATTGTGTAAATTAAGGTTCTTTAACTTACCGGATGGGTGTGGCGGGTAAGTATCGGAAAAATTCTCACAGTCAAAATATGGAATTGGCCTGATTAAAATCTGTATAAAAACCTATCTCAAGGTACATCTCTCACTTTTGCCGATAAATACTAATCCAGTGAATATTTTAATTTAATTGTAGCGAGGTTAGAAGGGATATTATGAAAACATTTAAAAAAGAAACACTTGAAGGGAACATGGCTGCTACCCATGTGGCGTATGCATTCTCTGAAGTTGCTGCTATCTACCCAATTACTCCGTCTTCGGGGATGGGCGAACTTGCCGATAGTTGGGCTGCAAATAACCGCAAGAATATTTTTGGTCAGACCGTCGATGTGATTGAAATGCAATCGGAAGCCGGCGCTGCCGGTGCTGTACACGGATCGTTATCCGCAGGCGCTTTTACAACAACATTTACAGCATCACAAGGTCTTATGCTGATGCTTCCCAATATGCATAAAATTGCCGGCGAAATGCTGCCGACGGTTTTCCACGTATCCGCACGTTCGCTGGCAGCTCAGTCGCTATCGATTTTTGGCGATCATTCGGACGTGATGTCTGCCCGAAATACCGGCTATGCGTTGATGGCCGCCAATTCTGTTCAGGAAATTATGGATTTGGCGATTGTGTCGCATCTGGCAACACTGAAATCAAAAGTACCGTTTTTGAATTTCTTTGATGGATTCCGAACCTCCAGTGAAATCCAGAAGATTGAAGTCATCGACTATGAAACAATTGCGGAAATGGTCGACATGAAGTACATCGAAGAATTCCGTGGCCGCGCCATGAATCCTGAAAACCCCCGAGTAAAAGTCGGTGCGCAGAATCCCGATGTATACTTCCAGGGGCGTGAAACTATCAATAAATATTATGACGCTACGCCAGGCATCGTTCAGGAGTACATGAATTTGCTGGCTACAAAAATTGGCCGTCAGTACCACTTGTTCGATTATGTCGGTGCACCGGATGCCGATCGCATTATCATTGCTATGGGATCGGGCTGTGAAACAATCGAAGAAACGATCAATTACCTGAATAAAAAAGGCGAAAAACTCGGATTGCTGAAAGTTCGCCTGTACCGTCCGTTTTCGGTGGATGCATTTGTGAATGCAATTCCGGCTTCTGTGAATAAAATTGCAGTGCTTGACCGCACCAAAGAACCCGGTTCAATTGGCGAACCACTGTATCTGGATGTCGTCTCGGCTTTAAAGGGTAAGGACGTTGAAATCGTTGGCGGACGTTACGGATTGTCGTCAAAAGAATTCACGCCGTCCATGGTGAAAGCAGTTTACGATCACCTTAGTGGCGCCTGCACCCACGGATTCACCGTCGGTATCGTCGATGACGTTAGCAATACATCGATTGAAATTAAGGAACAAATCAACTCACTGCCGGCAGAAACGATTTCCTGCAAATTCTGGGGACTCGGATCGGACGGTACGGTTGGTGCAAATAAAAACTCGATCAAAATAATTGGCGACAACACCGATCTGTATGCACAGGGTTATTTCCAGTATGATTCCAAAAAATCCGGTGGTATTACCCGCAGCCATCTGCGTTTCGGTAAATCCCCGATTCAATCACCCTATCTGGTACAGCATGCAGACTTTATCGCGTGTCATAATCAGGCATTCATCGGCCGTTACGATGTGCTCGAAGGCATCAAAGATGGCGGTGTGTTCCTGATCAACTCCAACTGGGGCGACGATGTTTTTAAGAATCTGTCCCGCGACGTACAGAAAACAATCATTCAAAAGAAAATAAGACTTTATAATATCGATGCATTGAAAATCGCCACCGACGTCGGACTTGGCGGTCGTATCAATACCGTAATGCAGACGGCATTCTTCCTGATCTCCGGTGTGCTCGATCGGAAGCAAGCCATCGATATGATTAAAAATGCTATCAAAAAGACGTACGGCAAACGTGGTGAAGAAATTGTAAAAATGAACTGGGCCGCAGTCGACAAAACCGATGAAGCATTGGTTGAAGTAACGGTTCCGGGCGATTTACCGGCAGAAGCGATGGAAGTAAAGAAGCTGATTCCAGACAATGCCGATGCGTTTACTACCAACGTGATCGAAAAAATCATGCGCGAAAAAGGCGATGAAATTCCGGTTTCGGCCATGCCATTCGATGGCTTTGTACCATCGGGCACCACGGCACTGGAAAAACGTGGTGTTGCGCCAATGGTACCGCACTGGATTCCGGAAAATTGTATTCAGTGTAACCAATGTTCGTTTGTCTGTCCGCATGCTGCGATTCGCTCGAAACTGATTGACCGTGAAAATCTGAAAGATGCGCCAGCCAGTTTCACGACATTGACTGCATTGGCCAAAGATAAAGATCAGTATGATTATAAAGTCCAGGTGCTGATTGAAGACTGTCAGGGCTGCGCTGTGTGCGCCACCGACTGTCCGAAAGCAGCGCTGGAAATGCGTCCGATTGAACAGGAACGCGAATTGGAAACCGAAAACTGGAAGTTCTTCATGAACCTGCCGGAAGATGTTACCAGCAAGCAGGTGAAAGTGGAAACCATTAAAGGCAGCCAGTTCAAACAACCGTTGTTGGAGTTTTCCGGCGCCTGTGCGGGTTGTGGTGAAACACCATATGTGAAACTCATCACCCAACTTTATGGCGATCGCATGATCGTTGCCAATGCCACTGGCTGTTCATCAATCTGGGGTGGCACGTTCCCGACAATTCCGTACACCAAAAACAAAGATGGTCACGGCCCAAGCTGGGCAAACTCACTGTTCGAAGACAATGCGGAATATGGCATGGGTATGCGCCTGGCTGTGGATGCCAACCGTCGGCAATTGTTGTTCAACGTAGAAAAAATTCTGGCTGGCAGCAATGGCGTGGATGGCAATCTGCGTGATGCATTGAACAAAGCAAAAGAATTGTTCAACTCCAAAGATGATGACGCCAAAGCTAATGCCCGCGTAATTCAATCGCTGTTGCCCGATGCCGTAGCGAAAGCCTCTGGCGATGCACAAGCAATCCTCCGTAAAATCCAGGAACTGGATAGCTACTTTGTGGACAAGAGCGTGTGGGCCTTCGGTGGTGATGGCTGGGCGTACGATATTGGTTACGGCGGTCTCGATCATGTGCTGGCAATGAACCGCAATATCAATGTACTGGTGATGGATACAGAAGTCTACTCGAATACGGGTGGACAGGCATCCAAAGCCACACCGTTGGGTTCAGTGGCTAAATTTGCTGAATCAGGTAAGAAGACTAAGAAAAAGGATCTCGGCTTGATGATGATGAGCTACGGTTACGTGTATGTCGCGATGGTAGCGATGGGCGCAAACAAGCAGCAGTACATCAAAGCGGTGACTGAAGCTGAGGCGTACAACGGACCGGCAATCATTATCGCCTATGCGCCATGTATCAATCATGGTATTGACATGTCCCATGCGCAGATCGAACAGAAAAAAGCTGTGGACACCGGTTACTGGATGTTGTACCGTTACAATCCGGCCCTGAAAGCTGAAGGCAAGAATCCATTCACGCTGGATTCGAAAGAACCAACGCTGGATGTGAAAGATTTTCTTGCCGGTGAAAAACGCTACAGTACGTTAAAGCAAACCTTCCCGGAAAAGGTCGACGGTTATTGGGACGAATTTGCAAAGGTCGTAAAAGAACGCTATGAGTTCTATAAAGGCCTGGCTGGTTAAATTGTCCTGAAAATTATAAATGTAAAAATCCCTCCTTGAGCAATCGGGGAGGGATTTTTTTGTTTTTAAAGGTTTGACCTTATCTGTCAGCATTATTATTTTAAATGATTATTCAAAATACTCAGCTACAAAGTATTCCAAACTTAGAAAATCTTGCTCCGGCGTAGACCGGCAATATGCGTCAATTTAAAAACAAAATTAGACAGGATAAACAGGATTAACAGGATAGATACAAAGATATGATTACCATTAATTATTAATTCATTAATTGGATGTGTTTGTTGATAATTTATTCAAAATCATTTGGGTGTGTCGCGAACTAGTAGTGAGTTTCCTAATTAATATTGCTAATAATAATATCAGTTAGTAATTGAAATTTCGTCCATTTTGTACTTCCATTTAAAGACAACCGGTGACTGGTTCAATTCATCAAAATATTTAACTATGCGTTCTTTTAATTCATTCTTCGAATTAACTCTGATGTGCCTTAATAATGTACGAGCGACTTTGCTGAAAAACATTTCTATCATGTTTAACCATGAACCGTGTGTCGGTGTAAAAACAAATTCAAATCTGTTTGGATGTAATGTTAAATATTTCTGTGTTTCCTTTGAAATATGAGCGCTATGATTATCCAATATTATTTTTATTTTTAATTTAACAGGGTAGCTTGAGTCTAGCAACTGCAAATGGTCAATAAACTCTTTGCTTCGATGACGATCAACGGCTTGACCATAAATCTGGCCAGTCAATAAATCGATTGATGCCAATATTGATACCGTACCTAGGCGCTTGTATTCATGGTCTCTTTGAAAACTACTATATTTGCCTGGTACTGGTGGCAACTCAGCAGCAATGTTTTTTACTGCCTGAACACCTGGTTTTTCATCATAGGATAATATAACAGCGATCTGTTCCTGTCCATTTGCTATTTGTTCTTTAATAAGTTCAACTTCTTTATAAACATGGAGAACTTGCAGCATTTTATTCTCAAAAGCAGGGTCCCGGCGTTCCAGATAATACTGGATTTTTTCCGGATGAATTTCAGTTTTTGCCAATATCTTTGTGACTGTCCCTTTTGAAAGTTTGGTCAGGGATGGATGTCCTGCCTGTTGACAGTGGTTACGTATAAATTCAGCTAGACCTGCTGCTGTCCAGGTTTCCGAAGCCAGTCCAAAATCTTTTGGTTTCTGACAGGCGATCGAAATAAACCAGGCTTTGGCATCGAATGTAATATTCTGGGGCTTGCCTGTTCGGTGTAAATCATCCAAAGCTGAAGTTGCTCCTAATTGTAGTGCTTTATTTATGATTCGTTCAATTCTGGGACGATTAGTACGATGTTTTCTCGCTATATCAGTCACTGTCATATTGCTATGATAGTCCAGTATTATTTGTGCTCGCTGGACACGAGCCTGTTTTTCAGAGCGAGAACGACTAATTTTACCAAGTCGTTCTAATTCGGTTTCTGAAAGCTGTAATTTTGCACGTTTACTTTTTAAGGGCATCTTGAATCCTCCAATATTTATGTCTATTGTCTGAATTCAAGATAATAATAAAGATATTAAAATGCAATGTTATTTTGGAAACGATCTACTAGTGGTGATCGACTGTCAAATCCAGTCAGTCTCAAAATTAAGGAAACCTGACTGGGAAATATTTTTTTGGAGTAAAAGCGTAATGTAAGAATTAATTCCTTCAAAGGATGAAATTTCCGGCTATCCAGTTAGCTCAGCTTGGATGTCATTCTGAATTCCGATGCTGTTTATCGGAATGATGAATATCTGTCCTCGTTGCTGTTGGTGGTCAGAGATCCTTCTCCCGCCAAAAAACGGCGGGATCAAGATGACATTTTAGTCTTTTGCGGATTTAACTGAATACCCGAAGACGAAATTTAATTATCCACGGATTAATACGGATATGCACTGATATTTTTTTGTTCCATCCGTGTTATTCTGTGGCTAAAATTTTTTATCTACTTGGAAATGAGATGTCAGAAATAAATTTACAGATGATTAATATAAATGTACTGATTTAATATTTACTGACGTTCAACAGTATCCTTTCAATATTAGTTGGTTATGTTGATCCGCCGCGGCGGACTCAGTCAACGATATGCTCCGTACCCTGAGCTTGCCGTCTCGCAGCGGCGTGCCGCAGCCGTTCGCGGCACGAACGGTGTCGGAGGGTACACTCACCACATTTTTTGAATGGATACGTTCAACATGTGATAACCATGTTTTTTACTTGATTTTGGCCAATAACTTTTATATTTTGAAACTCGAAAACGGTCACGAATTATTAGCCCGTTTTTGTTAATAACTGGAGGGAAAACCATGTCACGCTTCATCATTACTTTAGGAATGTTAGCTATGCTTACAGTATTACAATCGTGTGGAGAATCCGGACGAACGGATTTGGTACGCATTAATTTATCGGGGAAATGGCAATTCCGGCAGGCGCATGAAAAAAACTGGCATCCTGCGACGGTGCCCGGTACGGTTCATACTGATTTAATGGCTGACGGAAAAATCAAAGATTCATTTTATCGAATGAATGAACGCGAACAGCAATGGATTGATAAAGTGGATTGGGAATATCAACGTACGTTTCAGGTCGATGATGACATCCTGAAAAAGGATCATTTGGAACTAACGTTCGAAGGATTGGACACGTACGCCGATATTTACCTGAACGATGTGCTACTTCTATCCACCGATAATATGTTTCGCGAATGGACTGTTGAGGCAAAATCGCATTTGCATCCTGGTGAAAATATTTTGCGCATTTATTTTCATTCACCGATTAATACAGATTTGCCCAAACTGGCTGAATTGGGTTACGATTTGCCGGCAGTGAACGATCAATCTGAAAATGGCGGACTTGGCAATAAACGTGTTTCAATTTTCGCTCGCAAAGCTGGCTACCATTACGGTTGGGATTGGGGTCCGCGATTGATTACGGCAGGCATTTGGCGTGATGTGGAGCTTGTTGGCTGGAACAACACCAAAATTCTCAGCATGCGGATTGTGCAAAATCAACTCGATGACAACCTGGCAAAACTCACCGCTGAATTCGAAATCAACGCCACCGGTACACATAATGCGGAATTGCACGTTTATCTTGGTGACAACGATGACGACATCGCTAAACAGAAAGTGAAGCTGGAACACGGTATTCACACATATAATGTGCCGTTCGAAATCAAAAAGCCCAAACGCTGGTGGAGCAATGGACTGGGTGAACCCCACTTGTACACCGTGAAGGGCGTCGTTCGCATCGGAAAAACGCGTCACGATGAGTGCATCACGCGTATCGGCCTACGCACGTTACGCATTGTTCGTGATCCTGATTCCGATGGGAGCGGCAAGTCATTTTATGTGGAGCTTAATGGCGTACCGGTGTTTGCCAAAGGCGCCAATTACATCCCCTGCGATAATTTTGTGCCGCGCGTTACAAGGGAGCGCTACGAGCAGATTATTATGGATGCGGTGAATGCCCACATGAACATGCTGCGTGTCTGGGGCGGCGGCATTTACGAGAACGATATTTTCTATGATCTGTGTGACGAACACGGCATTATGGTCTGGCAGGATTTTATGTTTGCCTGCGCCATGTATCCCGGCGATCAGGAATTTCTGGAAAATGTCCGGGAAGAAGCGATACAGAACGTCAAACGGCTGCGTAACCATCCCTGCATTGCATTGTGGTGTGGGAACAACGAGAACGACACAGCCTGGGGCTATGGCACCGACGGCGGCTGGACGTGGAAGGAAAGCTACGATAAAAAGATCCGCGACCAAATCTGGAACGATTATGAAGCTGTGTTTCACAAAATGCTGCCGGAAATTATCGACGAATTCGATCCTGATCGGCTGTATTGGCCGTCATCACCATTGGCTGATTTTAACAAGCGCGCTGATATCGAAGCTAAATCAGGTGACATCCACTACTGGGGCGTATGGCACGGCAATCGGCTGTTCGAGAATTTCGACAAAAACATTGGTCGGTTCATGAGCGAATATGGATTTCAATCGTTCCCTGAATTTAAATCCGTTAAGCAATATACCCTCCCGGAAGACTGGGATATTGACTCTCCAGTGATGATGGCGCATCAACGCAGCGGCAAAGGCAACCGGGTGATAAAATGGTATATGGATCACTACTACAAAGAACCCAAAGATTTTGAATCGTTATTGTATGTCGGCCAGTTGCTGCAGGCGTGGGGCGTGCAGCGGGCAATGGAAACGCATCGCGAACACATGCCGTTTTGCATGGGCTCGCTTTACTGGCAACTCAATGACTGCTGGCCGGTAGCATCATGGTCGAGCGTAGATTATTACGGCCGCTGGAAAGCGTTGCACTACGCTGCCAAACGGACGTATCAGGACATTCTGGTTCTCCCCCGCGAGCAGGATGGCGAATTACACGTGACGATTGTTTCCGACCGACTGCAACCACTGAATGCGCAACTCAAACTAACGCTGATGGATGTCGATGGCATTCGCTCCTGGGAAAACACACAATCAGTAACCATTGCTGCCAACACAAGCAAGCTGTATTTTTCACAGCAATTGTCGACAATCTCCGCGCAATTGGACACCACCCGTATGTTTGTCGTGGCTCAGGTTATGAATGACAACAAAGAGATTGCCCGCAACATTCTGTATTTTGTGACGCCGCGCAATTTGGTATTGCCAACGCCGAAACTTGATGTCAGCTACGCCAAATTGAACAATGGTTACCGCATTACCATGAGTACTGACAAGCTGGCGAAAAATGTCTATTTCAGCATCGATGCCGATGGCTTTTTAACCGACAATTATTTCGACCTGCTGCCCGGCGAACGGAAAATGTTAAATTTTGAATGCGAGGAGCGGCCGGAGGATTTTAAGACGAAGGTGAAGATTGTGACGTTGAGGGATTCGTATAAGTAGATTTTAAAATTGCGAAGCAGGAAGAATTACTTATAATACGCAAATTCATACAAAAAAACAAGATTGAATTTAATTCAGAATTCATTGCCAATGTTAGTGAGGAAGCAAGAAAGGTGTGCATAATTGAGTAATAGATATCTGATTGACTTAATAAACGGGATTGTCTTCATTCGATTTAATGATATGCCAACTGCTGACGACTTAATCAGTGCCATAAAAGAAGTTGTAAAGTTTGAACAGCATGAATTACGGTTGTGGGATTTACGGCATGGTGCGAATTTATCAGCAGATGATTTAAAAAATGTTGCTGACATCGCTAAAAGTGAGAAGTTTAAACCATCAAAAATCGCTGTTGTTGCTCCCGACGATTTGGCGTTTGGTCTTGCCCGGATGCATGAAGTGTACCGGGAACAAAAAAATCAGGAATACCAGGTTTTTCGGACAGAGCAAGCGGCAACAAAGTGGCTGCTGGCAGATAAAAAATAAATTCAATGAGCTATTTTTAATTTGATTTCGATTTCAAAACGTAACCATTGCAATTTAAAGTTAGCAGCAACGAGACTGGAACTCAACTACGCCAAATGGACAGGGGGAGTTTGTGTAATGTTTTAGCAGCAGATTTCTTTAATTCAACCGTATATTTCAAAGATTAAGTTCCTTTTTTAAATCGGATAACTTAATGTTTTCACCAGGTTCATCTTTGATTTTCCAGGCATCAGCAATATCTTGTTGGTCTTCAATTCGTTGTAAAATTTCAAGATCTTCAATAGAGACCAAAGCAGCAAGAGCTTTCCCTCTTCGCATAAGAACAATTGGTTCTTTACCATCGGCAACATTATTTACGATATCAGCAAAATTTTTTCTTGCTTCGGCCGTAGGAATTTTGTGTATCATTTTTCACCTCTAAAATGTACATGACGTACACAAAGTACAAAATTTTCATTCGAAATCCAAGTACGATTTCTATGAATTTTCGATTAGCGCCTAAAATAGTCGCTTTTTTCTATTCCGGGGAATCCCGATACTTTCTTAACAAATCGCTGTAATCAACCCATAAATACAGAGTGAATTAATATGCAACCTATTCTTCTGATCGGAATCATTATCTTTACCGGATTTATTGTTGGCGAAATATGTACACGCATCGGACTGCCCAAAGTGACTGGTTATATTCTTGCAGGTTTGATTCTCAATCCGCAGTTAACCCATTTTGTGCCCGAAACCTTTGTCGTGCATACCGATTTGGTGACGAATATTGCATTATCATTCATCACCTTCTCGGTCGGTGGTACATTATTGTTTTCCAAAATTCGCATTTTGGGGAAATCGATCATTTATATTACTATTTTCGAAGCTCAATTTGCATTTCTATTTGTCGCCGTGTTTTTTGTTCTGTTGGGACCAGTACTGCTTCCTTCCGCCGGAAATGGTATGGTTGCTTTCTTTATTCCGCTGGCCTTGTTATTGGCATCACTGGCATCACCGACCGATCCGTCAGCGACGCTGGCCGTCGAACACGAATACAAGGCAAAGGGCGAAGTTACATCCACAATTATGGGCGTGGCTGCATTTGATGATATTTTTGGAATCATCAATTATAGTCTGGCAATATCGTTTGCAGGAATGTGCATTCAACACGAATCCATTGGACTTGCATCGATTGTCCGCCCATTGCTGCAAATAGCGGGTTCAATTATCGGAGGCATTCTGTTTGGTTTATTACTGAATTTTCTGATAAAAGTAATCAAAAAAGAATCCGAAGGCGTGCTCATCAGTCTCATCATTAGTTTGTTAGCGTTGTGTTATGGTGTGGCGGGATTGCTTGGTGCGGACGAACTGCTTTCAACTATGACGATGGGAATTGTCGTTGTCAATTATAATATTAAAAAAGAAAAAATATTTAACATTCTCGAACGATACACTGAAGAACTAATTTTCGTGCTATTCTTCACCATCAGCGCCATGCATCTTGATTTTTCGGTGCTGGTATCCAATTATCTATTCATTATCATTTTTATTTTATTTCGCTCAGCCGGTAAATTTGCCGGAACATTTATGGGCGGAAAACTTGCAAAATCATCTCTGCCAGTGCAGAAATATACTGCCGGCGGATTAATTCCTCAAGGGGGTATCGTCGTCGGCCTGGCTTTGCTCATTCAACAACAACCTACCTTTCATTCGATTTCAACTATTATTTTAAACGTCATCATCGGCGCGACCATTATTCATGAAATTCTTGGTCCCGTTGTCTCCAAAATAACGCTTATAAAAGCAGGCGAAATAAAAGTTATTAAGAAGCACAAGTAAATTGTTAAATGTATACGGGGCGATAAGCGATATACGACAATTCAAATGCTACCTGACTAACCACGTTCTTTCAAGTCTTTCATGCTACCCATATTTGTCGGGGAAATTCTTACAAAGGTTTTAGATGCGCACAATTTAATAGCAATTTGCTCAAAACCAGCACAACCTACATTTCTTTTTCTCCCAAAACCTTCACAAGAGTCAATGATATTAAAGCAAGTGAATTAGTCGTCGTTCTGAACGAAGCGGCGCGGAGTGAAGAATGACGTGCGAACTTTAGCACAATGGCATTGTCACAAGAGTGGTTATCGTACATCATGTATAAAGTGATTGCATTCCACGTACTTCTAATTGAATGCTACAGTAAAAATATTACCGCTTTATGTGAATGACCAGCTAAGCGAATTGCCATCGACTTCGCTCTGGCTGAAGCTCGAACTTTGCGATGAGTCCTTCGATAGACTCAGGCTATATTCCCTCGAACCATGATAGCCAATTAAATATCAATCACTATTTTCCATCCATCTATATCTATAATATGGCAATGGATTTGCCACACACATATGATCACCGAACAGGAGTTAATCATTATGAATGTAAAACGCTCCCGTATCCTGCTACACCAGTGCAAGAATGTTCTATTCAAGATAGCGCCACTTTATCAGTTTAAGAATAACAGCTTCCGAAGGATAATCGATATGCTAATTCAACGCATATGGATTATAAGCGTCCTATTTGCATTCATTGGACTTTCCGGCTGTACGCACTCATCACAGATCGAAAAATCCGCAGAGTGGGATCGGATCAGCGATGGTGAATATCTCGTGGAAAATTGTACATGGAACGTTGCTGCTGCCCATGGTTCGTGGAAAGAAATCATTTTTTGCGATACAATGAACGGGAGCCGTGGCTGGCGTTGGGATTTTTCAAAGGAAACTGATAATCCGGCAGCATATGTTATCAAATCCTACCCGGAAATTATTTTCGGGCGAAAACCATATGATGGATACGAATCGACATCCCCGCGGCTGCCAATCGCATTAAGAAACGCACAATTCACTATTGAGTATGACTACAAAGTAATAAGAGCGAATGGTATTTATAACACCACAACCGATATAACTTTCACTGATAGTGTAACTCCCCACCCGGAAAATATCCGCGCAAAATTAATGATTTGGTTTGATCACCTTAATATGGATTTCTTTCAATCAAAATTCAGGACACAAACCGTGATCGGTGGACGCCGTCATGAAGTATTTATCGATCGCAATCACACCGGTCCTGAAGGTGCCTGGATTTTTATTGCATTGCTACCTGAAAAACTTCCACATAAGGGCAAAATTGATCTGACCGAATATTTTAATTTTTGTCTGTCCACCGGCGCGCTAAAACCGGAGTGGTTTGTATCGAGCATTGAAATCGGAAGTGAAATTGCATCTGGCAAGGGCGAGGTACAATTCAAACAATTTTTAGTGCCCTAATCAACTTTCCAGGAAACAACTTTTTCTGCACGCAATCGAGCAATAAATACGCACATGCTTAACAATTCAAAGGTTCAGGAATTCATTGAATTGTCCGGATTAACGTTCAATAAATGGCTGCTGATTAGCACGAGTTGGTAATTTTGTCTGCAAATAGTTTTGGGGGAGTGGATTTTAACTCTTGTCTGGAACAATAATATGAAAAAGTACATCATTGGTGTGGTTCTGATTATCCTGGCCAATAGCCAGGTGTCCGCTGCAATATCGAATAATTGTACACTTTTGGGGGCGACTGATGGTGCATGTTCCGCCGCCGCACGTTATGGCTCAATGATGCTGATTGGTGCAGGCTGCCAACTTGTTATTCTGGATTGCACGGATTTAGCTCATCCACAACGTGTGGGTTCATTTACAATTCCCGGTCTCATTATGTCGATCTCCATTAAAAATACAATTGCATTTGTTGCTGCGGGTGACGCGGGCTTGCGCGTGATTGACGTAAGTAATCCCGCTGAACCTTATGAAATAACATATTATGATACACCGGGATTTGTTGATGATATAGTCATTAACGGTAACACAGCGTACCTGGCAGAACGGGATTATGGTCTGCGCATCGTTGATATCACCAAACCGACAAATCTGCATCCACTTGGGATATACAATACACCGGGCTGGGCCAATTGTGTTGCGATTAATGATAGTCTTGCGTATGTGGCAGATTACGGCGCCGGTCTCAGGATAATAAATGTAAGCCAGCCAGCGCAACCGGTTGAGCTGGGTTATTATGTCACTCCGGGATCTGCCTGGGGCGTCGCTGTCACAGATAGTCTGGCATATGTCGCTGATGGGAATGCCGGCCTTCGCGTAGTAAACGTGAGCAATCCTGCAAATCCTCAGGAGGTCGGATTTTACGATACACAGGGAAATGCCTATGGCCTTGTCGTTCACAGCAACACGATTTATTTGACTGATGATACCAATGGGCTGCGTATGATCGATGTCAGCAATCCCCAGCATCCATTGGAACTGGGATTTTTTGATACTCCCGGAACAGCAAGTGCCGCTATTATTGATAGTACTCTGGTGTATGTTGTGGATGGCTATGGAGGTCTCCGAATTATTGACGTGAATGATCCTGCAGATCCACAGCAGGTGGGTGTTTACGAAACTCCGGGATCGGCCTGGGGAATCGCTGTAAATGGAAATACAGCATATATAGCTGATGACAATATCGGTTTACGTATCGTCGATGTGAGCAGACCGTGCTGCCCGCAGGACATTGGTTTGTGCAACACAACGGGTTCGGCCTGGAGTGTAATTGTTCGCAGCGGCAAGGCCTATGTGCTCGATTGGGCTTCCGAACTTCATGTGGTTGATGTGACGAATCCGACACAGCCGCAGGAGATGGGGCACTACCTTACGCGCGGCGATGCTTACCAACTTGCGGTGAGTGGCAATACAGTATATGTGGCGGATGGCACAGCCGGCATTCGCATCATCGATATCAGCAATCCGATGCATCCCCAATTAATTGGATTTTATGATTCCATTGGTTCCGCCTGGGGTGTTGCGATTAGTGGTAATATGGCTTATATTGCGGATCTTTGGCGCGGGCTGTGTATCGTGAATGTAGCCAACTCTGAAAATCCACAGGATATCGGCGCACTTGATACACCGGGATCCGCACGGGGAATTGCCATTAGTGGCAGCACCGTTTATATTGCCGATTTTGATGCCGGGCTCCGTATCATTGATGTCAGCAATCCTGCCAAGCCTCAGGAACTGGGATTTTTCGATACACAAGGCTATGCGCTGGCCGTGGCTGTAAGTGGTAAAACAGCCTATGTCGCCGATCACTGGTGTGGTCTTCGTGTGATCGATGTTAGCAATCCTGCTCAACCGTTGGAAATTGGTTATTATGATACGCCGGGCCTGGCACGCGGTGTTGTTCTGAGTGACAATAAAGTATATGTGGCCGATCGCAGCGGTGGGATGCTGATCATCAGCTTCAACGGTGCATCGGAAACGGATACTCAGGAAAATAAACGGTCGTACCAATTTTCGTTTGCGCAAAATTTTCCAAATCCATTTAATGCGAACACAACCATCCGTTATTCTTTGAACAAAACGCAGCATGTTAACCTTGCAGTGTATGATGTATCCGGCCGTTGCGTGGATATATTGGTCGATGGTCAACAATCTGTGGGTGAACATGCAGTCGTATTTGACGATAAGGAACTTGCCAGCGGTATGTACGTGTACGTATTACGTACGACAGATGGTTCCGAATGCAGAAAAATGTTGCTGTTAAAATAACGACTGGAGTTGATGTGCACCCTCTGTTCACCTATGGTTCTTTGATGTGCAGGGATATCATGCACACTGTTGTCAGCCACTGCCATGTTCTTGGGAGTGCAGTGCTTCAGGATTATCGCTGCTTTATTGTTCGCAATGAAACCTATCCGGGAATTATTCCATGCTTGGGACACCAGACCAACGGCATTGTGTATTCAGATATTACCGAAGCCAATCTTGCCAAACTTGATAAATTTGAAGGCTCGATGTACGAACGCCGGTTGGTCAATGTTACGCTGATATCCGGGGATGTAAAATCCGTATTCACATATGTGATAAAGCCTGAATACGAAGCACTGCTGGAAACGACACCATGGGATTTCAATGAATTTTTCAAGCATGGGAAAAAATCATTCGAAGCAAAATATGTCGGATTTGAGAACATTAGAAATTGATAAATTATCTTAGGCGCTGCTCATAAAATAAATGTTATTCTTTCATGCTTCAACTTCGCTCAGCATGAAATGCGTAGCTTCACACTGAACGAAGTCGAAGTGTGATATTTATGAATCACAAACTGCTATTTATTTTTGCGCACACCCTTATTATATTCAATCGCAAACTATGTAAGGATCTGAACCATGACACTTAACTGGAATCCTGACGAATATATAACTGCTTACAATTTCGCGGCACAAGCCCATCTCGGCCAAACCATGCCGGGGAGTGACATTTCCTACTTATTGCACATTTCACTTGTTACGATGGAAGTGATTGGTGCACTGCACGTTGAAATCCATCACAATGGTTCGCTTGCGGTTCAATGCGCCTTGCTTCATGACGTGATTGAAGATACGAATGTAACCTATGACGAAGTTGCCCGTACATTCGGAACACAGGTCGCTGATGGCGTACTCGCATTGAGCAAAAATCCGGATATAGAGAAATCACAACAAATGGCGGACAGCCTGCAACGGATTCAGATACAGCCACCGGAAATAGCAATGGTCAAACTGGCCGACCGCATCACGAATTTGCGACGACCACCGGCCACCTGGACAAAAGGGCAAATAAGCCGTTATCCCCGGGAATCTCAGTTGATTTATGACATGCTGCATCCGGCGAGCGACTATCTGGCGCAACGGCTACTCAAAAAAATGGATGAGTATCAACAGTGGATTAACTAAAAAACATTGGTTTTATTGACATTGCTTACTAGTGGAAAAGCTGAGTTTTGAATATTGAATTGTGAGCAAAAAACAATTCATTCAGCATTCAAAACTCAAAATTCAACATTGAAGTATACATCTGAATGTTATTATCTATGGAAAGTTCCCCCGACAATCTTCTTCAGCAATTGGCCGCTGGCGACGAGCGAGCATACGAGACATTATTCAAAACGTACTATTCCCAACTCACGGTTTTTGCTCGAAAATATGTAGATGATATGGATGTGGCTAAAGAAATAGTGCAGGATTTTTTTGTGAATCTGTATGAAAAGCATGGGTCACTAAATATCACAACATCCATCAAAGCATACTTGTATACATCGGTTCACAATCGCTGTTTGAATTATTTGAAGCACGTCAAAACCCGTGATGAACATCACGCCCGCATCCAACAGGAGGCTGACACCCACATAGATTTACATGATACGATTGCCCAGACCGAGCTGGAATATTTCATCTTTCAGGCAATTAAAGAACTTCCCCCGCAGTGCCAAAAAATTTTTACCATGAGCCGTATTGATGGTATGACCAACCAGCAAATCGCAGATCAATTGAATATTTCCAAACGGACAGTGGAGACGCATATTAGCAAGGCGATTAAAATATTGAAAGTCAAACTTGTAGATCATTTATCATTATTAATGCATTTCTTGTATTGATACCAACTGCTCCGTATATCGAGCCTTCTAAATCCCACCAACAATCTTTTCTGAAAAAACATTTTTTTAAAATTCACTACGTGTGCCCCCAATTTCAGTTGTCATAATAGCAAAGGGACAAACAAATGGGGTATTTATATGGATATTAAACTCATCGTCAAATACCTGGCCGGGCAGGCTGAGCAGGAAGAAATTCGGCGTGTGGATGAATGGATTGCCACAAACGATGCCAATCGGACTGAATTTCAACGCATTCAAAAGCTGTGGAACAAGTCAACTCATATCGCCGAATTTGCAGCGATTGATGTGGAAGCGGATTGGCAGAAAGTAAAAGCACGCATGAATTTCACGTCTCGGCAGGCGACTATTGCACTGTTGCGCAGACGTGAATCATATACACCGATGCGGTACATGCTGCGAATTGCGGCTATGCTGGTATTATGTGTTGGAATTGGTGCCGGCGTGCTTTGGTATCGAAGCAGTCTTAATCGTGTGATGAGCATTACCACCCGGGCACACGAAAAAATGACTATTACCTTGCCGGATGGCAGTACGATTCATTTAAATGCGGCCACTCAACTAGACTATCAGTCCAAACAGTTTTTGGAAGATCGCACTCTTGTGTTAAACGGCGAGGCCTACTTTGACGTGACACACGATGAAGCGCATCCATTCCGAATTCGCACGCAACAGGTGACCACGCAGGTGTTGGGCACGTCATTTAATGTACGCACCGATTCGCTGTGTAATTGCGTGCAAGTGACGGTTGTTTCCGGCAAAGTGGCGGTGTTTCAATCCGATCATCATGACAATCGCATCGAATTAGTGAAAGGAGAATACGGCGAATTTAAAAACGATTCATCCCAATTTGTGAAATCCCAAAGTTATGATGCCAATTTACTGGCCTGGAAAACCGGTGTGCTAGTATTTAATAACACACCGCTGGCAGACGTTATCAGTACATTGGAACGTGTGTACAATGTTCATATTAAGATTGATAATCCCAAATTGAATGCACGTAGATTCACATCACAGTTTAAAGATCAGTCGATTAGTCAGATTATCGAGGAAATAAGCATCGTGCTGCACTGTTCATATACGATTAAAGATCCGGTTACTATTATTATCAATTAATTATTAATCTGTTCCAACAAAGAATTGAATTATAGTCTTATCGTATCCGTTCAATAAATCATGGAATTAATGATACAGTATTATCATGCTTCGACTTCGCTCAGCATGAAATTATGCCACCACTTCACACTGAGCGGAGTCGAAGTGTAAAACCTTACTTACAAATTAAAACTACCCTCTTTTATTGAATGGATACGTCTTATCTGTGTAATTGGTATGCGTTTCACCTCTCGACTCGCTCGGGGTGAAGTCTACCACAGCTTCATACTGAGCGTAGTCGAAGTATGAAGCGATACTCCAACTGAATGTCCAATTAGTTTAATTCAGTCAATATAAAGAACAACGCCTTAATTGACTATCCATGTACCCTGACCCTTAATTCAAACGTGCAACACAATTTGAGATTGCGTAGCACGTTCCAATGCACATGAAATTAGAGGAACACAATGAAATACATACTTTTTACATGCTTGCTTATAATGACCACCCATCATGCGTTTGCGCAAACCCGTCATCTTAACAAAGTTGTTGAAGTGACTCAAAAAAACGCCACCGTTGAAAATCTACTGAAAGAAATCAGCCAAAAGGGCGGCTTTACATTTTCCTATAGTAATGAGCTGCCATTGAAAAAAATTGTTACATTAAAGAAAACCAAACAGACTGTAAAGGCATTTCTGGATGAAATGTTCAATGGCCATCATATCAAGTACATTGAACAGGGTGATAAAATTCTGCTTGTATATCAATCCAAACTGAACCTGATTAACGGCATGGTGCGCGATGCTGCCAATGGCGAGACAATACCCTATGCCAATGTTGTCCTGCGCGAAACACCCTGGGGCGATGCTACCGATGACAACGGCTACTTTGTCATCCCGCAAATTCCCGATGGCAGCTACACCGTCCGTGTAATGATGATGGGTTATGGAATTGCAGACCGGCAAATAACGATTGGCGGTGGTAAAACCATGACGTTGGATTTTCAGCTCTCTCAAAGTGTGATCGAGGGCGAAACCATTGTGAAGACAGCCGAGCGCGAACGGTTTGAACGACAGATCGAAACCAGCAAAATTCAGATGTCACAGCAGGAATTTGAAAAGGCGCCGGCATTTGTCGAAGCCGATGTATTCCGAGCGATTCAGTTGCTGCCCGGCGTAGTGGCGCAAAGCGACTTTTCCAGCGCGCTGTACATTCGCGGCGGCAATCCTTCGGAAAATATGATTCTGCTCGATGATGTACGCGTGTACAATCCATATCACTTTGGCGGCGTGTTCAGTACGTTTAACACGGATGCCATCAAAAATGTTGATGTTTCGCTGGGGGGATTTCCGGCGCAGTATGGAAATGCCGCGTCGTCAGTAATTTCCGTAACAAACAAGGATGGCAACAGCAAGGAGTACGAAACCAGCGGTAGTGTCAGCCTGCTCAGTTCTAAATTGCTAGTGGAAGGCCCGATTCCCAAAGGTTCGGTGTTAATTTCCGCACGCCGCACGTATTTCGATTTCATTTATAATAATTTTATCCGGCCGCACACATCGAATACGGATTTCAAAATTCCCTATTACTTTTATGATTTTCACGGCAAAGTAAATTACGCCATCAGCAGGAACAGCAAAATTACGCTCAGCGGTTTTTATGGTGATGATGTTTTCAATTATAAAGAAGATCGAAAAATTTGGGATCATAACTTGCAGCAGGAACGTGTGTCCGGCAAAGATATGACGGATATTCGATTGGGGAATTTCTGCTCTACGCTGAAATACCAGTACATGTTTAGTCCCCGGCTGTTTTCCGACTTCATCATCGCCAAAAGTCGGTTCCGGGCAAAATTTGATGGCGATTACGATCAGGAAACGACACGGGCGCGAGATATTATTAACGACCTGACAATAAAAAATGAGACCACTTATTTTTTATCGCCACAACATGATGTCAAACTGGGATTGGAATATCAACGATTGAATTTTGCCATTGGCGCCCGAATCAACGATTTAGAACTGCTCGACTACAAACGCAAGGCGGATTTCGCTTCCGGCTACATTCAAGACGACTGGAAGGTGTCGCCGCTGATTAACATTCAGGCTGGCGCCCGGTTCACCTATTACAATCTCGGCAAGTATTTTCGTGCTGATCCGCGGCTGGGCTTTCGCTACCGGATGCAATCCAACCTCAATATAAAATTATCGACAGGTGTGTATCACCAATATTTCTACACGTTCAATCCTGAAGATTTGGACGAAATGAATTATTTACGATTAATCGATTTATGGTTTCCCGTGGATCATCGTTATAAACCGATCCGGGCGATTCATTCGATTGCCGGTCTGGAATACCTGTTCCGTGATGACGAGTACATGTTCACGCTCGAGGGATATTACAAGGATTATGACAACCTGCTCGATCTCAATGAGCTTGGCGGTAAAGGTGAAGACGATGATTTTTTGCAGGGCTGGGGCAAAGCCTATGGCGTGGAATTTCTGCTGCGTAAACAAAAGGGCGACCTGAACGGATGGCTCAGTTACACCTGGGCGCTGACCGAGAAAACTATCGAACTAGCGCGGCCATCGAGTTTTGTTGAAAACAAAAATTTTCAGAAGCAATATCAAACCTACTATCCGGGGTATGACCGGCGTCATGCATTCACCGGCGTATTGAATTATAAATTAAGCTCGAAATGGGATGTCTCGACCCGGGTTTCCTTTTATTCCGGTTTACCGGAAACGCCGACAATTGGCTGGGTCAACTATTTTGAAGCCGATGAGGGACATTCCATCATATCATCACGGGAGCCGGTAAAAGCTGAGAAAAGTTCGCGACGCATGCCAGCCTATTTCCGCTGGGATGTCAATTTTATGCGCACCTACACCTTCCGGCACTGGAGCCTGCAGGCATTCTTGCAAATTATTAATCTGACGAATCACAACAATTTGTATTTGTACAATTATGATTTTGAAGGCGAGTACGATCTGGTGAACCACCGCTTGCCCTCGATTCGTCAGGGCATGCCGATGTTTCCGTTTGTGCCAACGATTGGTGTGAATTTTAAGTTTTAATATTATAATCGTCCGTATCGTTCCCAATGTCGCGCTGGGAACGGGAAACGTGCGGCTGTGCCGCGTTTTATTCGCAAGGCAGAGCCTTGTAACCGGCATTCCCGGTCAGGGAGCGGGAACGATGATGCAGTATCTACGCCCGTAACTGATAATTGATCACAGATCATCGATCACCTTGTTTTGTATCTAATTGAATTTCTAATGACGGAGAAAAAATGAAAAATATATCGATTTTAGCATGTTGTTGCCTGTTATTCGCCTGCGATGGTTTTGTTCCTAAAAAGGAGGTTTATGCACCAGATTATGCCACAGAAGTCAATGTGTTCGGTATGATTTGTTACGGTGGTGATGATGAGTTTGTTGTTGTGGAGCGGACCATGCACGTCAATGAAGTGGATGAATGGGACATTAACCGAACGCCCAATCTGATTATCGATAATGCTATTGTACAAATCATTGGCGCGAGTGATACGGTCACATTCGATTTTTATTGTAAACCGATTGACAGCCATTTTCGTCCTGATGATTATGATTACAAAGGCATTTACCTGGACCGCCGCGATGAATTCCAGGCACAACCTGGTGTGTCTTATGAATTGCGGGTTACGGTGCCAGGCATTGGGAAGCTCGCCGCAACCACACAAGTACCGGTGCGCCCCTCAATTATTCAGCCTCAGACCGACACACATATAATGCGCTCAGCCGTGAAACAAGCGACAGTGTCGTGGACTGAAAATTCATCAATAGCGGCTTATCTCCTGAATTTTGTCATCACAAACAAACGGAATCCGGCGGATCGTTTCAATATCATCACGGAGGAGTTGGAATATAATTCTCCCGCCCGATTGACCAATGTGGATGATTATTATTTGACCGAACAAGCCGATTTGTATTCCAACAATGCAGTCATCAAAATTCTCGCTGTCGACCGCAATCTGTACGACTACGCACTCAAAGGCAGCATCGCTTTGGAAACCGGTGAGGATTTCCGGTTGGTCGATGGTGGCCGCGGCGTGTTTGGATCGTATAGTGTGGATTCTGTGAATGTGGTGTTGGACTAGGAAATTTCGCCTGATTTGGGCGAGTTCTATTGGTATCTATTCAATATTGGAGGGTAAAGCTATATATGCAAAGTGCATGGCGCATAGCGATAGATTTGTGCTTTTGCTATGCGCTCTGCGCTCTGCAAAATTTTGAGAAGCTATTTGATTTCAATTTTAATTACTACCATCTTGTTTTGAGAGGATACTTCTATTGTCTTTTAATTAAAATTCTAACGCATATTTGTCATTAAAAAACGAAATTTATTCAAAAATTAAGACAGGATTTGTAATGAAAATGAAAACAAGTATACTAATAATTTTGCTTGCTACTACATCACCATGCTTTGCTACTCTCACAAACGTTGTCACCAACCCTGGTTTTGAAATGGCCGCAGACGACACGCTCCGTCCCCCCTATTGGATGATTGGCTTCATCGATAGCGCACAGGACGTGTTAAAGTGGGGATGTTGGTCATTCGATTCACATTTTAAAACCGAAGGAAGTCGCAGCATCAAGTTAGAATCATATCCAGATGCGGCAGATAACTACACCCTTTCACAGATACTGGATATTAACAGCGCAACCTTGAAAGGCAAAACAGTGGAATTGCAAATTGACATTGCCCAACAGGGATTCCAAAGTTCGCCTTTGGTTCTGTTGTTTGCTGTGAATGAAACACTCCCTCCCGATCCTGAATTAGGTATTGGACTGGCCGGGGATGTTATTCTGCTTGCGGACAGTACCGATGGCACGTTTCACACGTACAGCGGAAGTTTCACAGCGAAAGATGCTGCGTCTTTCATCGCTTTGGCTTGCGTCGTCCCCAAAGAACCGGGCGCGGTCTGGATCGATAATGTTCGCGTTACTACAGAAGTTGATACACCGATCTCCGAATCGATTGTCATGCAATCCCCGATTGCACAACGCTCATTTCAAATGGGATTCGTACAGGAGAATTCGATCAACATGAGTGAGAAAGCCAAAGAGGATGTCATCCGCACAATTGCCGATCATGGTGAGTTCGTTAATATTTTTTTCCATACACGTTGGTGCAGCATCACCGGGGATGATATTCAGTGGGGACATCAACAACAGTTGAAGCAGGCGGAGCTAGCTCGCGAATTAGGACTGGACATTATCCTCACTCTGGATTTTACCCACGATACAGAAAACGAAGTCGGTGATATAAATTTTGCTCCGGATGGCTCAACAGTAGGCAGTTTGAACGATGAAGCAGTATGGCAATCCTACTACACAGAGATGCTGGCATTGTGCGAATTGGTAGAGCCGGAATATGTCGTAGTTGGTGTGGAGGCAAACATATTTTATGAACGACACCCTGATCAATGGCCGGCGTATGTACATTTGTTTAAAAGTCTGGCTGACACATTGACGCAACTTTATCCGGATATTCATGTCACTTCCTATTTTACAATCGACTGGATGACGGACCCGAGCGGCCATATAAACATGCAACACGCAGACATATGGAAACAGCTTATGCCGGAGCTGCAAAGCGTCGCCTATAGTTTTTATCCAGCCATTATGGGGAATATTAGCGTCACTTTCGCCCCGGGATATTTCGCTGCGCCTGCGCAAATCGCACCAGAGCTGCCGGTAATTATCCCTGAATGTGGCGCGCCTGGCGGTATCGACATCTCCGTAGGATTCGATAAGCAGGTCGATTGGCTGTCGCGCATGGTCACTGAATTGAGTTCGGTGAATGCACAAGCGATCTCCTGGTTTTCCGTCTACGATCAAACCTATTTTGGTGTGCCCGAAGTGTACCGCAATGCCTTCAACCGGATCGGCATGTTCAAATTAGATGGATCGGCCAAGCCCGCGCTGGCATTGTGGGATGCAGTGTTGAAAGTGAATCGATTAACCAGCGCTATTTTGAAATTTAACCAATCCGTTACTACCGCAGCTACGATACGGCTTTATCCCAACTATCCCAATCCGTTTAATGCACACACTCGAATTTCATATGACTTGCCAAAAGATGCTTTTGTCAATATACAGGTTCTTAATTTGCTGGGACAAACCGTGCGTGTGTTAGTCAATGAATCCCAACGTGCCGGTAACCATTCTTGTATGTGGGACGGTTCCGATCAGCAGGGTCTGCCGATTGTATCGGGAATTTACCTGGTGAAATTGCAGGTTGATGATGTCGTGCAGGTTCGGAAGATTTGTTTGGTGAAATAATATCCCGCGAGTACGTGCTACGCACTTTCGAAGTGCGTAGCGCGTTGCGCTCGAAACGTTTATATGCTCTCCTAAATCATTTCATTTTGCTTCATTACCCCATGCTATCGGCAAACAATCGCGCCAATCCCGGATACGGCTTTAGTGGAATTAATTCAAACCGAATCAATCCATACTTCACAAATGGCAGCGTGCGCAATGCATTCTCGGCAGCATCGGCAGATTCACATTCCAGAATGAGCACAGCGTCATTTCGATCGGTGCGGAAATAGCTTCCGCGAATGATGTCCTGTTGCGTCAACTCCCAGACTCGCCGGGCTTCATCAGCGCCATATTTTTTAAAATCTGCAGCCTGTGCGCCATCCAGTTCGTGTTCAAGTGCAATTATTTTCATGATGTATCCTCATTTAAATTGCTATTATAACAATGTGAAAACCGTAGAGAAAATTCATAAATTTTCTCTACGGTATATTCCCACAAACCAGGTATTTTAAAAATACCTGGTTTGTGCTGTCCGATCAATTCAATCTCTAATATATCCCCTTCATCCAAATTTCACAACACAAATTGTGCATAAATTGCTCCGCTGCGAATAGTATGCACAGCCTGAATATTTATACCAAATAATAAAGACCGCCAATTCCCCGTATTTTTCGGTCATTACGATGTTCATTCATTGTGGTACAACAATTGAATAGTCCTCCTGTGTAAACAGTAAATTATCGAATATAATAAATTCAAAGGAGGTGCTATGAAACATACGTTGATACTAATCATTATGTCACTGGTGATCTATGTGCAAGCGGGAGCAACCACCGATCCCGTTCATGAGCAACAACACGACAATTATTCATTGAATTCACCATCCCGGCACAGCTACAAAGCGGAGTATGATATTGAATCCGTAACATCCGCGAGCGCACTCAACAAAACCAACGGTATCGGCCCGGCTGGCGAGCAGATGACAACCAATATCAGCGAAATGACACTGGTGCAGGGTGGACATTTCACAATTGGCACCAATAATGGTGTATCCGCAAGCAGCCTTGATGACAAATGCGGCATCACATTCGGCCATCCCTATGCAATGACATCGTACCCGCTGCTCGCAATTGACGGCCAATGGAAGAAACCGGCCAGCGTGTTCGATATATTTCAGGCAGCGCCAGTTTCGACACCCTCCGGTTTAACCCTGACATATGAGCAAGCCAATCTGTGCCGAATGACCTTTTCGATTACGCCTGAACAAAGCGGCCGGGTAATCACGCTTTCCATGAATCTGGAAAATCTCGACGCTGTCCCCCATACGTTCGCTGCCGGACTCGTTTTCGATGCCGGACTTGGCAAGCGCGGCGATGGCTGGCCGGAAGTTAAAAGCCAACCGGTATGGAATGACACGGCGTTGACATCCCCGACATCGCTGGCGCTGATCGAACGGATCGGTCTCCACGACGGCTTGAACGTAACGCTGGACTTTGCTGCCATGTCACCACAAAAAGTAATTGTCGACAATTGGCAATCCATTTATGCGGATGATTCACCAATGTTTTCAAATTCTTATTTGCGTAAGCTGTACGATACCGCACTGAAAATTATCGGGACAGAACAAACCATTGCCGATGGGGGGGCACTTACTCAATCCATCTCTGTTACGATTGAGCAACCGGATTTTGGTAATGTGTTTACGCGCTGGGATCTGCCCGGATTTCTTTCAATTGAAAATAACCTGTTGTTCCCGCGCACCCTGCCGACAGTAATCGAAATTACCAATGTCAGTAACTCCACATACAATAACTGCACGATGAACCTGACTTATCCCCCGGAATTATCCGGCACACCAACTTCCGTATCGTTCAATCTGGCCGCTCAGGGCACGCAATATCGCAATGCAACGCTGCAATCAAAAGAAATATTGAAAGACAAAATTGTCGAACTCTCGTTTGATATTCGCCGCAATGGTGAAATTCTTGATACCATGTACCGGCAAGTATTTATTCCGGCAATTCCCCTGTCCGATACCGGCCTGGTATGCACGATTGATTCAGTAATTACTTCGCTTTATCCATCAGTCAGTTTGCTATTTGAAGCCCAGGTCGAAAAAACCGGCCAACGCTTGTTTGATCTGACAAGTGAAAATATCTTTTTATATGAAAATGAAATCCGCGTTCGTAATTTTGAATTTGGCAAAGACACCACCGGTGGTGTTTCACAAGCCGATGTGGTGTTTGTGCTCGATTGCAGCGGCAGCATGGGCGATGACATTCAGGCCGTGCGGTCGCACATCAACGAATTTGCCGACAGCCTGGTCGCGCAAGGCATCGATTTAAGAGTCGGCGGCGTTGCCTTCAGCGATTATTTTGATAATGTGTACGATATGACCAGCAATCTCGAAGGATTCCGAAACTGGCTCAACTCGATTAAATTATATGGCGGCCGTGAAAATTCACTCGGCGCACTATGGCAGGCAACCGAACTTTCGCTCAGGCCAAACAGCAAACGCACGTTCGTCTGGATTACCGATGAAGATTATCCGGTCAAGCCGGAAATTAACCTGACTGTGCAAGATGTGGTGAATCGCCTGTTGGAATACGAAGTCACAGTCCACTCGATCTGTCTGCCCTCGTTACAAACAAAATGGTGCAATCCTGTTATTGAACCAACCGGCGGTAAGTTTTTCGACATAGCCGGTAATTTCCGGGATATTATGCTGGAGATCAGCCGCATGAAAGGTTCCAATAAATTTATGATCAGCTACACGTCGCCAAATACAACAGTCGGTACAAACAGTGTGATGCTGGAACTTCACTACGCCGGACTCGGCGGATTTGGTTATACGGAATATAACATTGGCGGCCGTGTCAGCGCTTTAACTCGCCCGCTTACGTGTTACCCGAATCCATTCAATCCGACGATTCAAATCGTAACGGATCTGGGTGAACTATCACACGGCGAATTGTCCATTTACAATATTCTTGGCCAACGGGTGAAGTCATTCCCACTTAATGGTATGCAACAGCGCCACACCGTGCAATGGAACGCCCGCGATACATTCGGTCGGCAGGTAGCTGCGGGCACCTATTTTGTTCGTTTACAAGCAGTGGATGCGTATGGGGGGCAGCGCTATTCACCAATTCAGAAAATTCTTTATTTGAAATAGAAGTGTGAATATTACGTCCATTATCAAGAACGGTACAAACACCATGTTCGTCAACCGTTTCATGTCTCACTTCTCACATTTCACTTTTTAAAGGAGCTAATAATGATTCGAAAATTAACATACATTTTCATCCTGATGGGATTACTGGCAGGAACAGCGCTGGCCGATGGCATGTTACGCCCTGTCGATGCAAATTATCCCAAAGAATTTCTGCGCAACCGGTCAACGCAAATCTACGTGCGACTAAGCGGACAAATCGCCGAAACCGTCGTTTACCAGGAATTTGTAAATGAATGGAATCGCCCGACCGACGCTGTTTACTCGTTCCCGCTGCCCGCGGATGCCCGGGCCACCGCGTTTTTCTATTGGTTCAATGACACGCTGTACAAAGCAGTGCTCAAAGTGAAAGAACAGGCCGTTAATCCCGGAACTGGTGAGGGAGGCATTGTCGCCGAACTGAATGAGTACATCGGTCGCAATGGCATTAAAATTATGTTGAAAAGTATTCCTGCCGGTGGCATTCAAAAAGTCCAATTACACTACATCAGTATGAGCTCGTATTACGAAGGTAATATGATTTACACATACCCATTGGCAACGGAGCAGTTTGTCTCCTACCCGTTGGAAAATCTAACCATCGAGTTCGATATTCTTTCGCAAAAGAACATCGCCTCGTTCGATCTCGTCAGTCATCCGGGTTTGACGGTTGTCCGCGATGAGCCACAGATGAAAAAACTGTTGTATCAGGCATCTAAAACGTATTTGAACCAGGATATTGAAATGCACTACTCTATTCCCAGTGACAGCCTGAATGTGGATTTTTATTCGGTGGCTGGCGATAATACGGATGGCCATTTTGTATTGATGATCGAACCGGACGAAACCGACAATCCCGCCAACCTGCTCAAAAACCGCGTGGTTTTTCTGATCGATAAATCCGGCAGCATGAGTGGTTACAAGCTGGAGCAGAGCATCGAGGCAATCGCCCACTGCCTGGATTTACTGGAAGAACATGATGAGTTTAACATTGCTGCATTTGGCAGCGCCCTGAACATCTGGCAGAATCAACCTGTCATCGCATCGGCGGCCAATATTCAGGCAGCGAAACAATATTTAACGACAATTTCTACACAATGGGGTGCCAATTTGGGAACAGCGCTTCAGCAAACGCTGGGGCAATTTACTGATCAAAATGCGGCCAATGCAATTCTGCTGTTCACCGATGGCTTCACGGTGATCGATCCCAAAGAAATCGAAACCAGCAACACCAATCGAACCGGCATTTTCAGTATTGCTATCGGCGACGATCTCGACCGCGCCAAATTGGAGATGATTTCGTTACTCAACTACGGCTTCGTCACCTATCTCAAAGACACCGACAATCTGACCGCAGGCATGACCCGTGTTTTCCGGCAAATCAACAAACCAATGTTGATGAATACCCATCTCGAATTCGGAGTGAGCGATGTTTATGACATGCTGCCGCGTAAGCATCCCACCATCTATCAGGGGCACCGCTTTTTCCTGACCGGACGCTACCGGACTCCGGGCTTGTCAGCATTTTCGGTAGCCGGCCAATCCACAGAAGGGATGGCCGCGTATGATTATCGCCTGGATTTCAGCACCGATACACACGCCAATCAATTTGCCCAAAGCCTCTGGGCCAAAGAAATGATCGATGATATTGAACGGCAGATCGCGGTGTACGGAGAAACGGATTCGCTGCGCCTGTTGGATATTGATATCAGTTTGAAATACAACATTCGCTGCAAATACACAGCTTACATTGCTGATTATATTAACATGCCAGCCACGACCGTGGAAAAAGGATCGCCAATTGAGCGTCCTGAGCAGTCGTGCATGATTGCCAACTACCCCAATCCATTCAATTCCAGCACAAACATTCGCTTTTTTCTCGGTGATGATGCCGTCAAAGGGCAACACAAGTTTCTCCGCATTTACAATATGCTGGGACAATTAGTAGCGGTCATTGACATTAGCCACCTCGGCCCGGGGATGCATACGCTGCCATTCCACGGCATTGGTACATTTGGCCAGGAATTGCCGTCCGGAATTTACTTCTGCCAGTTGATTGTGGGGAACACTGTAAGCACGATTCGCATGAATTACGTGAAATAAGACCACTCCTCACTATACCACCCCAACCAGCGAGAGCGGGTATGGCTCACCCGCTCTTGCTTTTATGAAATTTATCCGAGAATGGCGTGTATTTGTTTTTATAGTCAGGTAAAAATATTATGCCAGTATGAAGTGAAAGTGAAAATGACTATACACTTTTTATGGATTTGTGTATATTAATCCATCATATCACTGTTTCACATCTATTCCCCAGTGCGGAAAAGCCGTAGTTTTAAATTTTGAGTGTTGAATGTTGAATGAAGTTATTTTACTCAAAATTCAACATCCAAAACTTAACATTAATATCATATTCGGTTTGGTAATTCATGGCATCAAATATTTTGCATAAAAAATGCAAGATTTCAGTAGTAATACTATTGAAACATCAAAATTGGGGACATTATGAAAAATCGTTTAATTTGTGCCATTAGTTTTGTAATTTTTTTCCATTTAACATCTACGGTTTATTCACAATGGGTAGAAATCGGCCCTGCCGGTGGCTGGATCACCTGCATGAAAAGCATGCCTGATAATCCGGATAAATTGTTTTGCGGTGTACTTCAGGGCGGCGCTTATGTAAGTGATGACCGAGCTGACCATTGGCAGCCAATTGGCGAAATCGGTCAGGGAAATCCGGTATATGAAATATCCTTAAGTTCCGGAGGTGTCGTGGCAGTCGCTTCCCAGCAGGGCTTATTTATAAGCTACGATTCCGGTAATCATTGGCAAATTTCAATTGAATCACCGACATGGCATGTCGCTGTTCTCACTGACAGTATCATTGCCGCGTTTACGAACTTTACTGATAAAAGCGCAGTCCAAACCGATCAACAAGCGCAAAGGCCATGGCAGATCAGTTTTGATGCCGGTCAATCATGGCAAGCGTGGAAAGGTACGGAAGCAGACTATTATTCTTCTCCCAATTCATATATTCTGCCATTTAAAAAACGAGGAAACATAATTCATTATCATAATTGTATGTTTCGCAGTGAAAAAACAAAAATTTACCGAACAATCAATGATAGTTTGACACAATGGCAGCAGGTCACAGATTTGATATCTCCATACTCGGAGAGCATGGCCTATTTATACCCTTCAGCAACTGACAGTATATGCTATGCATTTGCCGAATATGTTGATCTTCATCCATTAGGCGAATACAATGGTGGCATTTTTAAAAGTAAAAATGACTGGCAAACGTGGATAAAATTGCCAAATCTGAAGTCTGTAACAGCGTTGGCTGAACATGACAACGATTTGTTTTTCGGCGTATCACAGGGTGTCGATTATAATACCGCCAGCGAATTGCATCTGTATCGCCTGGAATCAGATGAACTATTGCTGATTGGCCAGTTCGGCGGCGATATAACGGCGATTGATGCGGCCCGATGGCAAGAAAGCGAACTGCTTGTCGCTACCGAAAGCGGGATATTCAAAACCACAAACCGAGGCCGTACGTGGGAAAACAGCAGTAATGGAATTTACCGTAGCAATATTACTGGCGTACAGATTTTAAATAACGACGGCATTGAGCGGATTTGTCTGTCCATCCATAAAGGCGGGATATGGACGAGTGATGATGACGGCGACACCTGGAACTGCACGGTCCAAACCTCCTATGTGCTTCCCGGACTGCTTCAGGCATGCCGCGATCATTCTCAGTATTTGTACGCTGCTGGTTTCCAAATAATGACAAGCTCAAATTTTGGCAATTCCTGGTACAGTATTGATCCGTTTTCAATTCCGGTCGCTTATTACGATTGGTACGGACGCACAGTTCATGTTGCAGTTGATCCGTCGACGCCGGAACATGCGATAATACATTTCGATAGCCACAGTCTGGATGATTATCGTGGAATTACTAGTATCGAAACGTATGATACCGGTATTTCCTGGAACATCCGCCAACCGGAAGAAGGGAGTGTCCGCTCAATAAAGGCAGTATTTGATAACCACCGATTATGGCTTTCTTATAAAAACTATGATGCGGAAATTCTGTCGCGTCCGGCACTTATAGCATTTGATGTGACAACTAATGATACGATTTGTTCTGTCACACTGCCAGATAGTGTATCAGCAGATTTCTGGTGTGTAAACGGTGATACCTGTTACGTAATTAACTCAGAAACCGGTCAGTATTATCGCAGCAATGATCGGGGAATGACATGGTCGATTACTCAGCTTGAATTGAACGAATATCCCCGATATTGGCAGGATTGGGCGGTTAATGAAGAATTCGGTCAATTGATACTTGCACCGGATCATCAGTCATTATTTTTTATTTACCCGGGAACGGGACTAATTTATAGTCCGGACAATGGCTATTCGTGGGAAGACCTCAATGGTAATCTGCCCACATTAAATCTTTATCAGCTTGCATATTCAACTGATCGACCATACATTATTTATGTGGCCACTGATAACGGACTTTTCAAACGCGACTACACGACAGGCATCGATTGGGACGGGAACAAAATTACTCAAACAGATACAAAATCCAGTTTTCAGGATTTTCATTTGCTGAATAACTATCCCAATCCATTCAATCCATCAACCACCATCCGTTATGACCTGCCGCACCCCGGCCATGTCAGCCTGAACATTTACAACATTCGCGGCCAGCTCATCGCCGCGCTGCTGGACGAACACAAACCGGCCGGCTCGCATACGGCGCAATGGGACAGCCGCGCCCAGGCAGGCGCCGCCGCTTCGGGCGTGTATTATTGTAGATTGACATTTACCGGCGACGACGGTGTGGAGCAGGTGTTGACACGGAAAATGGTGGTGGTGAAATAACGCACGTTCCACCAACAGTCGCCCGCGGCTATTTTAACAATGGGCGGCTGCTATCCTGCCGAAATGGGTTGGTATTTTTTTACGCTTGAAAAAATTTACTTGACTTTCTCACAAAATATTTTTTATTCCGTAATAACCAACCATTGACAATTTCATTTTATGAATGATTTGTCCGCGCTTCTCTCACGTCTCGTCTCACTCCTAAACCTTCGCCCGCGCTGGTTGTGCGGGGGGGGCAGCATTTACTTTTCCTCGCCATATTTTGTTAGGCATTTTACAAATAGTATAATTTGGGAAGGTGAAAGGAGATATTATGAAATAATATGTAATAATGTTTTCTATCCTAATGTTAGCTTACTGCGATACATTTCTTGGCAATAATAAACAGGATGAAAACGAAACTTTAAAGAAAGCATTAAAACGGGCAAAATTAAATGCGCTCACATTCGAGGTGTACAGTTTTAATAATGATACACTTATACCTGATCTGGAATTACTTCAAAAGACATTCTGGCGCGATATCGAAATACCGGAATTCGATACGCTTCAGTTTGATAGCAAGTCATTAGCTGAAATAAATATCATTTTTGAAAATGATACAATGTCAACATATGACTATTTGTATAGCCGTAGTGGACTCTTCTATTATTTTACAGGCACCGCTATTGATATTAAAAATATTGTAGCTGGAAATTATTCGTGGATTTATTATGAAATTTTTGAAAATCCAAAAGCTCAGTTAAAACCTTGTATATATCTCAGTTTAAAAAATATTGAACCAATAGAATAAAGGATTCTTAATAACACTGAAAAGGAAGTAGTTTTGAAAAATATACGCACCTATATCATCATATTAAATAGTTTATATCTTTTGGTCTTTACGTGGGTTGAAAAACAAAAGCAACGGACAGGTTGGTATAAAAACGTCACATTCAACAAATGTAAGAAAGCGACTATGCTTAAAGTAAGATTTAAAATATGTAAAAAAAGTATCATCAAACTACCTTACATCACAATATGTTATCTAGTGATAAATGTTCTATTTTGCACTTCATTGATACTTGCTCAAGAGTGGAAATCTATTGTTCCTATTTTTGAGACGTCAAATGAAGTTTCGAGCATGAATGGTATTTTTCTTGATGAGAATAATGGTTGGCTTACTTCCAATTGGCCTGATTCCGGCAGGATATGGCAAACGACAAATGGTGGCAGAAACTGGCGAGTAAGCAGAAAAGGAGAGTTGGCATATTTAACAATAATTAATTTTTTTGATCGTCTTAATGGATTCGTTAAAGTTGAAACATTTAATAAACCGAGAAAACATTATGTATTGAAAACAAATAATGGCGGGAATACCTGGAGAGAAATCGCTGTTCCAAATTTTACAGCAATTACCTATTTAGACACATTAAATGGCTTTGCCGGAGCAATAGATGCTATTTATCAGACAACGGATGGCGGCTATAGCTGGCTCCCTGTACGAGTTGATACAAATGCTGTTTTTTACATTACAAAATTCTACTTTTTTAATGAAGATAATGGGTGGGCCTCAGGCATAAATATGCATTACACTGATACGGGAATTCTATTGAATACTACCGATGGTGGCAAAACCTGGCACATCCGGATGGCGCAGGCGTATCTGATACACGATATCGAATTCGTTGATTCATTAAATGGAGTAATTGTGGGTGGTAATATGAGAGGAGCCGCTAAAATTCAAGTAACCAATGATGGCGGCATTACATGGGTAACTCATCATCTCTACGGCCCGACGTTAACTGATATTGAATTTATCGATAAAAATCACGGTTGGGCCATTGGTTATTATGGCTTTATTTTTAAAACGAACGACGGGGGAGAGAATTGGGAAAAAGTAGAATCAGGAACAGATGAACATTTAGTGAATATGTGTTTTGTAGAAAACGGCACAGTTGGTTACATCTTTTGTTCAAATAAAACGTTGTTGAAATATGACCGTGAAACAGATATTGATGATGGAAGTCCCAATATTATCGTCAGTTACAATTATCCGAATCCATTCATTAAATCAACAATCCTTACATACCGTTTATTGGAAAATGATAATATTAACATTTCTATTTATGATATAACTGGCAGATTGGTGGAGAACCTGTATAGTGGTTTACAGGAACAAGGCGTTCATTCTGTTAATTGGAACCCATCAAATATCTCGTCCGGAATTTATTTTTTTCATATAAAAACGTCACGCTCGACAGAAGTAAGAAAAGTATTATTATTAAACTAAATTTTATTTTATAAGGAGGTGGTGCCTTTGATTGTCTTACTTAAATAGTCGATACCGCGAAGCCAAAGAATGCCAAACCGATTAAACCTTTTAAAATTATAAGGAGCAAACAATGCGAAACTTGTTTTTTAAACTGGTTTTAATTAGTTCGATCTGTACAGCTAGTAGCTACATTTTTGCCAGTGATCGGAATGCTGGAAACGCACATTTAGAAAAGAAGAATTTAAAAAAAGAAGAAAATATAAAGAAGGCAAATGGAAAATTAACAAAGAAAAGTAGTATCTATCGCTATCTTTATAATGAAAATTTTAAAATTGATTCTAATAATCCCAGGGAGATTGCTCTGAGTTATTTACAAACGAATCATAAAAAACTGGGGACTGATAATAAGTTAAGTACAGTAAAGATAAATAAAATAAAGAAATCAAAGGGTGGTACTCATATTAAATACCTGCAGCATATTAAGGGAATTCCCGTATATGCATCGAACAGCACAATTACCTTAAACAAATCAAATGTCGTAAAATTTGTTTCGAATAATTATAGGTATAATTTATCGATAAATACAACGGATCCCCAAATAACCAAAAATGAAGCGATTATAATAGCGAAAAAGTATTTAAATGTGAAAGGTAAAATACTTGGTGAAGAAACTCCCAATGATATATTCCCGGAATTAACAGATAAAAACGGATTTAATTTTACGCGCAGTGAACAGGAATTTGAAGCTGTTATGGTATATTACCATATTGATAAGTCAACACGCCGCTTAATTGAGTTGGGTTATGATGAACCAAGCCAACATCAATTCAAGGCTGATCCTCATGGATTAAATGGTGCGGATAATTCGCACTATATGCCTTCTCAGAATTATGTCGCTTTTGGTGATGGTTGTGTTGATGATGCCGAGGACGCAGATGTCATATGGCATGAACATGCCCATTCATTTCAGGAAAATTTTGACAGTTCGATGGTTTATTTAGATGAAACAGCTTCATTGATGGAAGGTTGTTCCGATTATTGGGCAGCTTCTTACTCTCGATATACAAATGATTTTCGCTGGGGCGATGTTTTTAATTGGGTGGGGCATAATCCCTGCTGGGAAGGGAGAGAATGTGATTTGGATTGGCACTACAGCCAGCTACCAATAAATGGTAGCTTTTGGGTTCATAATGATGGTCAAATTTGGGCATCAGCATTAATGAAGATATGGGAGGACATCGGCAGGGATATTACTGACGAGCTTTTCCTTGAGAGTCACTATATCTGGGGAACTTCTCCGGGTTTCCAGGATGCTGCTGCTGCATTCATTACGGCAGACCAAAATATATATAATGGCGCTCATTTATGTACAATTATATCACATTTTGGCTTTCATGGTTTGTATAGCGGGCAAACAACCGAAGGTACTGTATGTGCAGATGAATTCTGGACAGATGGGCATACTCTAACGGATAACGTCACTGTACCAGACGGCATAGTACTCACAATATCTGACGGCGCTACAATCGATCTTAACGGCTTCAATATCAATTGCGAAGGCAGTGGTCATATAATCAGGCAGGGGGACAACACGTCGTTCTTGCCCGACATCTCACTGCGAACATCAGGCGGCCCCCCATCCGCGGCCAATTTTCCACCATCCAGCAGGCAGTGAATCATAGCGATGAAGCCATCTATTATGAAGTCATCCGCGTCATGTCGGGAACCTACAACGAAAACGTTACCATGAAAACCAAAGTGGATATTTTTGGCTATGGCATGCCGGAAATCAATGGCTATGTCCGGTTCGATAATGTGCATACAAGCAGGCTGTGTGGCTTCCAGGTCAATTCGGTGAACGTGCTCGGTTCCACCCATAATTGTTATCTGGAAGACCTGGATATCGGGACAGGCATGCTGTCACTCAACAATATTTACGATTGTCAAATCCAAAACGTTTATATGTACGGCGGGTCGTATGGCATGTACACCACCAATGCCAGTATTGTTAATTCGCAGAACAATTCCTTTGTCGACTGCGCTACCGGCCTGTATGCCTTTTACGGCAACACCATTCCCTTGACAATGCCGTTCTTTTGCAGCAACAACAAGGATGTGGAATCCCTGGCTGCCAGTAATAACGTGGATCTGTTGAGCGGCGATTGCGTCAACTGCCCGATATTCAGCGGCATGCCCGAGGGCTCGACAATTACCGATAATTACAATTCGGTTGACTGGGACGACTGGTATGCCTGCGGATTGGCCAAGCCGTCGTCTTCGGCCGATCGGAAAATAGCGGCGTCGTCTTCATCAAGCAATCCGGTCAGCCCGCAATTCGAAAGCGATCCGGCCCGCGCGGCGTATGCGCAGGCGTACTATCATTACGTCAATACACGCAATGCGCTCACATCCCCGGACGCATCGCGGTTAGATTATGCCGCGAAAGCCGATACCTTGCAGGCGTGCATCAGTGAATTCCGTGATGTTGTAAATACATACGCAGGTACACCAGCATCAGCCAACGCCCTGTCGCAAATCGTGCATCTGTTGTGCGCAATGGGACAACCCAAACAGGCCGAGCAATTAATCGATGAAACGATAGCGAACGATAAATTCAAACCGGTTGCTCCTGACGTGGAACGATTGTACATAACCGTGGCCATGCGCACCAATGATTATGATAAAGCCCTGAATTACATCGATAAACTGGCGGACAACGCGGACAAAGATATGGACAAAGCCGACGCGCTTTATCAGAAAGCCATGATCTTCACCGATTTCAAAAACAATCCGGACAAAGCAGCCAAGCTGTTGGAAGAGATATTGAAAAAATATCCGGATACGCCCTATGCTAATCTTGCCGCCGAAGAACTTGGCGTGGACGGCCCGAAAAAGGGACGCCAGGAAACCGGCGCGGATATTGCCATCCCCAGAAAATTTGCATTATCCAACTTTCCCAACCCGTTCAATCCATCAACCACCATCCGTTATGACCTGCCGCACCCCGGCCATGTCAGCCTGACCATTTACAACATTCGCGGCCAGCTCATCGCCGCGCTGCTGGATGAACACAAACCGGCCGGCTCGCATACGGCGCAATGGGACAGCCGCGCCCAGGCAGGCGCCGCCGCTT
>JAFGDW010000129.1 GCA_016931935.1 Candidatus Zhuqueibacterota bacterium | reverse complement strand
GCAAGATTGAGTCTGGTTCTTACCGATAAACTGGCTGTTTCCGGAATTAGCGTAATGAATATTGTTGCAGTTGGTCGTTATCCATATACCAATAGTATTGGAAAATTAAAACCAGAAGATCTGGCAATAATTAATAAATCACTTTCAAAATGCGGATTACAAGGATTCGAAAACCGCTTATATGCCGAGCTGAGCGATGGTGAAAAGCAACGTGTTATGATCGCTCGTGCTCTGGCGCAGGATACTCCGCTTATGATGCTTGATGAGCCAACTGCTCATCTCGATTTACCCAACCGCATTGAGATGATGAAAACGATGCGCAAACTGGCTAAGGAAACACAAAAAGCAATTCTTATTTCAACTCACGAGTTGGATTTAGCTCTACAGTGGGCAGATACAATTTGGATAATGGACAAATCAGGAACCATTGAAACCGGAACTCCTGAGGATTTAGTGTTAAATGATGCGTTGGCAAATGTATTCGAAAATGATTCTTTCTTTTTCGATATGATGGCAGGGAACTTTAAAATGCGTCACGACATTAACGGAACTGTTGAACTTATCGGATCGGGAGTTGAATACGAATGGACAAAACGTGCTTTATCACGTGAAGGTTTCGATTATTTTGGAAAACAAGAGGCTTTTACAAAAATAAAGGTTCTGGACGATAAACATTGGACCTTCCAATGTGGGAATAAGCAGCAACAATGCAATTCTATCGCTGAATTACTTACGTACCTACGCCACGAATCTTACTATATAAAAGAATCACACAAACACTCTATCATTCAACCATCATTAGTAGAAGAATATGTATAAAATAGTATTCCTTTTAGACGGACACACTCCGGTAAATAGTATTGAGACAGCAATAAGCACTATCAATTCCAAAGATAAAATTGATGTGAAAATTATCAGACAAACACACATAGACTCTTCAGATGAAAAGTTCGAGGAAGCTTTGTCTGTTATGGATGCGTCTGATTTTATTGTAATTGCTGCTCATGGAAGCATAACAATCTTTAAGAAATTCAATCAGGTAATGGATCGTTATGCTGAATCGAAAAAGTTGTTTTTCTATGTTGGCATTCAAGATGAAGTTAATGCAGTATTGCCTCGCCTCACAATCTCAGCACAGGAGTATGCTCAGATTTTTAAATATTTTATAGCTAATACTCCGGAAAATTATTCGAATATGTTTAGCTATTTGGCATACACGTATGGAGGAATAGAATGTACGTTCAAACCAGCAACACTTCCACAATGGGACGGACTGTTTGAGATTAACGAAACAGAACGCATAAAAATAATTGAAACGGCAAAAAATACAAACAAAACAATATTAGGTGTAATAATTAATCATCATCTTATACAAAACGATGATTTACAACATATTCGCAAACTACTATATTCTATTGAAAAACAAAATTCGGTGGCTATTCCTATTTTTACTGCATCTGTTAAAAACGAAGCCATTGGTCAGCGAGGTGTAGAAGCTGTTATGAAAGATTATTTTATGCTCGATGGTGAGGTTTGTGTTGATGCAATTATAAACACTTCGGGTTATTCGATGACCATTTTTAATGCCGAATCGGTTGATGAAAACACACTTGACACTTCTGTTTTTCAGCAGTTTAGCGTACCGGTTATTCAGGCATATTCTACATATTTCAGTTACGAAAAATGGCGTGAGTCAATTATCGGACTTGATGCAATAGCATTGGTTTCAGGAATTTACTACCCTGAATTTGATGGTCAAATTGGCAGTTACCCCATAGCTTCACACCGCTATGTGCACGAAGCAGGAATGTTTCGTGCCGAACCTATTAACGAAAGAATTGATAAGGTTGTGCGCTTGACTATAAATTGGGCGCATTTGCATCGTATGAAAAATGAAGATAAAAAAGTAGCCATCATTTTTCATAATAGTCCACCACGCAACGACATGATCGGCTGTGCAGCCGGATTGGATTCTCCTGCATCGGTTTTAAATATTATCAATAAGCTGAGCAGTGCAGGAGTCACTACCGATTATGAGTTTGAGAATGGTGATGAAATCATATATAAAATAATTGATGGCGTTTCCAATGATATAACATGGCTTTCGCCCGATGAAATGCTTAGCCGAAGTATCGACCGCATCAGCAAACAAAAATATTTAACGTGGTATAAAAAGCTTCCCGAAATTGTTCGTCAGCGAATTGAAAAAGATTGGGGACAGGCTCCAGGCGAAATGTTGGTACACGAAGATCAGTTTCCGGTTCCAGGAATTCTGAATGGAAATATTTTCATCGGACTTCAGCCTCTACGCGGTTTCGAAGATAAAGCAGAAGAATGTTATCATAGTTGCGATATTGTATGTCCGCATCAGTATGTGGCTTTTTATAAATGGGTTAAAAATGTGTTCGAGGCCGATGTTATATTTCATATTGGAACACACGGAACCATAGAGTGGTTGCCGGGGAAAGAGAAAGGTCTTTCCGACGAATGTTTCCCCGATTTCTGTATCGACGATATGCCGCATTTATATCTGTACCATATTTCGGTGGTTGGCGAAGGAATTCAGGCAAAGCGTCGTTCATCGGCTGTATTGCTGGAACACATGATTCCGTCTATGCTCGAAAGCGGAACATACGACCGCCTTACCGATTTGGACGATATGATAAAAGAATATTTCAAGGCTTCGCATGTTGCAAAATATCAACTTAATACATTGCAGGATGAAATATGGAAACTTACCGTTGAACTGAATATGCACGAAGATCTTCTGCTTTCGGCAGATGAAAAACCTGCTGATTTTGATTCATTTATCACAAAACTGCACTCATGGACCGAAACTGTTAAGCAGTCAACTATAAAAGATGGACTTCATATTTTTGGGGAAGTTCCTGAAGAAGAGCGTTTGCAAAATATGCTTCGTTTGCTGGTTCGCATTAAAAACGGATCAGTGCTTTCGCTTACGCAGGGAGTTGCTCATGCTTTGGGTTATGATTACAATCAGCTTACCCGCCGACCAGATGAATTTGTAAAACCTGCCCTAACCGGACATTTGGCTCTTGATGAATGCACCGAGCTGGCAAAGGCAATGGTAAACGACCTTCATACGGTTGATTATGACACATCTCACATACAATCTACTATACAAAAACATATTCCCAATTCGGGAAACAGTAAGGATCTGAATGAAGTTCTGACATTTATCTGTACTAAGGTTCTCGGCAATGTAAACAAAACAACCGACGAGCTGATGTGGTGCGATGAAGGAAACTGCGGACGTATGGTTGCTCCGGGACAAGGCGGTTGCCCAACCCGTGGAAACGTTCATATTCTGCCTACAGGACGTAATTTTTACGCGCTCGATCCAGCTGCTGTTCCTTCCCGAGCTGCTTATACTGTGGGGAAACGTATGGCCGAAGAATTGTTGGAACGATATATAAAAGATGAAAACCGTTTGCCCGAAAGCATTGGCATTGTGCTGTATGCCGGCGATCAGATGAAAACCGGTGGCGATGATATTGCTGAGGTGCTTTATTTAATGGGGGTTCGTCCGGTATGGATTGGCAGTTCAAACCGAGTTTCTGGTTTGGAGCTTGTTTCTCTCGAAGAACTTGGTCGTCCTCGTATTGATGTTACTTGCCGCATTTCTGGTCTGTTAAGAGATACATTTCCCAATCTTATTGAAATGATAGATACTGCTGTGAATATGGTTGCTTCTGCTGATGAACCATTAGATCAGAATTATATAAAGAAACATGTATCCGAAGAGGTTGAAGAGCTGGTTGCCAAGGGCATGGATCCTGATGTTGCTCAACAGGAGTCGATGCTTAGGGTGTTTAGTTGTCCTCCCGGAACTTATGGCGGTGGAGTTGACATTCTTATTGAAAGTAAGAAATGGGAAACGCAGGAAGATTTGGGTTATGTGTCCGTTACCTGGAGCTGTCATGCATACAGTGCAGGACTTCATGGAAAGACATGTCGCGAAACTTACGAACGTCGCTTGTCAAAAACCGATGCTACGGTGAAAAATGAAAACTCTGTTGAGTTTGATATATACGAAATTGATGATGAGTACATATATCATGGAGGAATGATAGCAGCAGTAACCAAACTGAGCGGAAAAAAACCTCGCTCCTATTATGGTAACTCAGCAAATCCGGAAATAACCAAAATTGCAGATGTACGGGAAGAAACAGCACGTATTGTTCGTGCCCGCATGCTAAACCCCTTATGGATAGATGGTTTAAAAAAACATGGTTATAAAGGTGCACAAGATATTTCATTCAATATGGATAACTTGTTTGGTTGGGATGCCACAGCCGATACTATTGAAGACTGGATGTACGAAAAGCTTGCCGAACATCTGTTGTTTAATCAGGAAAACAGAGACTGGATGCAGGAAGTTAACCAGTGGGCATTGCATCATATTACCGAACGAATGCTTGAAGCTATTCAACGCCAGATGTGGAATGCCAGCGATGATATGAAGGAACGTTTAAGTGAGTTATATCTTGAGCTGGAAGGAAATTTGGAAGAAAAAACGTTCTCCGAAGCTATCACATAAATATTCTAAACTGCTTAATTCAGTAACAGAGAAACATGCTCAACAAAATAAATTTTTGATCTTATATCTAAATAAAATGAAAAAGTATCCATTTGCAGCCGTTGTTGGTCAGGAAAAAATGAAAAAGGCTTTATTGTTGAACCTGATAAACCCCAAAATTGGAGGTGTATTAATAAAAGGAGAAAAAGGAACTGCGAAGTCAACCATAGTTCGCGGATTGGCAGATTTGGTTTCTGGACTAAAAGTGGTTGAATTGCCATTGGGAGCAACTGAAGATAAAGTTGTTGGAACACTCGATATTGAACATGCCATTAAGAAAGGTGAAAAACGTTTCGAACCTGGTATTTTATCAAAAGCCCATGGAAATATTTTGTATGTAGATGAAATCAATTTACTTGACGACAACATAGTAGACATTTTACTCGATGTAGCCGCAATGGGCGTAAATACTGTTGAACGCGAAGGAATTTCACACTCTCATCCTTCACAATTTATCCTAATTGGTACTATGAATCCAGAAGAAGGGGATTTGCGGCCACAGTTGCTCGATCGGTTCGGATTGACAATCGATGTTGTTGGCGAATCGGATGTTGCAAATCGTGTTGAAGTAATAAAACGACGTTTGGCTTTTGAACAAACACCCGACGAATTTGCCAAAGACTTTTCAGCTCAGCAATTAGAGTTATCAAATACTATAATATCAGCTCAAGATAAATTGAGCAACATACTATTTCCCGAATATCTGTACGAATGCATTGCTTCTATTTCTTGTGCAATTGGCGTTGATGGACACCGTGCCGATATTACCATGCTGAAAACAGCTTTAACAATAGCGGCTTTTTATAATTGTGTTGAAGTAACTGAAGAACATATTTATGAAGCTGCAGAACTGGTGTTACCTCATCGCTTGTTGCGAACACCGTTTTCGGGAAAAGATTTAACGGCAGAAGAAATCCGTAAGGTTGTAGAAAAAGAATTGTTAAAGGTGGAGGTTAATAGTTAAAAACTGAAACTCAAAAAGCATTCAAACTCAACAAACAAAAAAGATGGTGAAATTTCCTTATACAGCAATAATTGGTCAGGAACAGGCAAAAACTGCTTTGTTGCTCAATTGCATTATGCCCCAAATTGGCGGAGTATTACTTGCCGGAGAGAAAGGTACAGGTAAATCTACGTTAGTGCGTTCCCTGTCGCAGGTATGTCCTGAGCGAAAGGTTATCACTATTCCTTTATCGGTTACCGAAGATATGCTGCTCGGAAGTTTAAATGTAGAAACAGCAATTTCTCAGGGTGCAATTGAATATGATGCCGGACTTTTGGCAAAAGCAGATGGACATATTCTGTATATTGATGAAATAAATTTGTTATCCGATTCGGTAATCAATTTGTTGTTGGATTCTGCATCTTCGGGCAAATGTACTATTGAACGCGAAGGCGTATCACACTCTTTTGCATGTAGAATAATTCTTGTAGGATCGATGAATCCGGAAGAAGGGACTTTGCGTCCGCAAATATTAGATAGGTTTGGTTTCTATATAGAACTGAAAGCCTCTAAGAACAAACGCGAACGAGTTGAGATTATGAAAAACAGACTTGCTTATGAAACAGATAAGAATAGGTTTGTGAACATGTTTGCCGATCAGAATAAGGATATAGAAAAAAAAATTAGCACAGCTTTGTCTAAGTTGTCAAAAATCAAAATTACTGAAGAGGTTTTGACAATAGTTGCAGAAATATGTCATAAAGCTTTTGTAGCTGGGCATAGGGCTGATTTAGCCTTACTTTTAGGCGCAATAGCAAATGCTGCTCTTGATAGCAGAACACTTGTGTCTCGTTTTGATATTGCTACTGTTGAACCATTAGCTTTAGCTCACCGAATTAGAAACATTAATGCTCCGGAAGAAAATCAAGAAGAAGAAACCGAAGAAAACGATAATACTAAAGATGATGAACAGCAAGAGGAAAACAACGAACCTCAAAATAATGAGCAGCCTCAAAATGAGCAAAAGAATGATGAATTAAAAGAGCAGAACGAAGAAGAGAATGACAATGACAATGAAAACCAACCTCAAATAGAGGCTCCTGTAGATGCCAATGATGAGATGTTTGATTTCGATGATTCATTTGTTTTAAACAAAGATCCGCTTAAACCTGCATTCGATAAAATAAAGTGCATAAAAGGAAGTGGCAAACGCAATAAAACTATTAGTGAAACAAAGCGGGGCAGATATGTAAAAGCAAGAATCCCGGCAGGAAAGCTTATCGATTTTGCTTTTGATGCAACCTTACGCACTGCAGCTCCATATCAGCTTTTGCGAGAAAAAAATGGTTTGGCACTGTCGATACATTCAGATGATATTAGGGAAAAAATTAGAGAAAGAAGAATTGGTAATACAGTTTTGTTTTTGGTTGATGCCAGCGGTTCAATGGGAATTCGTCAGCGTATGGGAGAGGCAAAAACTGCGGTTTTGGAAATGCTTAAACAATCGTACATAAAACGCGATTGTGTTGGGTTAATGACGTTTCGTCATAATGAAACTGAAACCATATTGCCTCCAACCCGAAGTGTTAATCAGGCACAAAAACTCTTAAAAAACATTAAAACAGGAGGTCGCACTCCCCTATCCAACGGACTGAAAGATGCTCATCTTCTTATGCAATCATTGCACCGAAAGAATAATGAAATAATGCCTGTAATTGTGCTCTTTACCGATGGTCGAGAGACCATACAAAATACTCAGGCTGAAGGTGCTATTCATTTTGCCAAACAAATTTGTAACGATGAGATACGCCTTATTGTAATTGATACCGAGGCAGGCTTCATCCGTTTGGGCAAAGCAAAAAGCTTAGCTCTTCAGTCTAAAGCAGAATATTATACTATCGATGAGTTGAAAGAAAAAAGTATGAGCGGGATTATGACAAATTAGAAAGTTAAAGGATTATATAAAATAATATTAAAAACTAACCTAAGTAATAATGAAAGAAGAATTATTTAAAACTGAATTGGGTGACAAGGTATTGCGATATTCCGATGCCATTGTTGTAGAATTTACTGGCAAACGTACTGTTTCAAGTACCTGTCCGTTGAACGGTGGTACTCGCACTGATTTGAAACATGTTTTCAACAAAAGTTGTGGGAAAGAACTACACGGCAAAACTTGTCCGGGAATGAAAGGCAAAACACATGTTGAGCATTTTTCAGCTATTGCTAAAGAAATTGATCTCGATCCTGCAACATGTACAGGAATGGGAACAGCTGCATTGGTTGAGAATATGGCTGTTGCTTCGGAGTCGTACAAATCAGTTACTGTTACAGCCATGGTAACTGCTGGTGTTGATATAAATGGTGGGCGTGCCGGAGATTTAGCTCGTTACGATGAATTCTCAAAAGAGCATATCAACCTAAACCCTTCGAGCGGAACAATTAATATTATGCTTCACATCAATGCAAATCTACCCGAAGGAGCATTGAACCGTGCTATTGTAACAGCTACAGAAGCAAAATCGGTAGCACTTCAGGAATTGATGGCAAATAGCATGTATTCAACAGGATTAGCTACCGGATCGGGAACCGACAGTGTAATTGTGGTTGCAAATACTGAATCGGAAACGTATTTGGAAAATGCAGGGAAACATTGCATGCTGGGTCAACTAATTGGACAAACTGTTATTAAAGCAACAAAGGAGGCACTCGACAAACAAACTGGAATGAATACCCATCGCCAAAGCTCTTTCTTGTGGCAAAACAAACGTTACGGAATTACTGAAGACAAAATTTGGTCATACTATTCTCACATCAATGGAGATAAAGCTATTGACAAAGATGCTTTCGATAAAAAACTGAAAGAACTGGATAATAATAAAAAAATTGTTGCTTTTATAGCATCATCGGTTCATCTTATCGATCAGTATTCGTGGGGATTGTTGGACAAAGAAGCTGTTCATGATGCTTTCTCTATTCAAATAAAAGCATTCCGCGATTATTTTGGTCTTTCTCCAATTTTAAAACACACGTCAGAAACACATAAGAATATGCCAAAGCGAAGTTTCGAAGAAATGATGATTAGTCCATTAATACTAACAATAGCTCATTTAATATAAATTAATAGATGTTTGAAACTAAAAAACTTGAAGTTGTAGGCTAGGAATAATTCAGGGCTGAATATTTACACTATCAAATTTAACATCAAGTAATATTAAAATCACAAATAAATAATAAACGAAAAACAGGAAGGGAATCCGGTGCGTCATCAGACAATGCCGGAGCTGTTCCCGCAGCTGTAAGTTCTATATAATACAAATAGCAAAAACCACTGTTCGCTATACATTGAATGGGAAGGTGCTATTTGAGAACAAGCCAGAAAACCTGCTGTTTTTCACTTAACAATCAAAACTTTCGGGTAAAAGGTTAACGATTAATTATGTATTTAACAAATAAATACACAATTCATCAATATTCTTTTTCCAGTTATTTACAGCAAAAAGGATTATGAAAAAAACATTATTAGTGGGTATTGCAGCCTTATTTTTTTTAGCTGCAAATGGTCAGCAAGACACAACAATGATAACTATTTGCATTGACGAAATATCGGTAAAAGCAACTAAAACCAATGCAAAAATGCAAGATCTTCCACAAAAGGTAGAAGTTATCAGTTCGTACGAACTTAAAGCAATGCCTGCAAAAAACGTAGGCGATGCAATAACCAGTCAAAGCGGGGTCGATATTATTAAATATCCGGGAGTACTATCGTCAATTAGTATGCGTGGCTTTGCACCTACAACAAGTAACAAATACAGTGCTTTACTTATTAATGGCATGCCTGCCGGAACAAAAAACATTGCATCGTTAGGACTATCAAATGTTGAACAAATTGAAATACTGAAAGGTCCTTTCTCATCAATGTACGGATCTTCAGCCATGGCAGGAGTAATTAATATTGTAACTCCAAGGCATAAGAATAGAATTACCGGAAATGCAACAGTTTCTATGGGTAGTTTTATGACATCAAATGCCGTAATAAATGTAGGAGGTAAAATTGCAGGACCGTTCAATTTCGATCTTTCATTAAGCTCTGTAAATCAAGGAGCTGATTACACTATTGGGAAAAATAACATGTTGGCACTAACCGAAACAGAAAAAGCTATTTTAGATGTAGACACTACTGCTGGTGCAACTTTTAATGAAACAAAGTTTAGTCAGCATTCGGGAAGTTTACGTTTAGGTATAGATATTTCAGAAAACTGGGAAGTACATTTCAACCAAAGTCTGTACGCAGCTCGCGATATTCTTTCACATGGTAGCTTTTGGTCTGTATACAATTCCAATAAGAAAAACCTCGATCGCTTTACAGAACGAGTAGAAATTGAAGGAAAATTGAAAGATCATTCAATTCATGTTACTCCATTTTATAGTACTGACATAAGCGATAATTTTAGTGATAATACAAATACTGCTTTTGTTTCATACAGAGGCAAGTATCAAACCTATGGAGTACAGGTTTATGACCAATTCGAAATAAAAGAGCAATCTCTTGTTATTGGCTACGACAATACAACTCATAGCAACCAAACACAACGTTGGTCTGACGATATCACAGAAATAGCTCCTTATACTCCAAATTATAGTACTTCTAGTAATGCTGTTTTTCTACAAGGAAACATAAAATTACTACAAGAAAAACTACATATTTCTGCCGGAGCACGTTATGATTATATAATGCTTTCAATTGACAAAACAGAGTTATCTGATATTTCACAATCGAAAGAAAACTATTCAATATTTAATCCGAACATTGGTGCAAAATATAATTTACTAAAAGGGTTAAGTGCTCACGCAAGTTGGGGTACCGCCTTTTATGCACCAGATGCAACACAAAAAGCAGGAGAATACACCTACTACGGAACACTTTATAAAGGAAACGCAGATCTTGAAGCAGAAACCTCTCAAACACTTGATGTCGGAGTAACATATCACAACGCTCCTAAAGGATTGCATGCAGATATTACATGGTTTACTACCAAGCACGAGAATCTGATACAAATGAAATCATACAATCCGGATGGAATTGCTGCAAGCGGAGATGAATATAAATCATATTACAATGCTTATGAAGCAAATATGCAAGGATTAGAAATAGATGCCTATTATAATGTAGGTACATTATTCGACAACAAATTTATATGTAAAATATATGCAAATGCAACCATTATGCTAAAAGCCGATGTACAAGTAAATGATACATTAACTGAAGAACAACTTTATGTTCGTGATAAAAATGCAAATTTTGGTGTTGATATCTGTGCTTTAGAAAAACTTCGTGTTCGATTTAACGGACGATATATTGGTTCACGAATTGAAAACAACTGGTTTAGTTACTATCCGGTAAGAACAGAATTGAACGATTTGGCAGTGAAAACTCAACCAGAATATGCAGAAAAAGGCTATTTAAAGCACCCCGATTTTCTAGTGTTTGATGCTTCACTAATGTACTCATTAACATCGGATATATCTCTTTGTGCCACGTTTTCAAATATTTTTGATGAAAACTACACAGAGAAAGATGGATATAACATGCCTGGTCGATCATTTGAAGGTAAAATTGTATTTAAATTATAATTTATAATAAATACAGCATCACTTTAATGTGATGCTGTATTATTTCACCAAACTATTATAAATAAAATATGAAAAACAAGGCAATTAATTAGAACCTCTCCACACTTGTAAAACAATTTTGGTCCGCTATCGATTTCACTTTGATAGCGGACTTTTTTATTCTCTACTATAAAGGTAAACATGGGCTATTTATATGCGATTTGATAAAAAGAAGGCTCTATATCTACACAACAGAACAATAAATTGCGGTTCCGAAGCTCTAACGCGCCCATCAGAAGGGCAATGTCGGGGTACAAAACGGCGATGTCGGGGTGTAAAAGGGCGATATCGGGGTACAAAAGGGCAATTATTTACGTTTTTATCCTAAAAATTCCCCTTTACAAAAGCAATATTGGGGTATACTACCCCAGTATCGGGGTT
>JAFGDW010000128.1 GCA_016931935.1 Candidatus Zhuqueibacterota bacterium | reverse complement strand
TCCTGTGAATCCGTGAAATCCTGTCTAAAATATGTTTTAACATTTTCTGCCAAAAAATGTCAGAAAATAATTTCTCAGTTACTAAATCCCCCCGGCTGAAAAATGCCGGACTATTGCCTTCAAAAGTGGGACTTCCTGCTCGGCTCTTCCCCTCCTTTGAAGGATGGCAAGGAAGGATGTTAAGTCTCCAGGGCGAAAGGTACTGTAGTTAAAATTAGCCGAGTAAAGGGTATAAGCGTTTTATTTTATTATTCTGAATTCAAAGTGGTTTTGAGGTCGTCCATAAGAGATGCCATCGCTCTGAGCGATGGCATCTCTTGCCCAAATCTAAAAAGCACTCTTAATAAAGTATTTTTACTTTCCATAAATATATGACTGATGATAAAATACTACCCTGGCTGCTCGATAGCGATGTCTCGATCCAATATCAGGTGCATCGCGATCTTCTGAACGACGAACGTCCCGATCTCCGGCAACGGATCGCCACGGAAGGCTGGGGCGCGGACTTGCTATCCCGCCGAACAGCAACCGGCCATTGGGGACGCGGATTTTATCAGCCCAAATGGACGTCCACACATTATTCATTATTAGAATTACGACATTTGAATACACCTTCGGTTCCGGAGATAACGGAAACGTTGACCATCATTCTGAAACACCATAAAGCTCAGGACGGCGGCGTTGATCCGCACAAAACCCTGCAGTGGAGTGATGTATGCATCAACGGAATGGCAATGAATTATGGCTGCTATTTCGGTATGCCCGAAGATGATTTCGTTTCTGTTGTCGATTTTCTGCTGACACAACACATGCCAGATGGTGGCTTCAATTGTTATTCCAATTACAAAAGCGCTGTTCACAGCTCGCTTCATACTACGCTGTCTATCGCTGAAGGCATTCTGGAGTATGCCAACGTCGGTTACACCTACCGGCTCGACGAGTTGAAACGCGCCGAACAGGGATGCAGAGAATTTATGCTGCAACACCGATTATTTAAATCGGATAAAACCGGCGCTATTATCGATAAAAAAATGCTGATGCTATCCTGGCCGTCGCGCTGGCGTTATGATATATTGCGCGCGCTGGATTATTTCCGGGCCGCCAACGTGGATTACGATACCCGCATGGATGATGCGATTGAGGTTCTACTTAACAAACGTCGCAGAGACGGGACATGGCCATTGCAACTGAAGCATCCGGGGCAAACCCATTTTGATATGGAAAACATCGGTGCACCGAGCCTCTGGAACACACTGCGGGCGCTACGGGTGCTGAAACATTTTGGTAAAATGGAGAATGGAAAACGGAGAAGGGATTATTGATTGGCTTCCATTGTTCTGGTTCTTTTTTCTATAAACGAGGAGAATTGAAAATGTCAGAAAATAACAAAAAAACCGATTCACATCACGTTGAAAATGACGCCTTAATCGCTGCTATGCAAGCCGCCTGGACTGATCATCATCATGCTCGCGATCAAACCTGGAAAGTATTGCAAATGGAAGCCGTTTTAGGTGCTGGCTTAGTGACGGTGGATGCTCAATTCGGCTTGCCAATTGCAACTGTCGTTGCAGCGGCTCTTGTTGTTATTTCTTCTATTGCCGGTATTTCGATCACTCTTCGACATCGCGGCCTCGAACGCCGAAAATTTATTCACATCATGAATTGTGAAGAAGAGCTGGGTTTGCACCGGGATAATATCATTCCGCTGACCAAAGCCGGATGCACCGATTTAAACGTTGATCGTGACGAATATGAACAACGTTGTGACCGGCAACCGACAGTCGATGTCATCGCTTCAAGCGCGGTTGGTATTCCGGGACATATCAAAGTTTTGGATATTTTCAAAATTTGGAAGGCGAATACATCACTGTTCATTTTGCGGATGCATGTAGCGATTGCCGTATTTGCAATTGTATTGATGCTCGCCAGGATAATGACTGGTAGTAAATAGCAAAGCGTAGCTGCTGGCCGTTGGCAATTAACTAAGCGCCAATAGCGAGTGAGCGCTGATGAAATTGGGGCATTCTCAAATAAAACAACTCAATTGGTAAAAATGTGGATAACCATAATGAATCGAAAAACTTTTAAAAAATCATTTTCACTCGTTATTTTGATTATCATTTTATTGCATCTATTCCATTGCCGCAAAAAAGAACGGTTGCTGATCATGTCGGTAACCGGTCCATTACAGGCGGCACAGATGGGAGAAGCGCTAACGCATGAGCATATTCTGGTCGATTTCATTGGCGCGGACAGCACCGGCTATGAGCGTTGGGATCGTGAAGTTGTGGCCGAGAAAATGCTTCCCTATTTAAGAGACTTGAAAGAAATCGGCGTGAAAACATTCGTGGATTGTACTCCGGCTTTCCTTGGCCGTGATCCGGTTTTGCTTCAGATGTTATCCGAACGAAGCGGACTGGTTATTTTGACCAACACCGGCTTTTACGGCGCCATGAACAATAAATTCATCCCTAAATTTGCGTTCACTGAATCTGCGGATCAACTGGCGGCGCGCTGGATTCAGGAATGGCAACAGGGAATCGGCGATACCGGCATTCGGCCGGGATTTATCAAAATTGCCGTGGCGAACGCAGATACATCATCTGCACTACACGAAAAACTGGTTCGGGCCGCTGCGCGCACTCACCTGCAAACCGGCCTGACGATTGCATCGCATACCGGGCCGGACAAACCGGCGTTTGCTCAGATCGTTGTACTAAAGGAAGAGGGTGTTGATCCCGACGCGTTCATCTGGGTGCACGCTAATCGCGGCACACGTGATGGGCAGATTAAGGCTGCTAAAATGGGCGCATGGATTTCGTTTGATAAAGTTGATACAACCCGCGATATGCTGAATGCATGCACCGAATTTCTCACAGACATGAAACTTGCCAACCTGTTGCGCAAAGTCCTGATTTCTCAGGATGCCGGTTTTTACACCGCCAGCAAGCCGGATGGTGGGGACATTACGCCTTATACGACTATTCACAAACTCCTGCTGCCAATATTGAAAGAACACGGTTTTACGGATGACGATATTCATCAATTGCTGGTCACCAATCCACAAAAAGCGTTTGGGATTAAGGTGCGGCGCGTTTCTCAATGACTGAATCGTTTCAGACATCCGAGGTCTCGCCGACTTCGGATGTCTTTCGCTTCATATTCTACCTTATCACTCAGATTTTCAGATAAACTTCATACTTTTTTCTTCACCAAGCGAATGGGAACGGACTCCATCCAATTGCACCATGAAACCTTTTAAATCAAACAGAGTTAATAATTCAACAACTAATTCGCTATCATGTCTCGCTCATATAGATTAGGAGATTTCCATGAATTTCAAACGTTGTTGTGCTTTTATGTTGATGATAACATCACTTTTTATGTGAAATTGTAATCGGGATGCGCAACCGGATGAGAATTCGGATTCACATCTATTCAAGGACCTGTCCCCCACCGACGCCTGGCAATTCATTCAGCAACATGCCAATAATGCAAACTTTAAATTGATCGATGTTCGAACGCCAGGAGAATATGCCAGCGGACACATTACTGGCGCAACAAACCTGGATTATTACGCCCCGGGTTTTCGTGATAGTCTTAATGCACTCGACAAAACCAAGACCATAATGATTTATTGCCGTTCGGGTAATCGAAGTGGCCGCACTGTCAATATGATGGAAACGCTGGAATTCACAAAAGTATATCACATTGAAAACGGGCTCATTGGCTGGCAACGGGATAATCTACCGCTTGAACAATAACGGATAATCCAACATTTATGATGACGTTCATTTCACATAAAAATGATAAATTATATTTAATTGGCATTGGTTCATTGATAGTATTGGTGGCGATTTTGCATTATCGGACGCCAACTCACTTGCACGTGTTGCATGAATTGTATCGCGTGTTGTTTTATGTGCCAATAATTTTGGCTGCATTTCGCTATCAATTAAACGGAGGAGTTATCGCTGCCATCGCCGTGATCGCCATTTATCTGCCGCATGTTGTATTCCAATGGGGCGGCGATTTTCTCAGCAATTTCAGCCGCTTTCTACAGATGGTAATGTACTTAATTATCGGTTCAATTACCGGTATGCTTGCGGCGCGGGAACGCCGGGAACAGGTGCGTTACCAGCAAACTGCCGAAAAGCTGGAAGCGTCATATGCGACCTTACAACAACAATCGGAACAGATGGCGGACATTGAAGATCAATTAAGACAGGCGGAGCGATTATCGAGTGTCGGTGAACTGGCAGCAAATCTTGCCCATGAGGTGCGCAATCCTCTCGGATCAATCTGGGGAGTTGTCGACATCCTGAAAAGCCGGACGCAACCACGTGCTGATACTGCTGAATTTATGAATATTCTGATTAAAGAAGTTAACAGATTGAATGAAGTCGTCGAAAATTATACCGTCTTGAGTCGGCAGTCATCGCCTGTTCGTATACAAATAAATCTTACACACGTTGTGCAATCAACGCTGCAATTTATGCAATTGCGTACACGCAAGGAATCGGTTCAGCTTGAGATGGAGTTTCCTGCCGATCCTGTGACTATTACCGCCAACGAGACCGAGCTGCGGCAAGTGATCATCAATCTTGTTTTAAATGCGATAGCTGCATCTCCGGTTGGTGGAACCGTGAAAATATGGGGAACCAATGGAAATGCAAGCACAGCGCAACAATTAGCAATCATCGATGAAGGCGCGGGAATTGCATCCGATCAGATGCCAAATTTGTTTAAACCGTTTTATACGACAAAATCATCCGGGACCGGTTTGGGCTTATCGATTGTCAAACGAATCGTAGATCGTAACAACTGGACGCTTGATGTAAAAAGCGAACCCGGTAAAGGAGCTACATTTACCATCAGTTTTTAGCATAGCAGTGAAACCGCACGGAAAATTGAGAAAAGAGAACGGATTATATCCTTTCGTTTTCCGTTGTTCGTGTTCCGTTCTCCATTAACTGTTCTGATATTACTTGAATTTTGGATCAATAAATATTTCTGTTTTTTTTGCATAAAAACACTGGTAATACCATAAATCAGCCATGAAACAATCATTTCAAAAAATATTACTTATTGATGACGATATTAGCCTGAATCGGGTGCTAACAGTCCAGCTTGAAGAAATGAACTTCCATGTGACATCATCCGCGGACGGCACGTCCGGTATAGCTGCGTTTGATGATGGCCGCTTTGATATTGTCATTACTGATTTGCAGTTACCGGATATGAATGGCATGGATGTTTTGCGTGCCATTCGGAAAAGAAATTCACACGTGATTATCGTTATCATCACAGCCTATGGCACAGTGGATAATGCTATCCAGGCATGTGAAATTGGTGCGGATGATTATCTCACCAAACCATTTGGCAAGGAAACGCTGCGATTTACCCTGGAAAAAGCAATACGCCTACGATCGCTGCAAATTGAAAATCGACAACTCCGCGGTGAATTGCTGGATAAATATGATTTCAGCAACATTATTGGGAAAAGCGCGGCAATGGCCGATGTGTTAAAACTTGTCGGTCGTGTAGCTGAGAGCGATGCAACGGCGCTGATTACTGGCGAGAGTGGCACCGGCAAAGAACTCATTGCCCGGGCGATTCATTACAACAGTCAGCGGAAAAATAAAGCGTTCGTTACCGTCAACTGCCCATCCATTCCCGATACATTAATCGAAAGCGAGCTATTTGGACATGTGAAAGGGGCATTTACCGGCGCGCTCAAGGATCGGATTGGCAAATTTCAAATGGCGCATGACGGTGCTATTTTTTTGGATGAAATTGGCGATCTCAAGGCGGATTTACAGGCAAAGCTGTTACGAGTGCTACAGGAAAAGGAATTCGAACGTGTGGGTGAATCCCGACAAATATCGGTAAATGTACGTGTGATTGCCGCAACCAATAAAAATCTCGAACAGTTGGTTGCATCCGGTCAATTCCGGGATGATTTATATTATCGCCTTAATGTGGTGACCATTCCCATACCGCCGCTGCGATCACGAAAAGATGATATTCCGTTTCTGACAGATCATTTTATCCGAAAATTTGCAAACGGGAAATCATATCATCTTCGCAGTGATGCACTCCAATTACTCATGGAATATACGTGGCCGGGCAATGTACGTGAACTGGAGAATGCCATCGAACGCGCGATTGTTCTTTCCACATCATCCGAAATTACTCCGGCTGTTTTTCCGCCCACCATCAATGGTATTCGCCCATCTTCCGTGATTTTAATTAAAACAGATAATTCCGAACAGCCACATACATTGGAGGATATTGAGCGAATCGCAATTGAAAACGCGCTTCAAAAAGCAAACGGCAATCAATCGAAGGCGGCAAAATTATTGGATATTCCCCGCCATGTTCTGCTTTACCGCATGAAAAAATTGGGGATTTAAATTTAGGCTTTTGATGAGTGATCTTTCATTCAACAATAACGCATCAATGCCCACGACCACAACAATTTTTGTATTTTTTACCACTACCGCACGGGCACGGTTCATTACGGCCAACTTTAAATACACCGGTATTTAACGGACTAATCGACGCGCGGCTGATACGATCCAAATCATCAAGATCACTTGTAACATCAGGCTCATCAATCCAGTCATCGTTGTCATCTTCTTCCAACAATTCATCTTCATTCCAAAAAACATAAATGGCTGGCACGGCATACATTAAATCTTCGAGTAGACCATCAATGTCTGCCTGCAATTCCGCCGCCAAGTCGTCACCAAACTCGGCGATGAACGTTTCTGGATCAGCAAAATAGTAAATTGGAATTAGATACTCAAATAACTCATCGCTTAAATCATCCTGCCATTCATCAATTCGCAATGTCATCCCGAATGAAAATCCGTGGCACCAGAACCTGGGGTCCAACTTATCATCCGTGCTACGAATATAGGGACTATATTCATCATTCAAAATATCATTCAAAATATCATTATAAAATTCCATCAATGCGCCAATAAATTTTTCAGCCTGCTTAATATTTTTAAAGTCGATTTTATCATTTTCATCTTCCAGAAGTACCGGAAGCCATTCCGATGGCAGTACAATTGTTGGACTGCAAATAACGGCCGACAAAAAGCCATGCAATACATCCATAGGTAAATAAGAAACGTTAAGCTTAGTAATTATGTGCTCCATGTTGTCATAAATTTTCTGAGTCGGCATTATCTCCTCACATTTTTTTATAGTTTCTGATACTAATATATGAAAGCAAATTCTTCAGATCAAGGTAATAATTCTGTTACACGTATTTAATTTGGTTGTTCAAACGGAAATACCTATATTGACTTTTGATTGCTTTGTTTGATTTTCAACGGCTTAAATACTGTCAGTTCAGTTATTAAGTTTAGTCAGCAAGCATTTAAGATTGAATATTGTAAAAACTTAGCGTCGGTGGAGAACATCCCTCTGATTCTGACCTACACTCGCAAGCGAGCAGGACATCATCAGGGGGATGTTCAACTAGTGTTAAAAAAATCAGTTTTATTGTTTGAAACCGTCTCAACCTAACTAAACTGGATAACCGGAACTGTCAACAGGTAAATTAAGCAATACATTTTGATTTCCGATATATAATATTCTTTAGATGACCATTTAATTGAACGTGTACACTTTTGAATAGCGAGGAGAGTTAATGATGAAAAATATTGTACGAATTGGTTTGACAATTTGTTTTTTTCTCATGATTGGATGTGCAAAAGATAACGTGCAATTATCACCCGAGCAAACTAAAATTAATACGTACGTGTCACGCCTGGAATCACAGGGATACGCCGGAGCACTACTGGTAGCTAAAGGTGACCAAATTATTCGATCTACGGGTTTCGGTCTGGCTAATCAGGAAAAGAATACGCGCAACTCATCAACTACCGTTTTTCCGATCGGATCAGTTACCAAACAATTCACTGCCGCCGCCATTATGAAACTTCAGATGCAGGGGAAATTGGGTGTTAACGATCCCATTTTAAAATTTATTCCGGAAACATCAAAAGATAAACAGAAAATTACGATACACCAGTTGCTCACGCACACAGCCGGGTTTGCCGGCTCAATGGGCGACGATTTTACGCCAATCTCAAAAGAGCAATTCGTCGCCGATGCCATGAAAGCCCCACTGATGGAACAACCGGGAACCGCTTTCATGTATTCAAATATTGGTTACAGTCTGTTGGGAGTTATTATTGAAAATGTGTCCGGCCAATCGTACGAATCGTTCCTGCAAACATATTTGTTTAAACCGGCCGACATGAAACACACCGGTTATATCGAACCTGACTGGAAATCGACAACCGTCGCCCACGGGTATATTGGGGATCGCGACTGGAGTACAGTCATCGATCGAATCTCTGAGAATGGTCCATCCTGGTATTTGCTTGCCAATGGAGATCTAAACTCAACCGTAGAAGATATGTATAAATGGCATGTGGCGCTGCAGGGAAATGTAATATTATCGGATGAAGCAAAAAATGCTATGTACACACCATATATGCAAGAAAACATGGGTTCAGCTTCCAATTATGGTTATGGTTGGTATCTGTTTGAAACACCACGCCACACTCCGCTTGTGGCGCACAATGGCGGAAATAAAATTTTCTCTGCCGACTATATGCGGTTTATTGAGGAGGATGTGGTCGTTATCGTGTTCTCCAACGTTGCCGGAAAACCTGCTTCCAATATTTCTGCAACGGTAGCGCGAATTGTTTTCCATGAACCGTATGACCTGCCATTGGATGAAGCTGTAGTATTGTCAAAATCCCAATTGGTCGACTCACCACTCGGTGTCCATGCCATCGCGCTCATCGACATTTATGGCTCATCCGATATTGCTACTGCTGAATCATTTATAACCGAACACATTTCATCATCAATTGTTGAGAATTTCGGTGTCCCAAAATTGCGTGATATGCTCAGGCAGGATCAAAATGGAATTGGGGATTGTACATTTCATCAAGCCAGAAAAACGAGTGAATATACACTTGAAATTATTGTCCAATCGCGGAAGACATCCAAATGGTGGCAAATCCGACTCAAGTTCGATCCCGAGCCACCGCACAAAATCATCAGTATTGGAGCGAACGATATTCTGCCGCCTGCGCAGTAATGTATAGTAAGTGAAAATTGATCTTTAAGAGAAATTTAATTTCACAAATTCATATAGGATTGAGCACATCCACAAACCAGGTCTCTTGAAGAAACCTGGTTTGTACCTAAGCGAATTAATAACACACAGTATTTGGTAACCGAGCGAAAACCCCCAAATATGTTATTCCGAGTCGTTTTTAGACGAGGCCTGGTCTGTTTTCATTAATATAATTTATATTTTTGTAACTAGACAGGAATCTATGACCTCGCAACGTTTGCAGAATTAAAGCATTAGTGGTCACAGATTTTTCGTCGCGGAATTTATCCTGAGCTTGAC
>JAFGDW010000127.1 GCA_016931935.1 Candidatus Zhuqueibacterota bacterium | reverse complement strand
GTTTATTTGTGGTTTGATTTGCATGCCCCAATATACTAAATTTTCAAATAATTAGCAAGTCTTTTTTAATGTGACAAAGTAGAATTAGGAACAAGAATTAAATAACTTGGCCATGTGTTAATAAATTGAAATTAATCCATAATATTGACATCCCCCTAAATCCCCCTTCAAAGGGCGACTTCAAAGATTTCCCCCCTTCGAAGGGGGGCAGGGGGATGTCAAAATTGAACAACTTAATTAATTCTCGTTGCTTATCTCGTTCCGCCAGAGTGTGGGTTTGCTGCTCTGCACCAAGTGTTCTTTATAATAGGACAAATTAATCAATTTCGAAACTCTATTCCGGACGCGGAGCGTCCTTTCTGCATTGCTGCGTCCCAACTGATCGTGGATGGAACTATTACAAAGTCGAAGCATATTGTTTTTGCGTACGCTATCCATCCTTCGACTTCGCTCAGAATGAAGTTTGAGATGACTTTTGATACAGCCCCTACGTTTACCCCTGTCACCCTCCCACCTGTCCAAATTCTAAAATCCAACACTCACTGAAAAGAGTTGTGTGTTCTCCAACAGCCCCATATCGCGGTAAGCATAATCGAATTTAATCACCGAATTACTGAACAGCATTTTTGATGTCAGGCCCACACCGAGACACAAGCCGCCTTCGGCATCCTGCAAAAACAATGATTGATAGCCACCGCGCAGGAAAAAATACTCGTTGAACGCCAGCTCGGTGCCGACGTTGATGCTCTCATAATTGGCGCTGGGATGAAGCGCATCGATGGCAAATGTCCAACGATAAGCCTCAGTCTTTATAAGATCAGATGACACGCCGATTTGCAACATCAACGGTAAATCCCACGAATCCATCTCGATGTTCTGAGGGATTTGGCCGTTGGAGCCCAGCTTGGTTTCATCAATGCGGGAAAAACGCCGGGCATCGCGGCCAGCGAGTTGCATGGATGTGCCAAAATTGGAAATCGCAGCGCCGATCACCATACCGTTTAGCAAATCGGTGCGGAATTTTGTGCCGACATCGATGGCTACCGCATTGGCGCTCATGTGCCAAATTTTCTGTTGGATAAATTTTCCGGTAAACCCAATCGCGAACCGGTCTGTCAATTCCCAGGCGTACGACAATCCCACCGCCAGATCACCCGCGCTGTAGTATTCACCGGTACCTTCGGGTTTATCGATGGTGCGAACTTTCATGTCATCCATCGACAGCGTGGTAATGCTCAATCCCAGCGTCCGGGTACCGCCGAGTTTCAGCACTGCTGCAGCAAAATTGAACCTCGTCCCGGCAATCCATTGATTGTGCATTACCAGCACTTCATTGGTTGGCACACTGGTGATACCTGAAGCGTTCCAATACAATGCCGTGGCATCATTGGCCACACTGACAAACGCGCCGCCCATGCCAACTGCCGGCGATCCCACCGGAATTTCCAGAAACGCTGCTGCGGCTGTCCCGACTTTGGAAACGTTTTTCTGACTGAGTGCCAGACCCGGCAACAGGGCAATGATTAGTATTATGAATATTGTCTTTTTCATTGAAATCCTCGACACGAGTTTTTCTTTCTACTTGTACAGATGAATTTGTATTTTGTACCGTTCCCAGTCTCCGACTGGGAATGCTTTCAACAAGGCTCTGCCTTGTGTCAATTGCGGCAGAGCCGCTGTATATTCATTCCCAGCGAAACGCTGGGACGATTATTACAATTGTATGCTTACTTTATCACTCCAAACCGGCCAATTTTTTTGCCGATGCCCGGTGCATCCACGTGATAGACATACATCCCGTAGGCGATATTCATGCCGTCACGTGAAACTAAATTCCAGGGTTCCTGGCCATCGCTGACAGTGCTTTCATGATACAATGTCTGCACCAAATGACCACTCATCGTATAGATACGAATAGTACATTTCTCCGGGAGGTGAATAAACTGAACAAGACGCTCCCCACGGCCGATTGTGTTTGTCGCCGGTTCCCATGAGGCTGCTCCCACATAGGGATTGGGCACAACCGCAATTTGGTCGAGATCGGCAGTTGCTTTGGCTTTATCGTAGCCAGGTGACTTCACCGTGAATTCGTAATACTCTCCGGTGCGAAATGGTTTGGAAGTGGCCAGATAGTAAACGTCGCCCGGCTGCGGCTCGACCTGCAGCGAGTCTGGAATGGTCACATCCTTGTATGCGGTGATCGACCAGGTGATATGCGCCTTTTTATATGAATCCGCCTTCAGACCTGTCGAATCGCCGACCACAATGAAAATCGCATCACCCATTACAATGTTTTCGACTGTGTCAGGATTGGCTATGTTAAACACGGAATCGCCTGCCAGATCCCGGAAGATGAACTGGACATTATCAACATTATCCGTTAAATTTTTAATAACCACATTCGACGGAATCGGTTTGCTGAAGTCGGTGGCCTGCATCGAGATATCGCCTTGCCCTTTTTCGGTGAAGGTGATTTCGAAATCCGCCGGATAATTGATCCGTTTGGACGAATAACCTGATTGATACCGCGTATCAAATCCGGGCAGGACAGCGTATGTCGTGCTTCTAACTTTCCATCCGGTCTGACTGTCAATCGGACGCACAGATGGATCGTTCTTTATTTGTAAATCAAAGCCTGATGTAACGATTGTCCGTTCGTTGTCGCTTTCAAGTGGCGTTAGTTTGATCAGCGTATCTTTGGCAGAATAATCAATCAGCATGTATGACGGATAGGAATTGTCGTGGTATGTCGTGAAGTCCTGAAATTCCAGCCGGTGAACATGATTGTCCTTCAGCGAATCGGGATCGAGAATGTTAATGATGATGGAGCCGGTTCCGGGTCCTGAATGTGTCAAATCTTCTATTTTAGGCGAAATATATCCGGCTGTTGGCGCTCGTGGGGTGACCACCGCGGTGTTAATATCCGTCTCAATTTCACCGGTTACGTTATCGACGCGGATCGTCGCAGTTGTTTCCGATGGCGGAATCCCGACAAATTCCTGCTCCACCGTCGTTGTTGTGTAGCCCTGATCGTAGGCGACAACGGCGTAATAATATGTTTGGCCATTTTGTACGCTTGAATCAATGAACGAATGTTCCAACCCGGTATCATTCCCTAGATTGAACATCGCGCCATTGACATCAATCGGATGCGGGCCTTTTAAGCCATCGATCAGATCAAATTGGGCAATTGGCTTTTGATAGGTCGCTTTCCCATAGGCATCGGTAATCACCCGATTCTCCAGGAAATTCGGCTCGGTACTGCGATAGATCCGATAACCTTCAAAGTTATAGCGTTGGTAGAATTCATCAAATGTCTTTTCGGAGCGATCGCCCCAGTACAGTGTTACGCGGCCATCACCAGGCACAGCCTTGACAATAGCTTTGTCTGGGGGCTTGGCGAATTGATAGTTCGCATTGTAAATTTGCTGCACAGTCTTTTTTCGACGGAACACATCTTCCTTATCAATGCCAAATATCAGCGCCATGGAAAATCGCTCAGTCTCACCGGTCTCCTTGCCATACGTATTGCGGCCATTAAGATTAAACAAATAACTGGAGAAAAAATTTGCCAGATTCACACCGGTTAACTCTTTACCGTGCGGTTCAGGCAATTGCGAGAGCGCTTCCCAGTTTTGTTCGTCATTTTTCAATTCGTAGGGGATATGCACAGGGAAAATTAAGAATCCCGTTAAGCCTAATTGGTCAGATTCATCCTTATCCAGCACACCGAAATTCGGTTCGCCCTGATCCGGTCGGCCATTGGCCTCGGTGCCATCAATATCCGGGCCGGGATATGCATCGTCAAACGGGCCAAGTCCGTCAGCGCCAACATCATCATTCAGAGCTTCGCCTTCATCCCATTTTCTGTTCTCGTTTAAATCAAGAAAATTGCGCCAGTCGGCGTTTTCGTCAGCATCCCAATGAGGGCGCCATGAATAGCCGTAGAAATCACGGAAATCGGTTGTATCGGTAAGGACATCGCGAATGAACGGATCATCCTCCGGCTGACTGAAAAAGCGCACAGCATTATTATCGCGCTTTTCATCGGTAAGTCCGTCAGTATCATTGTCCCGGAAATCATCAGGCACACCCGGACTTTCCAAAAACGCATATCCGGCCACGCCAACCGGACTCCAGTTGCCGGGACTGCCATATGGTACCGTGGACCATGCATACGAAATATCCAGCAAATCATTATAATCACCGGCATTGTTGGATGAATTGTCATGACCACCGATGCCCCAGTCAACATATTGAGCGAATAGTGTTTTGTCATAATCGGTTGTGCTCATGTTGGTGATTTCATAAAACCAGAAAATCACATCCGCAGCCAACACCTGCGACCATTGAAATCCCCGGGCGCGTACCTGCATGCCCAGACCACCACGGGATGGGTCGTCCGCATCGGGATAAAAATTATTATTAATGATATATTCCCGATCCTCGTTATCATCAAACACAAAGTAGGTTTCCACATCGGCGTTTTTAACGTCTGGCCCAAAAAAGCCATTCCACTTACCAGCCCATTCGCTGGTAAGATCAGGCCACCGGGCTGGCCAGGTTTCCGGTCTGTCACTACGGGCAGGTGGACCAGACGGCACCGGATTGGCGTATCCTGGCAGCGGCCACCAACCGTAGGTTACACCAGTGGAGCGATCGTAGCGGGTAAATTCGTAATAATTGGTCTCGAGCGGATGGATGAAGTTACCCTGCGGATCAACGGCTTCTGCCTGAACAATGATCGCCACACCATCCACGTAGGTGTGGACGGGGTCTGAACCTTTGGGCCATACGCCGCTTTCAGTGGGCCAGTTTTGCCAGTCCGCCACCTCACCATGATTGTAATAGACCGTGCCGACCAGATTACCATCCATGAATCCCTTGCGGGTTTCGTTATGATCTCCCTTGTTCCAATCCACCAGCCGTTGGGTAAACGCATGGGAGGCGCACATCAGCAGGATAAGAACAGGCAGGTTGAATTTTATTACATTGTTGAAATTAACCACGTTATTCACCTCCAAATTAATGGGGTAGAGAACTTCGCTTTCATTAGTCCAAACTAATATAAATAGTGCTTGTACGAAAACGCCTAAATATGTCATTCCGAGTCGCTTTTTGACGAGGAATGTATGACCTCACAAGGTTTGAAGGTCACAGATCCTTCACTCGCTAAAAAGCTGCGAGTTCAGGATGACAAATTTTTATGAATTCTCTCTCAATTCGTACATGATTTATCGTGACAGAACGAGAGTCGTCACCTAATATTCAAACGAAACGCCCACAATCACTTGCCTCGGTTGGGAATAATAGTCGGGGCGTGTATAAAAATCTTTCAGCGTATTAACACCTCGTGGCGGTTCTTGTGATCGTGTGAGCTCGAGTGTATAACCGGCCCGGCCGGTATCACCGAATACTTCAATTTCATTGGCCAGATCCAAGAGATTGTATGCCTTTATAAACACTGAGGCGTTCAGCCCTAACGGTTTCAAATCCTTTGTGATGTATAAATCCAGATTGAAAAATGTCGGACGGTTTTCGCTGTTTTCCAGCCCGGTCCGCTGATCCTGCAATGATGGAGTATACGGCAGCCCGGAACCGAGCTTGCCGATCAGGCTTGAGACAAAGTCACCCGGTGTGACCACCGTAACTGTAAAATTCAATGAATTCCGGCGGTCCCAGTTCAGCGGGACAAGTTGTTTGTTAGTGGCAACCGGCGGATTCCGTTGTGCATTCTCAAACTCAGCGTTCGGATCGGAGGCATTACCTTTGGCAATTTGATACGTATAGTCGATGCTCGCGCCAAACTTGTTGCGCATACGCTTTTCCAGTGAGATGGTAACACCGCGGACAGAGCCGTAGTCACGGTTTATATATTTCCCAAATTTTTTGAAGTTATTTTTCAGATGAATTTCCTGACCGAGCAAATTCCGAATATCTTTATAGTACGCTGTCGCAGTGATGCCAATATCGGTGATAATTTCCTGTTGCAAGCCGATTTCGTAAACAGTTGTTCGCTGCGGCTGCAAATCGGGATTGCCGATTGTTTGACCAACAAACTCCGGGAAATCGCCAGTGAGTGGAATACGATAGTTAGGATTCCGGTACAGGTACTCAAATGGCGGCACCTGAAAAAAATGACCGTAGGAAACGTGAATCGCTCCCCGATCGGACATTGGGTATGAAATACCGATACGCGGACTGAATTGATATTTAGCGGTTGCCTTTTCAAACAACGAATCTGCATAGGGCTGCTGTTGCGCATCCAGCGCGGCGATGTTATCAGGATTTTTAAGCACATTGCCATCCGGCTCGAAATAATCGAATCGGACGCCGAAATTAACAATCAGGTAATCCAATTCAATCTTGTCCTGGATGTACGATGCATATTGATAAGGATGGCTATTGTAGGTATTGTAGTCGAGTGCACCCGGTTTGGGTAATGAGCGTGTGAAGCCGGTAATATTGCCGTTGTTATCGTAGATGGCATTGACGGCGATTTGGAAATCCTTATAATCCAAGTCGTGCAACTGCACCTCAACCCCGGTTTTAATCTGGTGTACATTGTTAAGCTGGGATGTCAGATCAATTTTGCCGGTAGTTGTCAGTGTCGTGTGGGAAAATTGCCAGTTCTCCGAGCCGGCGGTAAGAAACGCATTGCCGCTGACATAGTCTTTCATAGCCGGATCTACATAGCCGCGATCAAATGGATTTTTGTGAGCGTACTGTTCATAGTTTGTTTTAAATGCGGATACTTTCATGTCCATAAATGTGGATGGACTAAATACCAGTGTATAACTGGCGCTTCCCAGCGTTCCTGTTTGGTAGCGTTTGTACGCTCCATCGGGATTTAATTGGTATTCATGCTCATAATCCATGTAATCTTTATTTTGATACATGCCTTGCAGCACGATCCAATTTGCCTTGCCCACACGAATATACACCTTGCCCTGCAAATTTGTCCGAATCGAGTAATTCATCGGGACAGAGGCGCTGTCGCCGGTCGCGCCGACGTACCAATTTGCGGGGTTGTTATCGGTGAAATTTGAATAATCCCAGGGATTAAAAATCCGCTGGCCGTAAATCGCACCCTGATCGTTGAGATATCGCCCGGAAACGTAAAATTTCAGATAATCCCCCAACATTGGCGCTGGTCCACTCAGACTACCCTGAAAATTGTACACGTCCTTTGGACTGATGTGATCGATGTGTTTGAACACACCAGTTCGATTACTGACATAATCTCCGGAGTAGCTGGAAATATCAATGTGATATTGATCAGCGGGTGCTTTGGTGATCTGATTCACGACGCCGGATAATGCTTCTCCGTACTCGGCATTAAATGTTCCGCTCAGCACCTGGATTTCCTGAATACTATTGACATCCGCTTCCATCGAGAAATCTCCGGAGAACACATCATTGACTGCTACACCATCAATCAGGTATTTGACTTCTGAGCTACGCCCGCCACGGAAGTGTCCATCCACAACGCCGGCCTGTAAATTTACGACGCCAGCTACATCTTCAATCGGCAGCGATGCGATTTCATCACTGCTCACTTTGGACATGGTCGATGTCAAATCCTGCTGTACAATCGGCCGCTCTGCGATGGCAACCACAGTTTCTCCCATCAATGTCTCTTGCTGCATATTGAAATTGATTTTCGTCGTTTGATCGACAGACACTTTGACATTGTTCATAACGATGGGAGTGTAGCCGATAAACAGTGCTTTAATTGTGTACTCGCCCGGTGGAATATTGATGATGAAATAATTCCCTTCATAATCTGATGCTGCACCCAGGCTGGTGCCTTCTATCATGACATTTGCGGCAATGAGCGGCTCATGCGTAGTAGTAGCATCGACAATACGGCCGGCAATTTTACCCGTCGTGCCAGCCATGGCAAGAGGAATGAACATCAAACAAAACAGGGCAATCGTGGGAATCTGGATAAATGTAATTCGGTGTTTTAACATAAAATCACCTTTTATGTTTCGAATTATGCTGTGGAATATTGAACAGGATTTTGGATTCCCGCTTTGAAGGCGTTAGTTCAGCTTGCTCTTTAGCTGGGGGATGGTTTCGCCCTGGCGAAATCCGGGGGGATGTTCAACCGTATAGTGTCCTGCAAAATGTTGAACATCCCCCTGATTCCGCCTCCGGCAGAATCGTCCCCCTTCAAAGGGGGAATAATATGGGGGGCACACATGTGCCCCCATTATCCGTTCAAACGATCTTATTTCAATAATATCATTTTGTTTGTCAGAATAACATTGATATTTCCCGGATTCAAAGCTTTCAACCGATAAAAATACATGCCGCTCACAACAGTGTTGCCAAAATCATCTTTGGCATCCCACACAACATTGTGATAACCAGCTTGTTGGACGCTGTTTACCAGCGTGCGCACATACTGGCCTAGCACATTGAAGATTTCTAGTTGCACTTCACCTGTATATGGTAGCGCATAGGCAATAGTGGTTGTCGGATTGAAAGGATTCGGGTAGTTATTATCGAGCGCATAGGTCTTCGGCAGACCTGAATTTGCATCATCCCCGATCTTAACAAAATTATCAATGACCTTAACTTCCAGATCATCCATATAAATTTTGCCTGTAAAGCGTGAGTACGGATGCAACCGGACTTCCATTGCTTTTGTACCGTCGCCCGGAACTTCAACATCCATATAGAATTGCGTCCAGTCGAATGAAGTTTTGTTCGGGAATTTGAAATGCGCATCAACAGTCCAGGTGCGAATGTCATCAAAGCCATCATTGTTACCGGCGCCACGGAAAAACATCGGCGTAAAGCCTACGGCCCAGGAATCGGGATATTTCGCTGCGGAATCCGGAACAAGCTCTTCCGCCTTGATCCAAATGCTGATGCGAAGCATATCACCCGTTTTGACATTTGTTAATGCGGTTATATCGTTCGGTAATTTGGAAAGTGCTTGAGATCCATCACCATCCAACAATACGCGTTTGGCGCCGACAAATGCATCCTGTTGCTGGCGATCAAACGGCAGATCGAACATAAGTGAATGCAAACCGGTGTGCGCATCTGCGGTCGTGACGCGCGTGTTTTCGTAACCGTGCGACACATTGTTATCTGTCCACGGCAACCAATTGTACCATCCCGTCGGGAATTCCAGCGTCCGGTTCCAACTGGCCGGCCAAACAAACGCATCCGCCCAGACTGTACCCGTAGCGTTTGCACCTCCAACAAAATTGATAATTGTGGTGTAAGCATCTTCCGGCAATACAACATTATCGGTCACTTCCATCCAGTCGCTGCTGGCCTGAGTTTGATCAAGTTCCAGCATGGATTTTCCTATCAAACTGCCGGCTTGATTATAGAATGCATATGTCACATACCATTTTGCATCATCAGTTGCCGGATTGGTATTGACATTTTCCGTTTTGAAAAATCCGCCGATTGCAATATCGCTGTTCGCCGATAGTTTCGGCGTCCACATATCACACATATTTGCCGACACCCACGCTGCACTATCAGCAGTCAACGTTTTGTTGATTTTAAGCGAGTGTCCCAGCACAAACGCCTGATCCTGCGCCCAGGTCAATGTGGCGCCACCCGGTTCGCTGCCTTTTATCCAGTACGATGGCATGTCCGCTTCAAACCCACCGATGCCAGCCATTTCAGCGACATCCAGTTTGCGGACGGTCAGGTCATCAAAATAAATTTTACCTGTGAATCGGGAATATGGATGCAGCCGCACTTCCAGTGCCGTCGTACCGTCGCCGGGCACTTCCACATCCATTGTGTATTCGGTCCAGTCAAATGATGTCGCTGGCGGGAATTTAAAGTGGGCATCGGTAACAAACGTACTGATATCATCATATCCGGCATTGTTATCGGCGCTCTTGAAGAAGAATGGCGTAAAGCCAACCGACCATGCATCCGGGTACCTGGCTGCAGAATCAGGCACTAAATTTTCAGCTTTGATCCATACACTAATCCGTAGCATGTCCCCTTCCATAATGCTTTCATCCAGGGTAACACGTCGAGAGCCGACAAATGCATCCTGTTGCTGTCGGTCGAATGGCAGATCAAACATCAGGGAATGGAGACCGGTGTGAGCTTCTTCGGTGGTAAGCCTCGTATTTTCATAACCGTGTGAGACGTCATTGTCAGTCCACGGTAACCAGTTAAACCAGCCAGTCGGGAATTCCAGCGTCCGGTTCCAACTTGCCGGCCATACAAACGCATCACCCCAGACCGTTCCGGTAGCTTCCTTTCCACCGACAAAATTGACGATGACCGTGTATGCATCTTCTGGTAATACAACATTGTCTGTTAGCTCGGTCCAGTCACTGCTGGCCTGGGTTTGATCAATGTCCAACATGGATTTACCGATCAAGCTGCCGGACTGATTGAAGAACGTATAGGTCACAAACCATTTTGCTTCATCGGTCGCCGGATTGGTATTGACATTTTCTGTTTTGAAAAATCCACCAATTGCGATATCACTATTTGCCGTTAATTTGGGCGTCCAGTTGTCACACATATTTTCCGACATCCATGCGGCGCTATCAACAGTTGATGTTTTACTAATTTTTAATGAATGTCCCAAAACAAATGCTTCATCAGTAGCCCATTCAACTGAAGCGCCGTCTGGTTCGCTGCCTTTCATCCAGTAAGCTGGCAGATCGCCTTCAAAGCTGCCAATGTCAGCCACTTTGGGAACGTCGAGTTTTGTCACGCTTAAGTCATCAAAATAAATCGTTCCGGTAAATCGTGAATACGGGTGTACGCGAACTTCCAGGGCTGCCGTACCGTCACCCGGAACTTCCACATCCATGTAATACTCGGTCCAGTCAAATGAGGTGACCGGCGGAAATTTAAAATGAGAATCGGTCACCCAGGTGCTGATGTCATCATAGCCACCATTGTTGTCAGCACTTTTAAAGAAGAAAGGCGTAAAGCCGACCGACCAACCGTCAGGGTATTTAGCAGCGGAATCAGGTACTAAATTTTCTGCCTTAATCCACACACTAATTCGTAATACATCCCCTTCTTTCACTGTTTTATCCAGCCATATACGTCGTGAACCTACAAATGCGTCCTGCTGTTGACGATCAAACGGCAGATCAAATTTTAAGGAATAGTTACCTGAATGTGCTTCTTCATCGGTAACGCGCGTATTTTCATAGCCGTGTGACACATTGTTATCTGTCCACGGCAGCCAGTTAAACCACCCCGTCGGGAACTCCAACGTTCGATTCCAGCTTGCCGGCCATTCAAATGCATCGGCCCACACCGTTCCGGTAGCATTCGGACCACCAATAAAATTAACGATGACTGTATATGCATCTTCTGGCAAAACGATGTTATCCGATACTTCCGTCCAGTCACTGCTAGCCTGAGTTTGATCGATTTCCAGCATACTTTTACCGATTAATCCACCGGTTTGATTGTAGAAGCTGTAGGTTACAACCCATTTGGCATCGTCTGTGGCCGGATTGGTGTTGACATTTTCGGTCTTGAAAAAACCACCGATTGTAATATCACTGTTTGCAGCTAATTTGGGAGTCCAGTTATCGCACATATTCTCCGACATCCATGATGCGCTGTCGGTAGTTGCTGATTTACTAATTTTGAGAGAATGACCTAACACAAATGCCTGATCCGTGGCCCATTGAAGGGATGCACCGTCCGGCATGTTGCCGATCATCCAATAAGCTGGCATGTCAGATTCAAAGCTACCAATATTGGCAATTTTTGATTGGGAAAAAAGAATTGCAGGGGTCACAATAAACAAAAGCAAAATTAGCCCGAAATGGGTACACCTAAACCGAATTACGTTTTGTCTCATGTCTTTCTCCTTAATTTGTTTATAAAACTGATGAATACGATTCGTATGCCTTTATAGGCACGGTATCATGTGTTCATCCTAAAAGGTGATATTGATCTGAGATGCGTAATGGAACTCGCCTGAGTGGATACATATGGCAGGTGCAGTAAATTGTTATATTATCAGCCTTAAAATAAGTTTGTATAAGTCCAAACCTTTTAGGTGATTTTCCGATTTATCGGATGGAGAGTAAGGGTATGTTGTTATTGACCCTTTAAATTGAAATGTTCGTTTTTGTTATCACCTCCCAAAACTGCCGAATAGTTATTTTTCAAATTTATTTAATATTCCATATTATGTATCCATTCAATATTGGATGGTAAAGCTATACATACAAAGTGCATAGGTCCCGCAAAGCGGGAGCATAGCGATAGATTTTGCTTTTGCTATGCTCTTTGCGCTCTGCAAAATTTGGAGAAGCTATTTGATTTCAATTTTAATTGCTACCATCTTTTTCTGAGTGGATACCATATTATCAAGTTAAGGCAAATGTTTATCAATTATTTGTTGCTGAAATTTCCCGGTGCCATTCCCACACTAAGTCGAATTGCGAGTCACCAATTCGACAGGGACCAACACTTTGCCAAAATTCCGTTTTTCTTTGGTAATCATTTCCACCAAATTTTTAATAGCAATTGCCCCCATCTCTTCTTTATCAACCCGCATAGTCGTCAGTTTCGGATCAATCTGGTTGGCAATATCCACATCATCAAATCCAACTATCGCGATTTGATCGGGAACGCTGATCTGTTTTTTCTTCAGGCATTTCATGCAACCAATGGCCATAGCATCGTTGCCGGCAAAGATCGCACTAAAATGTATGCCTGTTTTTAGAAGCTTGCAGGTAGCGTTGTGACCACTTTCATCACTTGTTGCCAATTCATCGGTAACAACTAATTCTTCTCTTAATGGAATATCAGCATTTTTCAGGGCTTGTTTATAGCCGAGAAAGCGTGATTGCATACTTGGATGTGAAATTTCACCACACACAAACGCAATATCACGATGTCCTTTCTCAAGCAGATGTTCAACGGCCAGTTTAGCGCCATCGACATTATCAATTAATATGGCAAAAGATTTTCCCTTTGGCGGAAGATAATCGATGTACACAACCGGAATATTATAATTGTTACTTAAAAAATTGATAAGACCATCCGGGATATGACCGGCCAATATGACACCGTCCACATTTTTTTCCAACAGGAAACGTGGAATCGACTTTTTGCAAAAATTTTGTTCGATCGTCGTAAGCAGAATGTAATAATTATAATTGCGAGCTTCAAATTCACTTCCTAAAAATATTTTCGTATAGAATGGTTCTGCTCGTGAGAAATGATCATCAGTAAGAATGAAGCCGATATTGCCGCTTTTTTTGGAGGCCAGCCCTCTGGCCGAATGACGTGGATGGTAGTTTAAATCGGAAATTGCCTGTTTGACCTTGTTAATGGTTTCCGGTGAGAGATTTGTTTTATTATTCAGAACGAGTGAGACAGTCGATAAGGAAACGCCTGCTTTTTTAGCGACATCTTTGATAGTAGCGGTCATAGCTCTCTTCTTGAATATCGAAACGTTTTAATTATTTTTTTTAAGTTCTTATTTCATTAGATCATAAATTAATTATACTTTCAACCATATGTTAAACATGTTATTTCATCTGACAATTAAATAACTACCCTAAATAACTTGCAATTAGAATTTTCTAAAATATTTTAATTATTATTAAAACGCTTTAACAATATATACTTGTTTTTAACAGAAGTCAAGCAAAATTTTCAATCCAGGTAAAAATTTATCATTTTGGGATGTTTTCAGTGATTTTAAGCGAGGGAAATATCGGTCAATATTTGGGAGAGTAAGGGATTGTACTGCTCATGGTAATAGATTGAACATTTCTTCCAAGAAGCCTGCCATTGCCTGAGCTATCTCTGCGAAGCGGGGCAGTACGTCGACTGTCCATTGTTTGTTTAAACACCGTTTGTGTCGCAAGCAACGGCGACACGCCGATGCGAGACGGCAGGCTCAGCCAACATCATACTTTATGATTCAGTGATGACGTAGGAATAGACCAAATTACCTGCTTTCTTATTGATACCTATTTAGAAACTAATTGGGCGGTTTTACAAAAAGGCCATATTCATCCATATCACAACATTCAATCACCTATCGCATGAATGCATCCATCAAATGTGGCAATAAACACCGCATGGTCAACCACGGCAGGTGTGCTTGTAATCGGTGAATTGAACTGAAGCTGTTGCATAATTTTTCCGGAATTGATATCCAGTATGTATAGACTCCCATCGGATGCACCAAACAGGACATACTTTTTGGTGAGCAGAGGAGATGATGTGAACATTTCAGATTCCGCATGATAGGGCACAAACGGAAACATCCCTTCATTCAACTGAAGCGACCACAGCGGGTTGCCATCCTGTAATTTCAGGCACATTAACTCGCCACGTGAAGAGACTGCAATGACCTTATCCTTCGAAACCGATGGTGTAATCACCGTCCAGTAATTCCCTTCCATTGTGTGTTGCCACTTCACATTTCCATCGTTATCCATGTGTTTGATAGTACCGTCATATTCCTGAACGATCATGGCACCATTTACAGCAACCACCGCAGTAGAAATTCCATTAGATTTAAATTTTTTGCTAATTATACCGGAATCCGGTGTCAGAGCAATCAAATTATCGCGCGCCCACACAGCACCGGTCATTAGTCTATCGCCCGTTAATGAAAGAATGGCATTCGAAAAATCCCAATGATTCCCCGGTATCGATTTCCAGACCAATTCTCCATTAGCGGTTTTGATTGCAGCGACGCAGGAGGTGTTTCCTGTTATAATCACATCGTCCCGCACGATTGGTGCTGCGAACACCCAGGTGGTTCGTTCATCAAGCATTGGGTACTGCCATTTCAGTTCTCCATCTACTGAATAGCAACATGCATCGCCGTTCTGCGTTTGTAGAGAAATATTGTCCCCGTCAATCGTGGGAGAGAGTAAAATTGGTGAGGGCAATTCTCTACGCCACACCACAGTGCCATCGTTGGCCTGAAGACAATAGAGAAAGTGTTCGTTTGCCTCGTTCAAATTCCGAGTACCAATGAATATTCGTGATGATTTTATAACCGGAGATGAAAAAATGATGGAGCCACTAATTTGAGTAGTCCATTTACGTGTTAAAGGCAACGAAAACTTGGCATCAATCATTCCTGTTCGGTCAGGGCTATTTTTATACTCATTCCATGCAGAGTCATCATTTAATTTCACCTGTTCGTTTTTCATTTTGGATTCAACTGACTCAACATTCATTTTCTCATTCGAGAATAATTTATATTCCGTAGAAATGTTTTGGTCATCCAGATGAATAATTCTGAAACCCGGAGGCGTGTAATCGAGACCGGCAAATCGAAACGGGGCGGTATTGTAACTTTTAATGTTATTTACCGCCTTATTGATTACCCCATGCAAATGTCCCGAGAAAACAGCTTTAATTTGTGGATATTTTGCCCACAGGTCAAAATGTTTCTGTTCCGGATGAAAGTGTGTGAAAAGAATAATCGGTTTGTCATTGCCAAAGGTTTTCAAATCATTTTCAAACCAGTCGGTATTCATTTTGTGATTATCGAGATGAATACTGTTGAGCACCATAAAATGCCAGCCACCGTAATCGAACGAGTAATAATCTGGCCCCAAGACATAGCGATAGTTCTTTGTGTAGTCGAACTGGTATAATTCGTCATGATTTCCAAACGTATTTAGCCAGGGGATGCGGGAAGCCATTGTAGCATCCCGATACTCAATCAAGGTTTCAATTTTATTGTCTGCACCCAGATCGCCGGTGCACATAATAAATCTGGCATCCGGAGCTATTTTGTTCATCCGTTGAATCCGGTGTTTGAAGTCAGCAATCGCATCCCAATTCCAAATGTGGACATCGGTTGTTTGGATAAAAGAAAACGAATGGGGTTCTGATTGAGTGGCCGGGATCAACTGGAAATCGAAGGCTCGCTTTGACATATCTGAATAGAGCAGATGATAGAATCGTTCGCCCTTTCTAGAATTTTCAGGCACCGAGACGAATACAACATTTGCGTCGCGCTGTTCGTTTGTTAACGTGTATGCACCGTTGCTGTTCGTTATTACCACTTCCCGCCCATCAGACACGCCAACACCGGGAATTCCTGGCTCCCCTTCATCCTGAATTCCATTGCTATTTAAATCTTGAAACACCGTACCTTCAATCTGAAATTGGTATTTGTCATCGCTTTCGTATTTTGTAATTTCGTACCAGCACCAGGCCGGAGATATAATACCGATAAGCATAACAAGCGTCACTACACATATCAAACGGTCGTGTTTAAAGTTCATTCGAAATTCTCCTTTTCCATTAATTGCCGGTTGGACACTCGGCCACAAATACTTTCAAATTGAAAGCTATCGTCGATTTTGAACGCATTGCCATTAAGATAAAGAATTTTCAACCGTTGCCTGAGTTTGTCGAAGGCAACTTCCCCCCGCATCCTTAGAGAAGCTCAGAGCTCAATTCTAACATATTTATGGAATACATCTTGACTTAATAGCTTTGGTTTTGAACTCGATAGGAATGTGTTTTTTGATTTTCCCAATTTATATTGAAAACAATAATTTTTCTTTTTTTTCGTTTTATTTTTCTCTAATCAACTAAAAAATAATATACGACTTATTTCATGAATGTCAATCGAATAAAATGTTTCAAAAAATTTTTTTCTTGACTTTCCTTTTTTACTTTAATACTTTACACAACAAATATCAAAATTATGACAAGAAATTCACGAAGAAGGATTTCTTTGATGAGAGAGGCAATTAAGCTGTTTTCCCTTCTGTTTTTAGTTTTACCTTCCTTCACGTTTGCACAAAACACTGGTTATATCGAAAATTTTAACGACAATACTCTCACGAACTGGACGGTTCCTGATGAGCATCTACGCACTTACACGCTAACTGAACAGGACAGTGTATTGTATATCGATTACCATCGCACTTCCGAAAGCTGGGAGTGGGATCATTTTCGATTTGCACCACCCGATGTCATTGATGCATCCGGGCATCCGTTTATTAGTGTACGCGCGAAATCGACATTTCAGGCAACACTGGCATTTAAACCAGTGTACGGGAACGACACCAGCGAATGGACTGAGGTTGTTTTGCAGCCTGATGACTTATGGCACACGTATACATTTGAATTGCTTGCGACCGATGCTGCGCCGATGACCACCATCTACATGTATCTGGATGGCGGCTCTACCAGTCCGGCTTCAGGACGTGTGATTTTTGATGATCTCAAAATCGGTGATCCGGCGGACATTGTACTCGACCTGGGAGAGCTTGAGCAGGCATTAGGCGTTGCTCACAAATTATACAATAATTCCATCGAAGGAACAGATGAAGGCCAGTTTAAAATCGGCTCAAAATCTGCGTTTGCTCAGGCAATCGCCGCAGCACAAGCGTTTTACGATTCCGTGCCACAGGACAAAAATGAGGTTGTTGAGGTTGTACTGGATTTATATGATGCGTGCACAACGTTTGAAACCAATGCAATTGTGAATGATATTCACATTGTTGATACTCAGGCCACCAAAGAAACAAAGTATCTGTTCCGCAATATGCAGATCCTGGCGCGGACCAATCTGATGTTCGGTATGCGCGACCCCAACGGCTACGGCGTTGGCTGGACAAATGATGACGATCGCTCCGACGTAAAGGATGTGTGCGGCTCATATCCGGCAATAAGTGCTTGGGGATTTCGGCCGATTGCTCTGGACCAGGATGTTAGCCGTGATGCCTACCGCATGACCACGGCATTTGAACGTGGCGGCATCAATACGGCAGAATGGCACCAGCTCGATCCACAGGGCAGAGGATTTTATGCCTCGGATGTGGGATACGAGCGAATTGTGGCGACATTGTTGCCCGGCGGCGCGTATCATAATTTTTACAAAGAAAAACTCTGGCGTATTGCCCGCTACCTAAAACGTTTACGTGGCTCCAAAGGACAATCGATTCCAGTCATATTCCGGCCTTATCATGAAAATCATGGTGACTGGTTTTGGTGGGGCGCCGAACATTGCACCCAGCAAGAATTCGTTGAATTGTGGCAATTCACCGTCAGTTATTTGCGCGATTCATTGAATGTACATAGTTTATTATACGCATATTCGCCGAACGATTTCACGAACAAATCCGAATACCTCGAACGGTATCCTGGTGATGATTATGTTGATATTATCGGTCACGATCAATACTCAAAGGGTGTCATAACCGAAGCGAAAAAATCCGATTTCGTGAACGAAATTCGCGTGGTGGTCGAGTTAGCCGAGGAAAAAGAAAAGCTGCCAGCGCTTACGGAAACCGGTCGTGAAACATTGGATATTTACGACTGGTTTACAACCGTACTTTTAGATCCGATTAAAAACGATGCCATTGCGCGCAACCTGTCGTACGCTGCTGTATGGCGGAATTCAACGGAAACTCACTTCTATGCCCCCTATCCCGGGCACCCCAGTGTACCGGATTTCCTTGAATTTTTTGATGATCCGTTTACCATGTTCGAAGATGACCTGCCCGATGTCTATTCGCTGGCGGCATTGGATACGATCGCTCCTGCAATCACTTCCAGGCCAGAGCCTCACTTTACTGCGTTCGATACCATTGTGACCGTTGAATTGAATACGGATGAGCGGGCGTATGTGCGCTATAGCCAGGTTGATCAGCCGTATGACGACATGCCATTTGAATTTCTGGATGGTCAGGGAAAAACACGTCATGCAACAACTATAATTGGCGAGCAGGCGCACGAGTACACATATTATGTCCGGGCCATGGACAATTATGGCAATAAAACGGATAGCTCCACGGTTATCACATTCGTCATTGATACGCTTTTAGCGCCAATTCGCTGGGCAGACACGAAGTATGATTATTCAGGTTGGAGCTCAGGGATAGCGCCGTTGGGCTTCGGGACAGCGGTCGGTACAGAAATAGCATCCATAAACGCCGCATATTTCCGCCATGAATTTATAATTGATGATGTGAATAATGTTGCGTATTTGGCATTAATCGTGAAATATGATAACGGTGCGATTGTCTGGCTAAATGGTCACGAAATTGCCAGGTTCAAGATGCCCTATGGAACTGTTGGGTATGAGACCAATGCTTTGGAACCAACTAACAGCATTTCACCGCTTACGCTATCCGCCGAACAGCGGGGCTTTTTGAAGTCCGGCACAAACGTGATTGCGGTCGAAGTGCATCAGAATCAGAGCGATGCGAATGATTTACTATTCGATTTACGGTTGATAAATCCGGATCCTATTATAGAATTCAACTCATCGTGGGATTATTACGATGCCGGTGATGAACCTGAGGTACAGGTCATTGCGACAGCACTTCATGCATCTGATAGTAAGCAGCCGGCAAAATTCCAGCTTCTGCAAAACTATCCCAATCCATTTAATAATCACACGCTGATCCAATTTCATTTGAACAAGGCAGTCCACCTGAAATTAGAAATTTACGATCTGCTGGGCCGCAAGGTCAAAATATTGCTGAATGCTGAAAGGCAAGCTGGTTCGTATACAGTACAATGGGATGGACGAAATGATAATTTAATTCACGTTGGGTCCGGCATGTTCTTTTATCGGCTGGAAACCGGCGATGTTACGCAAACAAAAAAAATGTTGTTGTTGAAGTAAGTGGAGGGGGTGAATATCCCCCTGATTCTATCTCTTAGGGGGATGTTCTAACTCTATATTCAATCTTGAGCGTATGCTAAGCTAATTGGATAACATACATCAAAAAAAACATTCTATACAAATCATTCATACTCAAAAACCCAATAAGGAGGTGATACTCTCATCTAAAATTTTATCCCAAATAAATACTTTTTTTTCAATATCCTCAAGCACAATCACAGAACGCTTACAAAAATTTAAGGAGAGCAATTATGAAACAATTGTTAGTTACAATGTTCATAATCGTCTGTTTCACAAGTACTGCATTCTCACAAGTTATCATGGATTTTGAAGATGACGCCGCCGGGACGATGGGCCTTGCCGATAATAACTGGGGCAATAGTTTTGCAAGTGTCGCCTGGGCTGCCGATCCAACCGGTCAATCGGTTGGTGTTCTGGCGCTCGACTGCCAGGCCGGTGATGGGACCAAAGGTGTTATTCAAATGTCCAATCTCGATCCCAATGGCGCACCAATTATTTGTTTTTATGTGTACCTTCCCGCAGATTTTCCGGACAACGCATCCATCTCATTATGGGGACAGGACAATGTCCACTGGAACGGCATGAATTCCACTGCAACGTACGGTTCTGCGCTTCCCAAAGAGACATGGGTGCCGGTGTATCATGAAATTCTGCTTAATCACCTGAAAACGCCGGACACATTCAATCCGTTTGATGGCAACAAGTTCGGCAAATGGGGCATTCAAATTTATTTCAGTTCAGCATGGACAGGTACGGTGTTAGTCGATAACGGCTCGCTGATTGGTGTTGTGCCGGAAAAGCTGGTCGATTTTGAAGACGAAGCCGCCGGGACAGCCGGATTTGCTGACAATAATTGGGGCCCAGCTTTTACCAGCGTTACACGGGTTGCCGATCCCACTTCAGAATCGGCTGGCGTATTGGAGCTTGCGTGTAATGCCGGCGATGCAACCAAAGGTGCGATTCAAATTTCGAATATCGATCCCAAAGGAGCGCCACTAGTCAGTTTTATGATTTACCTGCCCGCCGATTTCCCGGATAATGCATCCATTTCACTCTGGGGACAGGACAATGTCCACTGGAGTGGTACAAACTCAACCGCCGTAAACGGCTCTGCCTTGCCAAAGGAAACCTGGGTGCCTATCTATCATCGAATATTAGTAAATCATTTAAAATCTCCGGATACTTTCGACCCGTATGATGGAAATAAATTTGGCAAATGGGGCATGCAACTTTATTTCAGTTCCGCCTGGACCGGTACAGTTTTGGTTGACAACGGGCAGTTGCTAAGCGACGTTATTCCAAATATCGAGCCGGAACCGAAATGGGTGATTGCCACATTCGAGAATGAAATCGCCGGAACACAGGGATTTGTCGAAAGCCCATCGTATAATGCGATTACAGGCATTAGCTGGGCGGCTGATCCAACCGGACGCTCTAACGGTGTGCTCAAAACCGATTGGAATGCTTCTGCGGGCGCGAATGATTTTATTCAAAATAAAAACGTCGATCTGCACTGGACAGAAACCGATACCGGCGCCACCGCCATGTCGATCGATATTTGGTTGCCGCAAGATATTCCCACGGAATCCGATTTGTCGATTTATGCCAAAGATAAAATCACCTGGACATGGACGGAAACACATTTTACCATTAGTGATTCCACGGTTGTGCCCGGTCAGTGGAATACTATCACCTACAATGTTCTGGATCATCTTGACAAACTCAATCCGGTTGGTGTCATTGAAATGGGTATTCAGGTGTATTTTCATGATCCTGCCTGGACCGGTTCCATCTATTTTGATGATTTTACACTGGTCGGGATTGAAAAACCAGCGGGTGAACTTGCATCCCCTGACATTTATGCTAAATTAGACACATCAGAAACCGGTTTTCAGTACAATATAATTGAATGGGTGGACAACGAAGAAGACCTCAGTGAAACCTACAACGTCTACGCCAGCATGAATCCGATAAACGATCTGAATGCGAGCGATGTGGTGCGAATTGGCAGCAATATTCCACGCGATGTTCAGTACTGGAATCATCGCCCGTACACGTCGGATGGTTCTGAAAAGACTTACTATTATGCTATTACTGCCACGGGCACGGATGGCTCTGAAACTGAATTAACGGGCTCGTGCGTCTCTGCAGCGATGCCTGTTGTCACGAGCGCGACTTACAAAGCAGTTTATGTACCGAATTTTAACTTTAGTATCGATGGCAGTTTAGCCGAATTCGCTCCATATCAGGAATTCGCCATTGTGCCGGAATATATTGGGACAGATAACGCAGGCGACTGGACGCCGGAATCCGCTGATATTAATTTTGTGGCGACCTTTATTATCGATGAGGAGAATCTGTATATCGGCGCAAACGTGATTGACGACGACCTCGCACAAGCGGGACAGGCTTATGTGGGCGATGCATTTGAATTATACATTGGCTTATACAACGCACTCGGATTGAAATCACTACATTCGCTCGATAATATCGAAGTCGCCGGCACTGGTGATCATCGCATTGGTTTCTGCTCATGGGGCGAAGTTCAATACGGTTCACGCGTATTTGATTTTCCGGGTTTGGAATCACTGATCCTTAACATGGTGACCAGCTATCAAATTGAAGCCAAACTGCCGCTTGATTCGCTGGGAGTGGCTGGCTGGGCGCCGCAAATTGGTGATATGATGCCAATCAAAATTGATGTTAACGATCAGGACCTGGTCGCCGATGCACCTGACTCCGGTCGTACAAAGCAATTGCATGCTGGCGCCATCGATAACGACCAGAGCTGGATGCGGCCATCATCCTGGGGATATTTGGAAGTTCAGGGCCAGACAACTGTTGACAAATCCGATGTTAGGGCGCCATTAACGACAAAACTATACGACAACTACCCGAATCCATTTAATCCCAACACCCATATACGCTATAGTCTGAAACAGGATGGCGATGTTTCGTTGGTCATTTACAACATGCTCGGTCAACACATTCGCACCCTGGTGGACGCAAACCAAACCGCCGGTCATCATTCAATCGAATGGAATGGCGTGAATGATGCAGGTGTCAACGTCAGCAGTGGCATTTACTTGTGTGTGTTCAAGACAAATGGTTATACAAACGTGAATAAGATGATTTTAATGAAGTAATTTGATGAACTGATCTGCAGGGTGACTTTATGTCGCCCTGCCTTTTTTATTTAGTGAGAATCAGGAGGCTTCATGACTTACAGAACATGGTTACGAACGATACTCACAATCGTAATCGCTCACACACTATGTTCACACATTGGGTTCGCAGGGATCACCGGAAAAATTGCCGGACGGCTCATCGATGCCCAAACCGAACAGCCGTTGCCCGGCGGGAATATAATGATTACTGGGCTTGTGCGAAACAATGAGGATATTCAATTCAGCTCGGAACAGTATCGGGGTGCGGCAACCGATGCAAATGGCGAATATTATATCATCAATCTGCCGCCGGGATTTTATATTGTGGAAGCCTCATTTATGGGGTATGAAAAACAGATTGAAAAAAATGTGAAAGTTTCAGTCGACTACACAACGCGCCTGAATTTTTCTCTGCACACACAGACAATCGATTTAGGTGAATCAGTGGTAGTAACAGCTCAGAAGGAAATGATCCGTAAGGATTTAACATCATCGGCAGTGTCGGTAAGCGCGGATGAGCTGGAATCGCTGCCGGTGCGGGAAGTCAATGATGTCCTGGAATTACAAGCTGGTGTGATCCGCGATGCCGGCGGGCAGCTACACATTCGCGGCGGTCGTAGTAATGAAATCACGTATATGATCGATGGCGTACAGGTGATTGATCCGCTGCGGCGCTCATCGGGTCTGACGGTGGATAATCAGGCGATTCAGGAGTTGCAGGCGATTACTGGCACGTTTAACGCAGAGTACGGACAGGCGTTGTCTGGCGTGATCAACATCATTACCAAACAGGGCAGCGATAAATTCCGGTTCAACTTTTCCGGTTATTTGGGTGATTATTTTAGCTACGATAATGACACCTACTACGTCATGAATAATCCGGATTGGGCAGAATTTTCAGCGCATTTACTCACCAATCAATTTTCTGAATCAGATGCAGAACGTCTACTTTCCAAATACGATATAACATCATCCGAAGTCGAATCACGAAAACCCTATTTGGAAAAAACCGGTTATCTCGATTCATTCAATCCGCTTAAAAACACCGATTTTCAAGTCAACCTGAGTGGGCCGGTACCATTTACAAAAAAGGCAGTCACCTACTTTGTGTCGGGGCGATATTTTTATGATCCGGGCTATAGTTACGGCAAACGTTATTTCATGCCATGGGGATTTTCCACTCCGGCAATGGATAGCATTCATACATTCGAACAGGCAGACAATGAGTTGGTTCCACTGGCGTGGCGGGAAAGCTTCTCCACACAGTCCAAGCTGTATTTCCGCCCGAAACCATCACTCAATTTCAGTTACGGTTTCTATTTCAATAAACGATTTGATAAGGATGGCGAGCTGACTTATAAATATGTACCTGATGCTACTATCACCCATGATAATGCCAGCCAAACCCACATTTGGGCCTTAAATCACACATTATCGCCAAATACATTTTATGAATTAAAATTCAGCTATTTTCAAAAAGACTATAAAGGACGTTTGTACGACGATCCATTTGACTATCGTTACATGCCCACTCAACAGGCAGATTTTGAACAGTATGTCTATGACCGCCGCCACAACGAAAATATTCAGGTACACACTAATTCCCGCGACTACACCTATTTCGGTAATGATGTGGATCGCTCTGTGAATAACGTGAAGCATGTATCGTTTAAATTTGATATGACCAGCCAAGTCACCAAACGTCACCTGCTCAAATGGGGATTCGATGGAAAACATCATGATTTAAAAAATGAATGGTACAGACTGCAATTTAATCAGTCCACATACCGACCGTACATTCCCGATCCGGATTCATCGGCGTTCTATCAGTATTATCACTACAATCCCAAAGAGTACGCAGGCTATATTCAGGATAAAATCGAATTTAAGGAATTGATTATAAATCTGGGGATTCGTTTCGATTACTTCGATTCGGATGGCAACGTATTGAGCGATCCTTCGGACCCGGAAATTTATGCGCCAGCCAGACCAGAGCACCAATATAAAAATTACGATCCAACAAAGCCCGAGGACGAATGGGGCGATGAATACACAATTGCTGAAAAAGAGCAATTCTGGTATAAAAAAGCCAGCGCCAAATATCAAATCAGTCCGCGCTTCGGTGTCTCGTTTCCAATTACAGACGAGGGCGTGATTCATTTTTCATATGGTCACTTTTTTCAAAATCCGGAATTACGTTACCTTTACGAAAATCCCAAATACTGGGTGGATATTACCCGCGCCGGTGTCACGCCGCTCATTGGCAATGCCGACATCGAAGCTGAGCGTACAGTAATGTACGAAATCGGGATCCAGCAAGGGCTGTGGGGAAATGTGTTTTTGCATGCTACCGGTTTTTATCGTGACATCCGTGACTGGGTTGGCATCAGTCCGCCAATAGATACGGACTGGGGAACAACTTATCACAAGTACATCAACAACGACAACGCCACTGTGAAAGGCGTGACGTTAACCGGCCGAGTGTTGCTATCGAATCTATCAGTTAATATCGATTACACATACATGATTGCCATGGGTACGTATTCGAATCCGACAGAAGCGTACAACGCTGTCCGTGATGATAAGGAGCCGCGGATTCAGTTAATCAATCTGAATTGGGATCAGCGACATTCTGTCAACACCACCTTAAATTATCAGTACAAAGGCTGGAATGGAAGTTTGATTGCCACATTGGCTTCCGGATTTCCGTACACACCCCAATTTGCGTCCGGTGAAGGAGCTACCGGCGCCGCACTTGGCGAGTTAAAGGAGAACAGTGAGGTTCGTCCCAACACATACAATCTTGACCTGCGGATTTCCAAACCAGTTCGGCTATTTGGCATTCGCACAACGTTTATGCTGAATGTGTTTAACCTGTTGGACACGCGCAATGCCCGGCAAGTATATGCCGATACCGGCCGTCCCGATTTTACGATTGATGGCCGCAACTTCATCGATCGCCAACGCGGGCTTGACATCGAGATTTCTGATGTCGGTGAATATTATAACCGCCCGACATATTATTATCCGCCGCGGTTAATTCAGGTGGGACTTGGTGTAGGATTTTAAATAAAAACAGACGAGCATCGCTTCCAGTCCCTGGCTGGAAGCGTGCTTTTACAAGGCTCTGCCTTGTTGTATCGCGGCAGAGCCGCTAAATATACATTACCAGCGAGACGCTGGTAACGATGATTCAAAAAATGAGGATAGCATGAAATTTGTCAGAAACATTGTTATTCTGCTCAGCATAATTATCACACATAACAACCTGTTCTCCCAGTCCATCAGCAGGGTAGGCACCACCGCAGCGCCCTTCCTGAAAATCGGCGTGGGTGCACGAGCATTGGCCATGGGCGAGGCGTTTGTAACCCAGGCGAACGATGCCACAGCGCTCTACTGGAATCCCGCCGGATTGGGTGTGATCGCGCACAATCAGTTCATTTTCACCCATTACGATTACATCGCTGATCTCGATTTTGACTACGCCGGAATTGCATTGCAACTACCGCTTATCGGCACAGTTGGATTACAGTTCAGCTACCTTGGCGCGCCAGACATCGAACGCACGACGCTCGAAAGCCAGGATGGCAACGGTGAAATGGTATCTGCGGCATTTTATACGGCAGGAATCAGCTATGGTCGCGCGTTGACCGATCGCTTTTCCATTGGCGGCACCGCCAAATACATTCGCGAAAATTTGTGGCATTCCAGCGCTTCCGGTATGGCGCTGGACATCGGTGTGCTGTACACAACGATATTCAAAAATATCAACATCGGAATGTCAATCTCCAATTTTGGTACCAGCATGCAAATGAGCGGCCGGGATTTATTGATCCAGCATGACATCGATCCGTCAACGGCGGGGAATAATGAAACAATCAATGCCAATCTTGCCACGGATCATTTCCCGTTACCGATTTTGTTCAGAGTTGGTTTGTCATCCAACCTCACAAAAGATTTTCTGGGCGTATCAATGCACGATCTCATTATCGCAGTAGACGCGGTTCATCCGAATGACAATAAGGAATATTTAAATATCGGCGCCGAGTACATTTTCAACCATATGATTGCACTGCGCACCGGCTACCGACAACTTTTTCTGGAATATGCTGAAGGCGGGCCAACGTTTGGATTTGGACTGCATTTTACCACCGGCGGTTTCAGCGTCAATATGGACTACGCCGCGATTGATTATGGCCGGTTTGATTATGTGAATAAGTATTCGTTGATTTTGATGTTTTGAACTATCAGCAGAAAAAGAATTCCCCCAGCCAAAAGCAAGCTGGACTATCGCCTTTGAAGGGGGATGGGGCAGGATCAAATGTCAATATTTGTGACTAAATATCAAAAATAACTGAATCCCAAGTTTGTCATTCCTGTCCCGCCAAATTGCGGCGGGACAGGAATCTCCTTTCTCT
>JAFGDW010000126.1 GCA_016931935.1 Candidatus Zhuqueibacterota bacterium | reverse complement strand
TGGCAGAAAATTAAATATGTAATTCAAGCTTCCAGCTTGATCGCAAGCTGGAAGCTTGCGATACACTTCTGGCTTGTCCAGGTTAGGATTCAGAACTAAATAGTTTGATCAAGTTTACAAAATAAAGCGTACGTCATCCCGCTAAAAATCGGTGAGCGCCGGCTTAGAGTCCCAATGTTTTGTCGGGGAATCACATGTACCTTTAGATAAGAAGTTACTTGAGAGATTCTTTAAAATAATATAAATCGCTGATTTGCACAAGCATATTATTCGTTTTATTGCACTTTTTCAAACCGATCGACATTTCAGTTAAAAATTTATCATCAATAAACACCAATAACATTCCTGATGAAAATCCTTCCATTAAAATACTCTTGAAATTTTGCATTATAAGTGCTACATTATCATCAATAATAACTCATTGATTAAGGAGAGCATCGATGAAAGCATTATTAAACAAACTCAATATTGCCGAAGTTAATGCCGGAGGCTGCACCGGCGCCGGACAATGGCTGAAAGGTAAATCGAGCAGCACACTAACATCCTACAATCCGACCACTGGTGAAGCAATTGCACAAGTCGTCCAGGTATCCGATTCAGAGTATGAAAAAATTCTGCTAACCGCAACGCAACGGTTTTCTACGTGGCGTATGGTGCCGGCGCCCAAACGCGGCGAAGTTGTTCGTGATATAGGAGAAGCCTTGCGGGAATATAAGGAACCGCTCGGTGAACTTGTCACACTGGAAATGGGTAAAATCAAAGCCGAGGGAATGGGGGAAGTTCAGGAAATGATCGACATTTGTGATTTTGCTGTCGGTCTATCGCGCCAATTATATGGCTTGACCATGCATTCGGAGCGTCCCGGCCACCGCATGTACGAACAATGGCACCCGCTCGGCCCGATCGCGATAATTTCAGCATTTAATTTCCCCGTCGCGGTGTGGTCGTGGAATGCTGCCATTGCCGGTGTTTGCGGCGACACAATGATTTGGAAACCATCGTCCGAAGCGATGCTAACCGCGATTGCTGTTCAACATATCGTAAATACCGTTGCTGCAGATCACCAGCTCGAAGGTGTTTTCAATTTGTTGATCGGTCCCGGACGCACCATTGGCGAAAAACTAATAAACGATTCCCGCATAAAACTTGTTTCCTTCACCGGTTCAACCAAAATGGGACACCGCGTTGCCGAAGCCACAGCCAAACGTTTCGCTAGCACAATTCTCGAACTTGGCGGTAACAATGCCATTATCGTTACAGAAGATGCCGACCTCGACATGGCTGTCCGTGGTATTCTGTTTGGCGCTGTAGGAACCGCCGGTCAGCGTTGTACATCCACGCGACGAATTATTATGCACAAGTCAATCGCCCGAAAATTAACCCAACGACTGGTTAATGCTTACAAACAAGTACAAATTGGCAATCCTTTGAAGGATGGCATTCTAATGGGACCATTGGTCACAGAATCTGCAGTCGATGAAATGATGGCAGCATTGCAACAAGCACAAGCTCAGGGTGGAGAAATTCTGTACGGCGGTAATCGTCTTCCCCAAAAGGGCAAACAATTTGTCGAACCCACAATCGTGAGAATGCCCCGGCAAACCGACATCATACGCGAAGAAACTTTTGCACCGATTCTTTATCTACTTGAGTACGATACAATCGATGAAGCGCTTGCTATTCACAACGACGTCCCACAAGGTTTATCCAGTGCAATTTTTACAACCAACTTGTTAACTGCCGAAACGTTTCTCTCACATCGCGGCTCGGACTGTGGCATCGCCAATGTGAATATTGGTACATCCGGCGCTGAAATTGGTGGAGCGTTTGGTGGTGAAAAGGATACCGGCGGTGGCCGCGAATCCGGCTCAGATGCGTGGAAAGGGTACATGCGGCGTCAGACCAATACTATTAATTGGTCAACAAATCTTCCGCTGGCCCAGGGGATAAAATTCGGGGATTGATTTCTGTACGACTCTTAAAAATTCAGAATGTCTAGTAAAAAAGCGAAAACCAATCAAGAGATTGGTTTTCGCTTTGAGAGTGAAATGAAGAACGCTACGGGATAGTTTTAATATTCTTTTTTTAAAACGTTGCATTATGCGCTAATTCGGCTACAGTCACTGATCGATTCGATTTTAGTTTATCAATCGATTTCAAACTGGGGATAATTAGTTCGTTGACCGGCTTATCCACCGCACCATTATTTACGATTGAGAGTTCATTCCAATAATCCGGCGTACCATAATAATTTTCAGAAATGCGGCTGTAAAATGTGTATGCTGAAGACTCCTGATCCATGCCCACAAGTTTTTTACAGAAACTTAGATTGTTCTCCGATGTTAGCAACAGACTTAGTCCGAGAATCGCCCAAATAAACATCATTTTTTTCACCATTATCTCATCTCCTTTCATCATATGCCATTATTCGCTTTCGCGCTACGTTAGGACATTCAAATGGTGTGCCATATTTTATCTTGCTACTTAACTCCTATTTTTTCAATTAACTATACAGATGATATATTTTCGGGGAATTTTTATTACCGTGTAAATAATACACCATATAATATTACGTGCTCCTAACAACCAGGCTATCTTATTGAATTTTAATATATCTATTTAGGGGTAATAATTACATGTGTAATGAATTGGGATTACCGGAATGCAGAAATATGGAGAGCCTTTATCGATTACTTCCAATATTTTACTTTTCTATTTGGGGAGCGGATTATTATTCCCATTCTAAAATCCATCGTTCACGGTTAATTACTCTTCAATTCCAGATAAGCAACAACTTCGCAATGGGGTGTATGTGGGAACATATCTACTGGTTGAATACGTTGCAACGCGTAGTGCTCTGCGCAGAGTAACTGTAAATCACGCGCCAAAGTTGCAGGATTACATGATACATAGACGATGCGCCCCGGCGCGAGTTCGCAAATACGTGCTGGCAGACTGGGATGCATGCCCGAACGTGGCGGATCGATAATAATTACCTCAGGTCGACCGAACTGGTCAGCTAAGGCTGCCGGATCTCGTAGTTGATCCTTCAAATCCCCTTCAATAAAATGACAATTTTTAATGTTGTTTAAATCGCAATTCCGTTTGGCATCCTGAATTGCTTGAGGAACAAGCTCAATACCGATAACCTGTTTAGCCTGACGGGCAACATACAATGCAATACTGCCTGTGCCGCAATACAAATCATATACCGTTTCAAGTGTTTGAATTGCTGCCCAGTCTTTTACGATATTATATAATCGCTCACCCTGTCGGGTATTTGTCTGGAAAAAGGAATTTGCAGAAATCCGAAATTGTAAATCATCCAGGCGCTCAACAATATACCCGGGTCCGTGCAGGATATGCTCTTCATCTCCAAATGCGATTTGCGCTTTTTTACGATTGATATTATGAACAATTGTGGTAATATCAGGATAGTTATGCAATAATTCATCACGTAATGCGTATGTCGACTGATGTTCAGTTTCATCAGAAGTGATAATATTAACCATCAATTGCCCGGTATTCTTGCCTTCACGAATCACCAGAAAGCGCCAGTAACCGCGATGATCAACTGTACTGTAAGGTAGAATGTTGCTGTTAAGCGCCCATTGTTTTACGGTTCGATAAATAGCATTTGCCGTGTCCGATTGTAACATGCAAAGTTGTAAATCCAACACCTTGTCGTGCCGGCCCGGAACGTGCAAACCGAATCCAAAATCCTTCCGATCGATTGGATTACCGGATTGTATTTCGTCAGGGGTCAACCAACGTTGCCGTGAAAAGGAAAATTCCATTTTATTTCGATAGTGATATACATCCGGGGATGGCAATGTCGGCGATACATCAAGATTTCTAAAGCCGCCAATATGCTGCAGCGTTTCAATTACCTGGCGGTGTTTGTGACCCAGTTGCTGCTCATAAGAAATTTGCTGATGTAAGCAGCCGCCGCACATTCCAAAATGCGGACATGGTGGTTCTAAAATATCAGGTGGTTGATGAATAATGTTTGCAATTCTGGCTTCCGCAAACCGTTTCTTCTTTTTATAAATAAAGGCGTCCACAGTCTGCCCCGGAACGCCCCGATCGACAAACACTGTAAAATCCTGAAATTTGGCAACACCCTTTCCACCAAGGGCAAGGCTGTCTATCGTCACTCGAATTGTTGAAGCTTTTTTAACAGGTTGTATATCCATGTCTTGTATCACCTAATAACAGTGTCTCAGCGTAAAACACTACCGGAATCGAACATGGACGTTGAACGTATCGTATGACTATCTTCAACCACCTATGTTTTCAAACAGTTATTACGCGTGTTAATTTTTTTGTTAATTACACGATTTCGGCATTCAATTTGCAGTAGGATTGCCGAAACCCGAATCTTCAATTCCAACATCTTCAGCATATTTGACCCGAATTATGCTGTCCCGCTTTACCAACTGGGTCCCCGGCCCGGCAAGCTGACTTTTTTCCCGATGGAGTCAAGAATTGCAAAAAAATGGGGGCCCTTTTTTTATTCCATTTTTACAAGCTTCTGAATCGTTTCTGACGTTTTTTGTTCGCCATTTATATCCGCTTTGGCTGTCACTTTATAAAAATAAACTCCATTTGCAATGATATCACCGTCCTCATCGAATCCATCCCAGGGAATAATAGCCAAATCATTGGATGTTACCGGAAATTCATCAAACTTTCGGATCATACGACCAGTGACAGTGTAGATTTTCAGCGTGACCAGACAATTATAATTTGCCATAAAAGAAAACGCCGTGGTGTTTGCAAATGGATTGGGATAATTAAGAACATCTTTTAGATGCAATTCATCTCCCGGAACGACCCACAATTCGGTGTTGGCCGTGCTGGAATTATTGGAATTATCCCATGCCTTCACCGTTATTTGATGCAAACCTTCTGTCAGGCCATAGGATGCACTTTCGTTGTTTTCCCCCGCGGTGCTATAATTCGCGAAATCATACACGACTGATCCGGTAGTATAACTCCCTTCATCATACTGGAAAAACTCTGTCAGCGTAATTTTATCGTCATCATCCACCGCCATTGTAATATTGTGCCCGATTTCACCCGCAATATTAATTCCGCTGGTTGGATCATTCAATTCAATTTTCAATCGTGCTTTAGGACTTACAAAGCCGGAAGATATGAAATTTTCATTTTCCAAACCGATATTGATTTCCGGCCCAAGGGCGTCCTGAATATTTGCCGTACCGCCAACTGTCAATCCTTCCTGATAGCCATTACCACTTGCATGTGAGTTCACAAGATATACACTAATCCGCCCCAAATTACCGCCGTAAGTAATGTCTTTTGGCACAATAAATTCTACCTGGAAATTTCCATTTTTTACAGCACCGGTTCCACGGAAAATAGTATTTCCCGGCAGCATGTAGTTTAGAACACCGCCCTGATCCGTATTATATACGGTATTCTTTTTCGAATCAAATGCTTTCACAAGCGCCTTGCCGTTAAATCCGGAATAAGGCACATAATCGAGTTCGACATGTCCCTTGACCGTAATTTTGCTGAGTGCCCGAATCGTATCCGGTGAGATGGATGTAATCTGTGCCGAATAGCGCGGTACAACCAGCCGCATCGTCGGATCACCTAAAAGCACATATTTTTGGTTATTAATATCACTGCCACGATTAATTTTTGCATGCAATAAAGCGACGCCCAGACGTTTGGGCAAATGCGGATTTTCAAACAACTGTTTGTAGAATTCCATGTTGAGTGCAGCGTTTAAATTGGCGTATACCTTACGTGTTGACGCTAGTACGCCAATTGCTCCACGACCTTTCGCGACAATTAAATCCTCCGCTAAACCGCGTTCGGTCGGATCATCGAATCGACCAAAATCACACGTTGCAGCAATCCAAAATGCCAGTCGGTCATCATTTCTGATTTTGTCAAAATCACGTGGTTCGTACAAGACATATTCATGCGTCCAGGTGGTAGGATTTCCATGCCCCAGGAAATTGATAATCAACGAACCTTCGTTTATCTGTTTCATGATAGCATCGGCAGCCTGTGGCTTTAAAATAGCTGATAGAAACGAGGTGCCGCGTACTTCGGGATATTCGGTTAAATAAATTTTTACCTTGTTAAAAGTGTCGGGTATATACGTATTGCCTTCACTAATCGTTTCAGCGTCGTTTGTGTGATCCAGTTCATGCCCACCGCCACCGTCGGTTTTTTCATCATCCCCAACGATAGTAATGGTATTGCGCCAGTCGTCAATACCATTTCCGTTACTCGTAAATGAGGCAGTTTCATAATTAATAATTTTATTAACTATAATGTCCGCCTCTTCTTCGGAGTCGACCGGCAAGCGCCCGATTGCCAAATCCGCGTACTGGTTATCAGCGGTAACATAAACAAACCAGTCATCCACCGCACGATTATTAATAGCATCGATCGTCTCTGTTTCAAACGGCGGTAACCAGTTTTTATCATCCTTTGAAATCATGTTACGATAATCGTAATCACCATCTCCCAGCAATAGCACATAAACAGGCAGCATGCTCCAGTTATCATAGGCATATTTTATAAAATGACGAATAGCCAACGGATCGAACAAACCCCATGAGAATTCATTGTAAATATCTAAAATTTTGACCGGAAGGCTGACGATGCCATCATGTTGTTGCCGATGCTCTGCAAGTTTAACAGCTGCATCGTAGAAATCATCATGTGTTATGATCAGGAATTCGGCACCGTTATTGGTATTACGCAAGTCAGCAAACGTAACATTCGCAACGCTTACCGGTGTTTTAAAGGCATTATCGCTTACAGCCAGTAATCTTTGCCGGGTAACCGATCCTTTGAATTCAACAAATGTCGCCGAGTTGTTTTCATACTTTACATTATCCAGCATTTTTACGTTGGTAAAATCACTGACATCGAAAATATGAATATTGTTAGAGCTGAAGCCGGTGACTTGAATTTTTTTGGAGTTATCATATGGTTCTAAAAAAAATTCCAGCATATCGTCTTTTGCCACAAATTGACGCTCGTAAACGAGTTCAATCCAGTCCAGATAGGATTGACTTTCTTCAACCTGTGCATCATATTGAATTTGGATCGAATTAAAACCGGATTTTATCACACTGGATTTTGTTCGATCCCATATTGTGTATCCTTGCCCTCGACTATCAAACGTTGCCAACGAAGCACCATTCACTGTAATGACAAATTGATGAGCTCCGGTGGTATTATTATACATCTGAAACCGGAACAACGTATTGTCCGGTACTGCATTGGGTAATTCAATGCCAAACGTATACTTTGTTCCGCTATTCATGGCTTGCGAAAACCATTCATAACCGGAACTCAAGAAGTTTTCATCGTTCTGGTCATAATACGCCAGGCTCGTATAGTATGGATCCGGGGATAAATTTTCATCTTGTCCCACGGTTTTAATCGTCATCCGTTTACCATTTTGATAACCGCTCCAGGAGAGCCAGTACACATTTTCATCGGTATAATGATTCATATAATGAAAATATCCGCGACGTTCCGAATCATACTCCCAATTGTTTACCGATTTCCCATAAAATACGATGTAATCGAGTGCGTCAAAAACGCCATCATTGCCGGCTTCCACGAGCATGGAATTTTCAATTAGTCCTTCCGAAGGTTCGGCCTTTTCGCTTCGATCCAATTCGCGACCACCATTGTTGTACAATCGCAATTTTGAAGGATCGATTGATTTGATATCAATTGCAAAATCACTCAATGTTTTTCCGGTAATTTTATACATTCCCTCATCTTTGATGACTATTTTTAACCACTGTTGTCCGGCAAACGGCGATGTCTTTTTTGCCAGACTTCTGGTACGAGCAATCCGCCATTGTTTGGCTTGCTCAAAATTAAGCATTGCACCCGACAGCAATTCGGTCTCTGCGGCTGTATACGCCTGTGGTTTGCTCGCCGGAATATTTCCTCCGACAAATTGAATTTTGACTCGAACAGATGTGTGGAGTAAAATTTTATTTTGAGCGGCAATAAACTGTATCGGATAAAGCTTAATTGTTACCAGTTGCAAATCCCGCATTTGGCCCGGTTCACCAATTTCAATGACATCTTGCGGATTTATTTGCACATTCGAGTAACTTTGATTATCACGCGTGTATTGTTTATCGAGCAGCTTATTATGCTCATTCCAGGTCGGCTGTGGCAGCAAGACGCCTTCAAGTGTGCGGGTGTCTCCTACTTCAATCGTATGCTGAATTTGAGCTCCGGCGGGAATACCGATGGTAACAGGTATCATCGGTAAGGCAGGTTCTCCTGCTGCGGCTTCGACAGATGCATTCGCAATCGGAACTGACAGATATTCATCTCCATTTAAGCGCAACGTATCAATTTCCGGTGCAGTGAGTAACATTTCAAAGGAAATACTTTTTCCTGTTGTATTCAGAATATGCACTGCCGCGTTGTTTTTTACTTCTTTACACTGGGCGCCATAATTATATAAAAACAGAAAAAGAAAAACGAGCCAGATTCCTTTATTCTTCATGGAAAACTCCCGCAATTATCGCATGATCATAAGTTTTTGAACAGTCTCCGCGGTAGCAGGACTATTCGCATTATCAGATTTCGCCTTTACCTTGTATAAGTAAACTCCGTTGGCAAGTTCGTCACCATCTTCATCCCGACCATCCCAATGGATTCGGTTAAAACCTGCTTCCGCCCAGTTCGCATCCAACACCCGAATGAGCCGACCGGCGACTGTATATATTTTAATCGTTACCTCGCAAGATCTGTTTGCAAGAAATGTGAAATCAGTTTCATTGAAAATCGGATTCGGGTAATTTAACACACGTTGCAAGGATAATTGCCCCGCAGGCACAAGCGTAAACTGAATCGACTGCTCACTGGAATTATTGCTATTATCCCACGCTTTCACGCTCAAGTGATGCAATCCCTCGGACAAATTCTCCAATTGATATTCCGCATGTCCGGTTGTGTAGCTGTCCGGGTTATATTTAAACGTATCGGTAATATCCTGTTTCCGTCCATCCACGGTGACAGTGATATTGTGCCCAATGGCACCGGCGATATTAATTCCACTTATACTATCGCTTAATTCAATCTTGAGAATTTGATTGCCTTCAATAATGGCGCCATCGAACAAAGATTGCTCATTTGCTGCCAAATGTATTTCAGGACCAACAATATCGACCAGTGATGTATCGGTGCCGCCAACACCAATATTATCATAAAATCCGGTACCGGCATTAATTGCATCATCAAAAAACACGCTAATTCGGCCGTCATCCCCACCGTAGGTGATGTCCTTTGGCACGATAAACTTCACCTGAAACTGCCCTTTATTTATTGTCGCCTGGCCACGGAAAATACTATTGCCTGGCAAGGTGTACCGAATTTTATATTGATCGTTTTGGTATGAATAAACTCGTTTCTTTTGGGAATCAAATACATTAACCAGCACTTCGCCGTTAAAATCCGGCCAGACGACACCATCTTTTAGAATTTCTCCGGAAACCGTCAACTGCTTCAAGGCTTCAATCGAATCCGGTGCGATGCGTTTTATGGAAGCTTTTAATTTGGGATTTGCCAATATAATCGTCGGATCACCAAACAGATGTGTCTTTTGATCGTTCAAATAATTGCCGCGGGCATTTTTGGCATTTTTAACAGCATCGCCGATACGCACCGTATGATATGCTGTTGGGAACAATTTTTCGTAAAACAATTCGGTCAACGCGGCATTCGGACCAGATTGTGCGAGCCGGGCTGAGGCATACACGGCAATCGCCCCGCCATCCGGTTTGATTACCAACTCTTCACTCATACTTTCGTAATCAGGATTGTCGAAACGCCCGAAATAACACGTCGCAGCAACCCATAGCGCTAATTTGTTTCCATTCTGAATCTTGTCCAGATCTGTCTTCATATCGAGCACCACCTCATGCGCCCACAAATCGTAGCGACCGTGCCCAATGTAATTGATAACCAGTGTCCCCTTGTTGATCGCATCCAGAATTGCTGCCTGTGCCGCGGGTTTGCGAATACCGGTAATCGATGCTGTATAAACTTCAGGATAATCAATCAGGTAAATTTTATTAATGTTAAACGATTCGGGAATGACTCTGTTGATTATCTGTTCAGTGTCGGTGGTATGTTCTGGTTCGTACACATCAGCGTATTCACCATGAACATCATCTGCGACCATTGTAATTGAATTTCGCCAATCGCCCGGGGCTGGCGTATTATGATAATCGATAATCTTGCGTACAGCAATTCGCGCCTGATCGGGATTGCGAACCGGCAGCCGGCCAATCGCCAGATCCATAATATCATCGTCACCGCTGACACAAACGTAATAATCGTCGCGAGCGCGACTGTCAACCTCATACATATCATCCGACTGATACGGTGGAATCCAGTTATTATCCACAGGATCAAGTATGTTGCGGTAATCGTAATCTCCGGTGCCTATTAACAACACATAACCCGGATTTCCCCAATTTTCATACGCGAATTTCACAAAATCTCGTATCGCAACCGGATCAAACAATCCCCATGAGAAATCGTCATATACGTCTGAAATTTTCACGACTGTGGTTTGCAGATCGTCACAATTTTCTCGCAGACTTTCAAGCGCCAATGCCTGCTCATAAAAATCATCATGCGTGATAATTATAAAATCTGCCGGCGTTTGTATATTTCGTAAATCGGCGACAACATCCTTTTCGATTTCCATGGATGTCAGGAATTGATCGTCGGCAATTGCCAGATAGTGTTTCGGATGGTGTGCGTTTGTCGTATCCGATATAGTGAAACTTCCTTCGAATAGTGTAGAAACATTGAACGTACGTACATCACTAAATGAGGTCAGGTCATAGGCATGAATTGCTGATTTTGTGAAATTGCCAAGATGGTAGCGATATGTTCCCTGTTCTGCGGGTGAATAGAAAACAATGGCATTATCATCAGCATTCAAATGCCTTTTATAATGCAATTCAACCCAGTCGACATACGATTTTGAACTTATCTCAGGTGGATTATAGTTAATCTTAAACTGATTATAACCATTAACCAAATACGTTGTTGTCTGCTCGAATAGTCCTTCCTTGAGGTAGATATAACTGCTTCCCCGTATACCCGACACACTGATGGAACCAAGCACGTGATTATTCATAAGAAACTGGAATCCATGATCGCCACCGGCAGCCGTTACCACCCGTGCCACGACGGTCAGTGAATCATGTTCGATCGCACTGTTGAGCGTAAAACCATATGTTTTGGTTTTCGAACTTGTTGACCCAGCCGTAAGCGCTACCCCGTACCAATCAATTCCCGAATCCAGCGGATTTTCCAATTCCTGCTCACTATATACATGGCCCCACGTCGACTGGATATCAACAGCCGGGATCGATGAATCAAGTGCTACCGTTTGCATCCGCTTACCGGGATCGTCACCCCAGGTCAACCAGTAAATATTATTCTTTGTGTAATGATTGATATAGTGGGAAAAATGACCATCCCATTGCCAGCCATCAACAGCTTTGCCGTAAAACAGAAAGTAATCGGAGTTGTCCAGCTTGCCATCATTGTTCACATCCACGAATTGAATTGCATTTTCAATAAGTGACTGGGGGCGCGGTGTATCTAACTCGCGCGGTAGTTCACGACCGCCGTTATTATAAATTTTAACCGTTGCCGGATCAATCGACTGGATAGAAATATCGTTATCTGACAGAAATTTTCCTGTCAGTTTATACATGCCTTCTTCCTGAATGGAAATTTTATACCAGTTATCACTGCTTTTTTGAACTGATTGCTTCCGTGCACTCTTGTTTTCAACGCGTCGCCATTTTTTAGCTTGCTCATAATTGGCAATGGTGGATTGATAATCCGGTTCATATTTTAATTTTAACGATTTTTCCGACTTTTGCAGATTACTACCCTGAAACTGAAGTTGAACTGTAATTCGATTCCATAATTGAATTGTTTGTTCTGTCGGTGAAAAGCTTAGCGGATACAAAGTAACAAACACAATGCGCTGATCGCGGTACCACATTGGTTTGCTGACTTCAACACGAGCTTTGGGGAAGGCAAGGTTTGACTGGTAAATTTCTTCTTGCTCGGTGTAAGGGCGACTCAAGCCGGTTTCGACGACCGGAAGCATTCGTCCACTAATTTTATTTCCCGCTTCCGTAGTTGTTATCTGCCAGGTAACATTCCCGGATAGCGGTACGCCAACCATAATTCGCCTGGCCGGGACATCTGGCTCGCCAGGCGAAAAGTAGCTTTCAGCTTGTTGAAATTTAACATGAGTATAGGTAACCCCATTGGCAATACTCTGCTCAATTTGCCAATTAAGTGGGGAGAAATCAATTACCAGGCTGTTTGCTTGGGTTTGATTTATAGTTACATCTTCAGCAGCGACGGCGATACTAGCAAAACCAGTAATAAGCGCACCAATTAATATCCGTTTCATAAGTCTCGTCTGATTGGTCAATTTTTCCATTGTATAATTAAAACTCACCTGCTGCTGTTTTTGTTTCCGATTTTTGTGGATTCATATTCAAGCGGTAAATTATGTGACTTTCAAATAACATCAATTACACGCTGCCTCCATTATTCACGCATAAAAAAACCGTCTAAAAAAATCTCAGACGGTTATTAAAATTTTAAACCTGTCGGAATAACCATGATGCTGCGCGAAAATAAATTGCTGTTTGATTAGTACATTTATGCCTGCGGTTGACTTTTCGCATTCACATATTTGGCAATTTTTTCCACAGCGGATCGGCTGAAATAATAAAGCAGGCACCACTTCGTTAATTCCATCCAATTATCCTTTAAACCATTTGTGACGAACAATTCTTCATAAACAGCAATGCCCAAAATAACAAAAGTAATGATCCGGGAAATTAGTTTTTTATTTTCAGCCTGATCATCCAGAGCCTCCAGAAAAGTCATGGTTGGCTTATCAATCGTAGTTTGAGTTTGGTCACTCATTTTCTTCTCCCTTTGCTTGAAAAATGTAGCGAAATGTGGTTCGATAAGTCGCAACACCAAAATAGCCGGCAATCACTATTATAGTTATTTCCTTCCATGTATCGGTTAAATGTATATCTGTTCCCAGTTCCTGATATATGGCAATTATAATTATAACCGCGGTGATTAAGCGTGCCCAGATCTTTTTCTCCTGAGTTTGTCCCCACATTTTTTTGATAAAGTCAAGCACTTGCTGTTCATTCTTTGCCATCTGATCAGGCGAAATTTGAGTCGGCATATTGCCTCCTATTTGAACAATGAGAAAATAGCTTCGACAATCCGACCGAACAAGCTTCGGTCACGCCCATCCGGGATATAGACATCATGATTAGGATCGGTGTAAACGACGCCATCATTATCCGAATCAACGACATCGGCAGGCGGTGTGTTTGGGACATTAACGCTCACCGAGCTTAACTGATTCCGCACCCAATTCCAGTCAAATAAACGTCCCGGATCTACCTTTTGAGTGGATATTTCCTGATGCCCGCGAACCAGTTCGAGGGGGACATTATACTTTTGCATTTTTTGCCGAATCAGCCAAATCAACGCTTCGTATTGAAATTGGGTATAGCCGACAAGATTTCCGTCACCTTGTAACTCGATGCCAATGCTGCGATTATTGAGTTCAGTATACTTATGCCCATCAATGATCCATTCGCTGCGTCCTGCATGCCAGGCGGTATCGTCATCACGAACCATTTGAACAATTGGTCGCTCTTCTCGGGCAATAATATATTGAGCGGATACCTGACTGTAAGTGCGCCAGGTGGCAGGCTTAAACCAGCTTATTGTACCTTCAAAACTATTAACTTGTCCATTATTACTTCCGGTGTGGTGCACGATGATCATTTGATTAGCAATTTTGCCGGGATCAAAAAACTGACTTTCAATCCATTCTATCTGAAAAGCCATATATCCTCCCCTGGATAATTCCATGTTTGTGGAACGTGTTCGGCTATTCCAACGCTGGCGCTTATTCGTACAGTTTGATTATTTCATCGCGTTCAAAATAAGGCAGGTTCTGTTCGGTTCCCTCGTAGGAGATCATTTTAATACCAAATTCCGGCGCCAGGATCTTACCAATTTTGCAGCCGGAGATATTTTGTTTTTCCAATTCACTTAATAAGTCATGACTTACGGATGGCGCACATGAAATCAATAAAGCGCCGGAGGCAATGGCGCCAAACGGATCAAGTTCATAAATATCACACAGCAGTTTGCTTTCCGGGAAAATATCCACCATGTCACATTCCACCCGTAAGCCCGTGCCCGATGCCTTTGCCAACTCAAACAAGCCGACAGCAAGTCCGCCTTCCGTCAGATCGTGCAGGGCATGAACTTCGTCAAACTGCGTGGCAATCGCTGCTTCCTTCAACACTGAAATACCGGGAGTATGAATAAAATTTTGACACTGTTTAACAAAATCGATCGAAAATGCATCTGTCAAATCGTTGCCATACTCACGGGCAATAATGGATGTTGCTTCAATGGCGATTCCCTTTGTGAGCAGGATATCGTCATCAGGCTGAGCCTTTTGCAAGCCGATCAATTTATCCTTTGGCGCTTCACCCAGCATCTGGCCAATAATGACAGGACGATTAATCCCGTACGTCACTTCCGTATGCCCCCCGCAAAAGGCAATATTATGTTCACGCGCTGCCGTGGCAATTTGCTGAAAAATACGCTCGACCATCTTTTCAGACGTCCCCTGCTCCGGCAATAGTAACGTCGCCAGAAACCACCGCGGAATGGCTCCCATACAGGCAATATCATTAGCGTTAATATTGATTGCATAAAAACCGATTTCATCTGTAACGAACGTGATCGGATCGGTTTTCGCAACCAGGTAGCGATCGCCCCAATCAATAACCGTGGCATCCATGCCAATTCTGGAGCCAATGACAACATCATTAATGGTTGAAGTATATTTGTTGATAAGACGATTCAGTACGTCGTGAGGTAGTTTGCCTGTTGAAAAAAATTTATTTGTATCAGCCATTCCTGTCAGATCATCCGTTAATAGCAATCCACATGCATTCGAAAATCAATACATTATAGCAGTTCATGCATCGTGTAAAATACTACACAATCGCGAAAATAGCAAGATAATTTTTCAAAATATTGATAGTTGGAAAAGGTGGGAGTTGAATAAATTAGCGAGAAACAAAAAGCGTTAGCGTGCAGCATTCACCTATCAGCATGTGACCCAATAACTAAAAACCAATCGTTAACAGCAGATTGGATGATACATAACATTAGTGTCTAAAACTAATTGAAGCGTTCCCTTTGACAAGCTCAGGGAATGGATGCTAAGTTTGCCATCTCGCAGCGTCAAACCACCCTGTTCGAGGCACAAACTATATCGAAGCATACATTTTATAATTGATATTTCGCAAATTATTTGGAATACTAAAACTACTTCCCAAAATTAAACACTTGCTTGTAGGTAATGTCTCCAAATGCCGGATCGCAATATCCGAAATCGCGCCAACGGCTGATGCGATAGGTCAGACACTCTTCCATTTCAGCATCGTTTAATGTGGAGTTGACAACAGCAGCATCCACCACTTCACCCATCGGACTCACCGTGAAGCGAATAACAATTTTACCACGGATGGCCGGATTCCGTTTCAAGGTTTGTTTATAACAATCCTGCAGGGCGCGCTTATGAGACTGAACAACACGCATCACATCTTTGGCTTCACGCCGGACGCCGCTGCCCGGCTGGGGCTGTAATTTTTCCAGCGCATTCGTACTCGATGGCACATCTTCGTATTTCATTTGGCGGGCAACGGTCGTGGTTTTTGCTTCGGCTAATGGATCAATATCTTCCACTGCGGCAGCAATCGCACCGTCGGCATTTACACGGCCGCGTTTTAATTCGCCGCCACCAAGTTCATTCCGGCGTCGTTGACTAATAATGTAACCGGCGGTATTGTGTCGGGGTACCTGAATTGAATTTAGTTTAGAAAGCACATTTGCAAAATGGTCGGCATTTAATTCCGCATAATCGAGCAGATCATCAATATACTCATAATCGTAGTTCGCGCTTTTTCCGCTAAGCATACCTAACAAACCGATGTTGCTGACTTCCTGCTCGAGGTCTTCACGTGAACGGGCGCGTTCGACCGTAGCATTTGCCCGGGCGGTTGATACCTGCTCACGCGTGGGGACAAGTGTTTCCTGCGTTTTCTGTTGGGGTGGCGCCTGAACGGTAGGCGAAAATACCGGGGTATCTTCAAACGATTCCAGCGCACGATCTGCGAATATATCCATCCACTCGGACAGGCCGGTTAATGTTTGGTGGTCTATTGATTCTCCGCTTGCGTTTCCGGTTATTTCCTGTAATGTCGACGATCCTGTGGTTGGTTCCAGTTTGTCTTCCAGCAGTAAATCGACATATTGTTGCTGAATATTTGAAATTGTCGTTGCATCTATCTCCTGAGGAACGTAGTGCTCTAGAAACAGAATAATGGCAAGCTCAACGACAAACGTCACAATGAGGATAATCAGAAAACGATAATCCAGTGATCCCAGAATATCTTTTCTGAATTCACGCGGAAATTTTTCTATTTTGAATTGATCCAGCGGGCGATTTCTGACATATCCGGAGGATGATCTTCCAACTGTATATTGAGGCTCCACGGCAGTGCTCGAATCAACGTCGTGAGAGAAGTCTTTCACTATATACTCCAGTCAATGATGCGGTGCAGATTTTCCACGCACGATATTTCGTTATAATATAATGTATTAATTATAAAAGTCAAGTACAAAATCAGCCGGTTAAATTAAGCAAATTGGAATCTACATGATAGTTTATTAAAAAATTAATGTCTGGTCACCATATTATAATTTGGTAATAATCGGGCCAACTTTTATGCAATATCTCAATTATGTATCAATTTGACAATTTCAAAATGAGAATCCAATTTCAAAATTGAAATAGCTTATGAGCGCGTTCAAATTCAAATGCTGTCTTACTTGGCACAAACAGCGTTTTCATGATCGATCGGGCCCGGCTTATATCAAATGACACATCACGCGGACGCGCCGCAGGTGTTATAATTTCATCCATTGATTTAACTTCGACCGATTCCATCGACAGCCCGAACACTGATGCAGCTTCGGCGCCAAACTCGTATCGCTGCATCCGTTGCGGTCCTCCAAGATGAAGTGTACCAACATAAGAGTGTTCAACCAATTCCAGCAACAGTCGTGCCAAATTTGTAACCCAAATCGGCGTTCGGTATTGATCATCAAACAAGAAAACCGGTTGCCGATTGTATAACCTGCGTAACATGTTCTCATAGAACGAAATGGATGATGTCCGGCTGGCCCCATAAATCAACGCTGTTCGGGCGACCACGTAATTGCTGCATATGGATTGTACTTTTTTTTCAGCCTTGAATTTGGTTTGTCCATAATAATTGACCGGATTCACTTCATCGGATTCAGTATAATTTCCCTTCTGGCCATCGAACACCATATCTGTCGACACATAAATCATTCGGCTGTTCAGTTCCTGCGCCAGTCGGGCAAGTATTTCTGTTGCTTGTATATTAATTCGATCTGCCTTTTCGCGATTCGTCTCACACTCATCTACCGCGGCAAGCGCCGCAGTATGCACAATAGCAGCAGGACGTACTTCTCTGATCAAAGTTTCTATATCAGCAGGATTTTCCAGATTGAGTTGCTGCCACGCTGCACCGGATAGTTTACAAGAATGTTCATTATATGTTGCAGTAATTGAAAATGATTCGGCGCCCTCAACCACAAGATGACCGCCAAGAAATCCACTGCCGCCGGTCACAATAATTCGTTTCATTCTAATGACTCCATGGTGAATTCTATCGTTTTGGTAGAAGTTTGTTTATTCATTAAATCAGTAACGATCACGTCCAGTTTGAGATTTCCCTGGATATGGGCGGGAATATTGAGACGATAAGATTGATACGCTGTTGAAGCGCTACTGCTATACTCCTGAGAAGTAGTAATCGCGCCGCGTTGGCTTATTAGTCCCAGACTGGTAAAGAATTTTCGAAAGACTCCATCCTTTTGCTTGTCGTTGCCCAGTCGATAATCTATTTTGTAAAAAGCCATACCATTTTTATCAGTAATCAAATTATATATTTCATAATAAAGGTATACAGGCATGCCGGGGACTAATTTCCTAACCGGATTGGGTGTAATGCGCAGTTCATTTCGTTGCAAAGATCGTACAAGTGTATCGGTTTCAATTTGCGTTGCCAGCAAAATATCACTCATCTGCAATCCCGATGCCGTGAATGTATCAGCAACGACATCTGTTCGGTAAACGCCCCGTTTCCCTGATGCTTTATCCTGAAATTCCACCGATAAATGATATGTTCCAGGCGATTCAGTGACGTCGCGGCTGATGAAAAAATATCTGTCTGCGCCGATGGATGAAAGTTCGTCTTCCTGTACCATCACCGTGCCCGAATCCTGAGTGACCGGATTCCAGTCAGCATCACGCAGGAATATACCGGATTGTATTAATGCCTGCCAGTTATTTCCATCAAGAATGAAATGCAAACTGTCGCCCGGTAAAGCCGCATTTACATTTGTAACCGTTAGTCCGCTATCACCACGAAAACTCACTTGGTCTGCGATGACCGGAAGCTGTTTAATGTCCGGCAAATAGTTATATTCCTCAGGTTTCTCCCGAATCAATCGGTTGTATATTTCCCGATAATCATTATCGGGAGAATCGCCCCAGGCGAAAACATAACGGCGCATCAAGCTTCGGTCTTCATAGATCATATCGAAATCAGGGTAGCGCCACACTTCTTTTGACGTGATCACCGAGCCGCCACCGCCATTGCTCATCGCCAGTTCAGCGCGGGTTCGGTACATGCTCTCCGGCTTACCATAACGGATATACACCTGGCCTTGATCGGTTTTCCAGCCATCTACTTTTTTAAGCGGGATATAAAAACGCAAGTTGGCGTAGGCGACACGGCTATAATGTTCCAACTGCCGTTCATTGGTTTTGGTAAGAAAAAACGGATCGCGTTGTTGCCAGAATTCCCGCTGTTTTTGGAGTTGTGCATATCTTCCGGCTTTTTCGAACTCCTTTTGCTCATCCGGGCTAAGCAGCAAATCAATCGTATTGAAAACACTCAATTCATCATCATCCATCAAAGCCATCGCCGCCTTGTATTCCTGATTGGCTTCCTGAAATCTCTCCTGTTGATGGTAGGCAAATCCCAGAAAGAGATGGCAGTTTTTATCATCTTCATTAATGTGCACCGCGTTTTCCAGCAGGGAGATCATTTCATCCAGTTGGCCAAATTCATAATACATTAATCCCAGACGATAGTAGACCTCTGTGAAATGCGGATTCAGCGCTATTACTTTGTTATAATAATACAGCACTTTCTTCCGCTGTTCTTCAGAAAATTTTCTAAAATAGATGACACCGGAAGCCTCCGGATCGATTAAATCACGCTGGTACAGACATTCTTCTTCGACGATCAGCCCCATTCGGTAATACGACATGTAATAATCGGGATCGATACGAACGACTCGTTCAAATTCTTCCAACGCCGAACCATTCATTCCTTTTTCAATAAATAATAGCGCACGGGTAAATCGATAATCCACATTGTTCCAATCAAGATGGATTGCTTTGTCGAGTTGATTTGTAGCGCGGAAACGGTCGTACACAGTATTTCGTGCCATATAAATACGCGCAATCTGGTGGTATGCATCCGCATATTTTCTGTCATATTTTAACGCCAATTTGAAGGCAGACAGCGCCGAATCCGGCAATTCGTTTTCCTGCAATTCTATGCCCTGTTCATAATATTGCCGGGCGAGATCCTTCTTCTCATTTGCATAGACTCGTGATGCCACCAACATTAAAAACAGTGGTACCAGAAAAACGCCAATTACAAGCAGTCTTTTGATTGATTGCGAAGATAATTTCAGGCAGGATTTATTAAGAATAGTAACCATTTGTTATTTTACCAACGACATAAAGTAACCACGAAAGCTACGGATTGCAGGGATAAGAAAACTCATTTTCTTCCCATTCATCGTTTACCATTTCCCATCGATATATAAGCATGCAGTTAACCATTCAGCGACAGCTCGCACTTGATTAGTCTTTTAACGGTTGCCTCAACTTGTCCTTATTGTATATAAAATTCGTCTAAGAATCAAGTCTTTTTCTGCAAGCGGAAAGCGGTGAACCATATAAAAAAATCTCCGGCACATGAAACGCCGGAGATTTCTCCAACTGCTGAAACATAACGATGTATGGGGGATATCAAAATCGAAATGCGATTGTTGCCAGGATCTTGTCGGTTTCAATTTTCTCGGTTAGCATCGGAATGTCTTCCGACAGATAACTTTGATCTTTCCACCAGCCGTGCAGCCATGCCACATCCAGCTTCACCTGTTTATCGAGCAGCATCCCCACACCTGCGGTGAGGAATTTGCGATCCTGCTGTTTGGTGGCATCCTTAAACGGTAAAGGTCGATTAAAGAAACCGCCTCGGAGTTGTAAATTTACTATTGGCACAGTAAATTCCGCACCAACATGAATCTGGGTTGTTGCCCGGTATTCACGCTTGAATTTACGGTTTTCTTCAATCTGGTCACCCACGGAAGGCTCGGATTCATATTTCATTTGAGTCCAGTCACTATATTCCACATCACCGGACACAACGAGATTTGGGAATAGAGTGAATGCGCCGCCAGCACCCATAATAATTGGTGATTTTATAGAATAATCCCAATTACCATAATCTTTGTATTCGAACACTGAATCAGCATAGGCCGGATCGTAATTATCAAAATCACGAACTTTTTGGCTCCAGCTTTCATCGGCTTTTAATTTGACAGGCGTCGACATTGTAACACCAATACGGCCTAAAATTCCTAACCGATAGAGTGCACCCAGCTTGAAGTTAACCGCATGATACTTGGTTTCTATATTTAAATTGCTCGTCCGATCGTAATCAAACAAGTTCAATTCACTATCATACTCACGAATCCATTCATAATCATCATTTCCCCGCCAAATATTTATGGATGCCCCGAGTGCAAGATTTTGTGTCACTTCGAGTGCACCCGAGAAAATCCAATTGGACAGGCTGCCGGACTCAAGCTCATCATAACTTTGAGTATATGCAGTCGTTTCGCTTGGATGGAAATAATGTTGTATTCCAAAACCCTCATCAAAACTTCGCACTCGATTATAGCCAACAGAAAACACTAAACTGCCACGATATGTAGGATAAGGAATCACAAAACCAAATGCATTTAACTTTGTTGCGTTGGTTTCGGTTGGCGAACTGTTCTGCAAGTAACGAGCGTCATTTTTCATCACGAAGTGTGACATCGATCCCAGCAGCTCCATGCGATGGATCTGCGCCAGTCCTGCCGGATTCCAATATGATGCTGTATAATCATCAGCTACCGCAGAGAAGGCGCCTCCCATTGCCAGCGCTTTTGCACCAATTCCCCATTGATGCCCCAGAAAAAATACTTCTGTCTGTCCAAATGCCAGTCCCGGCAACAACAGCGCACCAGCTAATAGAATGAATATTACCTGTTTCATATATAATATCCTTCCTGAAATCCTATATTTTTAAATTGTTCACTAATCCATATTTTAATGTGAATACATTCATTCTTCGAAGCGAACTATTTTCGTTTTCCTTTCGAACCCGAATTACTGGAGCCGGAATTTTTTGAACCGGAACTTCCTGAACTTTTCGATCCTGAACTCCCTGAATGATTTCCACCACTCGATTTTGGAGGTGGTGGAGCAGGGCGATATGATGGTGCACTCCGACGTGGGCTTGGCTTGCTGACACTTGAGCCCTTCGAACCACTATCCCGATCGGATTTTGGAGCGACTTTTGGCGCTTGTCGGGGCGCAGGTTTCGAACGTCGTACACTCTGCGGGGGCGATGGCTTTTTTTCTGGTTCACGTACATTCTTGGACGGCTGTTCCGGCTTAGCCCGTCGAGCCACTGGTTCGCGTACAGTTCGCGAAGTTGGATTTTCCGTTTTTGGCCGTGAAATAACCGACGGTTTACTTATTGGTCGTTTTTCCCGCTCGCCGGATATTGCCGTCGGCCGACGTGTTGGTCGTGCAATAATTCCATCTCTGTCAGTTGAATTACCTGTTGACGGCTTTTTGAGTCGCGTTTCTTCAATGGATTTCTCGCGCTTCTTCATTCGATGCGCTACCGGACTTTCCCGGCGTTCAACTTCACGTTTGACACGTCGTTCAGGCCGGGCATATCCACGGTGTGGATCAACATGCCAATAATAGCGGTTTGGGTGATAACTGTACATGTAATTGTAAACCATCCAGTCATCCCACCAGGGATCCCAAAACGGATCATAATGACGATGCCAGCCGCCGATAACAATAAGATTACCGTACCATGGATCGTAATACCCGTACCAGCCTGGCCGGTGCCAACGGTAGTACGGTGACCAATAGTCCCATGCTTCCGGACCGTAATAATACGGTTCAGGATTTACAACATATACATCAGAATATCGGAACATAACACTATCGGCATCCTGATACTCATCTTCATCATAGTACTGGTAGGATTCCGCGTACGCGTCATCATCGTCGGCGTAATAGTCATTATCAACAGTCGGACGGGAAAATTGTGTATAACAGCCGGCCATTCCAATTGACAATGCAATAATTAAAAATCCTGGAAAGTACCGTGAAATTTTCTTTTTAAACATAACGTCACCTCCAAATTGAAGGAGTTACAACGCAATCATGCGCAGGTTTATCCTACGCTATTTTCCAACAATCATGGCGCTTTTATAATATATATTGGTCATTATGATTGACATTCACCAAAGCTATTATCAAGTACCTGTGAACGGTCGCGTTATAGTTGTTATTATAACTCCTTGAGCACAGCTCTTTTTGTGCAACCTACTATTTTAGACGAATGAGGTTATAAAAAGTTCACAACATATTTGAAGGAATTTTGAAATTTACCAAAGAGGGTAATGGCATGACTTTGCTATTGCAACGCTTTTATCTGACGATAGGTTTCCTGGATTTCAGTCAGGCGTTCCCGGCCGAATCGTTTTAATGCATTTAATTTTAGTGTATAAACTTGTAAAAGTTCCTGTCCGTTCAAATCGTTATCGTCCTTCAATATCTCATTTACAATGTCCAGAGTTTGGGTTGCATCGTGAATGGATAGTTTAGCCAATTCAAGTAGACTTTTGCTTTTCCCGTACCATTCAATATCCGAAGCAGTGGAAAAGCAACGATAAGCATTTTTATACTGGGACAATTTTTTATAATCAAAGCCCAATTTGTAAAACATGGCGCCAGCATCACTGGCGTATTGCCGGTACTCAGAATCTGCCGGCAAATTTTTCATATTGACTGAGGAAATGTGCCGTACAATTTCGTGCATCCGGTCACATGCTTTTTCCTTCTGATTAAGGTACTCATATTCAATCAGCGCGATGCGCCAGTTAATTTCATCTTTTGCAGTTTGTGTTTCCAGTTCATTAATTAATTGTTCGAATCCATCTCTGGCTTCACGATATCGCTTTTCCTTTAACAATACCATCAGATGATTTTTCTTTTCGGCAGTAACAATATTGCCACCATCCCATTGAATCCAATCGATGTAATTATCAACCAGTTCACTATCCGTTGCTGTTACGGCCATGGTTGCCGCACGTTTGAATAGTATTAATGCATTTTTATTATCATATTGCCGGGCACGGGCGATCGCCTGATGGGAGACATATCGAAATTGAGCATGATGATCAACCGAATTTTTTGAACTATGTCCATTGCCGTTGCCGTACTTTTCAGCAAAGGTGGTCGAAAGTAGTACATTTTCTGCCAGCTTATAATTTTCATAGGCACAATTCCAGTCATTTAATTGATAACAACTTTCTCCAAGTCGGAAATACAGCGAATGTTCGCCTTTTTCCTGCTGAATAATCGATTTAAGAATCTCCTTGCTGCGTTTATAATAAAAATCGGTGCCGGTTATCTGCCCATGAAAAAAATAAGCCTGGGCGATTAAACTCCTGGTATTATAGTCGAATGGATTATACTCAATCGATCGGTTCGCGGCATTTTCTGCAGAGATGATGCTCTTCAGCATTGATTGGTGCAACTTGTTTCTTGGAGAATCTTTATCGGACTGATTTAGTAAGGAATCGCTGATGCTCTGCCAGTTAACAAACAGAGACTCTGCTTCGGCTAACCGGAGTTTTGCCTTTGTAAACCACTGTGCGGCTTTAATTTTACTTTTTTCATCGGTAAATAAAAACGCTGTGATCGAATCGGCCTGAACAGCAACCAAACTATCGACGCCCGCCGGGGCCGAAACACGACCATGCATACTGAGGTGCGAACTACAGTGGGATAACATTAATGCATATGCGGAAATAATTAAAATATTCCAAAATAATTTCATGGTTGAAGTCGTTGATAATAGCTACGTGCCAGCGTAAATTCCCCGTTACTTTTGTATGCATTCATCAACAGCCTGTAAACATGTTGACGTGCATCCTTATCCAATTCATTCTCAAACCGAAGCGCCTGTTGACAATGGGCGATTGTCAGCGATGGATTGACAACTGAAAGTTTTGCTAATTCTACAGCACTTTTCCCCTGACCGTTCCAGGCAATATCTGCTGCCTGCAAAAAATACGTATAGGCCAATTTATACTCTTTCTGCTTAGCAAAATCCATTCCTAAACTGTAACACATCGCGCCATAATCATTTAAATAGATGGTGGACATCGAATCTGCCTCATTTGGCAAATTATTTACAACGCCAAACATCCGCTGGACGCCATCTTTTTTTCGATTGAGAATGGAAAAATCGATTAAGGCGATTTTCCAGTTAATCAAGTTTCGAGTGCGCTGGGTACGCAGGCTTTTTAGTAATTTCTTATAACGTTTACTCGCATCTTTGTATTCCCCCTGCTGATAAAGTTCATAAATTGCATCGCGCTCTTCAACTGCGCGAATATTTCCATCATCCCAGTTGATCCACTGGATATAATGATCCAATTCAACTCGTTTTTGATTCGAATGAGTGGCATGTTTTGCCTGATTCAAAAATGTAAGAGCCGTGCTATCGTCGTACATTTTAGCACGGGCATGTGCTTGTTGCTGCATTAGAAAAATCAGTCGGGTCGTGTCGGAAGCCGTATCTGCACGAAAAAACGCCGTTTCTTTTACTAACCGATGCGCCTCCTTGTATGCATTAAACGACTTCTCCCATTCATCCAATGCACCGTAGCACTCACCAAGTATGATATATATATCCGGTATTCCCCGGTTCATGCGAATTACCTGATTAATTTCCGCGATTGCTTTTTCATAATCATCGGTATTGTCACGTAGTCGTGCCATCGCCAGATAAATTTGAATAATATGCAACCGTAAATTTAGTTCAAATGGATTTTTCCGGATTGCTTGTTCAACTGCATTTTGGGCTGATTCATACAGGCGTGTTATCAACTGTTCCGTATCATCGGGAATGCCAAAACGACGGACGTTCACCAATCGCTGATCGTGTTTAATCATCCGGTAGGCTGCTCGGTAGTGTCGTTCAAATTGTTGCGTGTCAGCCGCAGCCACGGTTTCAGTCGGGTGAGCGATTGCCAACCAAAACATTCGCAACGAATCACCTGCCGCAAAATAAATATGACTGGTTTCCAACAGCGTGGCGGCGTCGTTTCGCAGATGATCGGCTGGCAAAAACTGCCGGGCAATTGAATCCGCACGAGCGACCACGATACTATCCAAACCCGGTGGTGTTTCATCGACTGTTGCCTGATTTTCATGCCTTAAACCGGATAGTTGCGAACTACAACCAGTAATGATCAGGGCACCAGCCAGTACAATTCCTGCAAATATTTTATGATTGACAACTCTTCTCATAAATCAATAATTCAATTGATACTATTCCAGTATCCACTCAATAAAAGGTGGAAATTGTACCCTTCGACAAGTTCAGAGTACGAATCGAACCGTTGGCTGAGCTTGTCGAAGCCAACAATACCATCTAATATTGAATGGATACCTATTCCATAAAGTAACTGATTATCTACTATTGTTTTAAGCTGACCCACTGCTGATACCACCGTTTTGCTTCATCAAACTCACCCTGATTTGCATGAGCCTGAAATAACAAGTGGTACAAATCCACAATTTCATTCACTGCCAAAGCATTGGCATATTTCAATGCATGATTGCAATAGTCGAGCGTATATTCATTTTGCGCAGACGCTAAATAAGCCAATTGCAAATAACTCTTGCCAACACCGTTCCACTTAAAACATGTCGATTGATAAAAATACAAAAATGCCAATCGATACTCTTCTTTTTCCACATGCGAAATCCCGAGGTTGTAACACATCAGCCCATAATCATTTATATATTTTTGCTGTCGCGGATCGACTGCATATCCGCTCGTATCAAGCGGGACTTTATGTACCAATTCCTGTAAGCGTGAAACGGCTTCATCTTTTTCATTCAGATGCTGAAATTGCAACCGGGATATTTGCCACAAGATTTCATATCTTGCAGGATCAGTTTTCAATGATTTCAGCAACGATTCCAATTTTCGCTTTAACGCCGGGTAATCTGTTGATGTTGCCAATTCTGTTTGTAATTCATCGTATTGGCGTGAATTTTCCAGATTTCCATTATCCCAGTTAATCCAGTCAATCTGCCACTGCACTTTGCTTTCATCGCTTGGAGTTGGAGCGATCAATTTCGCATAATTTAATGTGAGTAATGCGTCTTCCACATTACCCATTTTCATTTCAGCCTCTGCCCGCAAAATGTAATGGCTAAACAACGTATTAGTATTTATCGATTCCCAATCCGTATCCAGGAGCAAATCAATCGATCGCTGAACATTCTCATGGGCTTTTTCCCAATTATTCAGCCACATGTATTGTTCACCCAACTTATAGTGTAACTGGGGATCGTCTTTGACGATATACACCAGCGTTTCCAGCAAAGCCGCCGAGCGCTCAAAATAACCTGTATCGGTGTACATGTCCGATAGTTGCTGATAAATCCAGATCAGATATTTTTGAGTACGATGGTCAAATGGATTCAACTTTATGGATGTTTCCAGTTCCACCCGAGCCTTTTCCAATTCGAGCAGACAGTTGAGCGTTTGGCGTTTCACTTCCAGTGAATCACTGGTTTTGCCCAATTTGGCCTTCAGACCAGCCACAGCCTCACGTGCCCGATTGGATGCCGCTGCCAGTTTTTTAATGGCGGTAACCGAATCGCTTGGAGGAATCACATAGTGCGAATCCACAACACTCCGCCACAATCGCCATACCGAGTCGGATAGTGCGTACGTATTGATTTCACTATACACACGATCAAACTCTGCCGCGTAATTAATTGCACGGGATGATGCATTCGCCGGAATAGGCAAAGATATAATACAAACCGTAAACAAAATAAAAAGAAGATATAATTCCTGAAGGCGTAAGACAGAATTCTTGATGCAGTTCATGGCAACCCGCTCGTTTGGTAAGTTTGGATGTAGTACTATACTAATCAGGGTAACAGATTTACACTGAAGCGTCAGGGGGGAGTAGTATAATAAACATTGTGAGTAAAAAAAGCAAGCACTTTTTCCTGAAACTACATTTCCGCGATGTGGTTAATTTTTCGGAACTAATACCCTGGAAAAACGTTAATTTTTGGTAATCTTTTCACGTCGATGTTTCAAATCCAAATTCGACTTTTTCCAATTATTTTTCAGTCATATGTTTTTCTAATGATTCACGATTATGAGAACTTATTAATGAATCCATTCATTGGCGAAATTGCTGCTGTTTTTACAGCGCTCTGCTGGTCATTTACATCAATTTTCTTCACATTTGCATGCAAAGCGGTTGGTTCCAATGTTGTCAACCGTGTGCGACTATTATTTGCGACCATCCTGTTGCTGGTCACTCACACAATTATATATGGTGCGCCCATTCCCATTCAGGCGGATGCGTATCAATGGACCTGGCTGGGCATATCCGCTATTATCGGCCTGCCAATTGGGGACGCCATGCTGTTCCGGGCATTTGTATTGGTTGGTACACGCATTTCTATGTTGCTTCTTTCACTGGTTCCGGTGATGTCCACTTTACTTGCATGGTTTTTCCTAAATGAAAAACTCGGCACATTCGAACTATTAGCAATTGCGCTAACAGTTGGGGGAATTGCATGGGTCGTTCTGGAACGAAACAACGGAAACGAACATATTGACCGACGGACGTTTGTGATCGGTATCCTTATGGGGCTTGGTGGTGCATTGGGACAATCAATTGCGCTAATCACTGCAAAAAAGGGATTGTATCCCGAATTCCCGGCGCTATCTGCCAACCTGATGCGTATTCTGGTTGGCACGATTGTTCTGTGGATTATTGAAATTTTTAGTGGGAAAATAAATGAAAGTTTTCGATTCTGGCAGAATCAAAAAGCACGCTGGTACCTGATTGCAGGCGCAGTCGTTGGTCCCTTTTTGGGAATATGGCTGTCGCTGGTAGCAATTAAATACGCACATGTAGGAATCGCATCCACATTAATGGCGCTCCCGCCATTATTACTCATTCCGCTAACACACTTCTTTTTCGGCGACAAAATCACGCTGCGGTCAGTTGCAGGTACGGTTGTCGCCACTGCGGGAGTAGCGATTATTTTTCTTGTATGATGGCTACGTTATTTGTGTGCATTGTTCCCCTGGCCAATGATGCAAAAATACCGCCAAGACAGAGCACTGTAAAAATAACAAACGCGATTTTCATGCTTTGCAGGAATTGCGGATAATATTGCGGCGTAATACGATATGGGCCAATAACAACTGAAAATATGAGCATGGCAATCCCCATACTGAACATTTGCCCGGTCAAACGCATTGTCCCCACCGTTCCTGATGCCACGCCATAGAATTTCCGTTCAACAGATCCCATCACTGCATTGGTATTGGGTGATGAAAACAATCCGAAGCCTGCGCCCAGCAACATTAAATTTAAAATGAGAAACCAGATCGGTGTATCACCATTCAAAAAAATCAGGATGGCCAATCCCAGTGTGGTAAGTGACATCCCGATCGATGAAACCTTTCTTGGCTCGATCCTGTCTGAAAGCCGACCAGCGAATGGCGAAAACAGTGTCATTACTGCCGGTTGGGCAACCAGAATTAAGCCTGCCTGTTGCGGACTCATTGCTTTAATGTATTGTAAATACAGACTCATCAGGAAAGTGACAGCGAATGTGGCTGCATAATTTATTAACGCAGCCAGGTTGGAATAAGCAAATACTCTGTTTTGCTTGAATAAAAGAATATCGAGTACCGGATGCTCCACCCGCTGTTCCCAACGAACAAATAATGCTAATCCCAGAAGTCCTCCGCCAACAAGACAGAAGCCCTGCCAGGCGGGAAGGATCGAGAAACCGTACATTAACATAATCAGCATAATTGCATAAATCACTGATCCATAACCATCAAATGACTCGCCTTCGGCTTCCGCCCATTCATCACGAAGCTTCCAAAAAACGAGAATAATAATGAGAATCCCCGGAGGAACGTTCGCCCAGAAAATGCTGCGCCACCCCAAATATTCAACCAACACACCGCCAAGAAATGGGCCGAGCGACAACCCGAGATAAACCGCTGCCACATTAATCCCCAATGCTCGCCCCCGCTCTTCTGGCGGAAATACCGACGTCAGAATGGCGACGCCAGTGCCGAACATCATGGCGCTGCCGATTCCCTGAATTAATCTCCCCACTATCAGCATTAAGCTGGTACTAGCAATTGCAGATACAAGTGAGGCAATTGAAAAAATGGAAACGCCAATCACGAAAATGAGTTTTCGTCCGTAAATATCCGCCACTCGTCCGAACGGAACCATGAATACCGCTGCTGACAATAAAAAAATTGAAGCGACCCAGCTTAGCCGGACCGCTTCAAGCTCAAATGCATCGCCGATTTTGGGCAACGCGATATTTACCGACGCTCCCACTAAAGGAAGTAAAAATGCCGCCAACGTGGCAACAATTAACGCCGATTGTTTGGATACCTTCGGAGTTGAATCAGTTGTCATGTCTTCAATCTTTCAATCACCATTCGTGGGAGTAATAATTTTCACCTAAAATTAGAGTAGTTTTCATAATATCAATAGTAATTATTGAATTGAATTCATTTCAATCAACAATAAACCATTCTCATGGCGTCGTGGCATTTCTTCATCCGGGTAGTTGAATGTCATCCAATTTGAATTTACGGGAACCTCACCTCTAGCCCAAAGCGGAATTTGCCACGTAACTTCAACTGAAACGGCTCGACATTACTATCAATGGTATCGCCCACATGATAACCATTCTTAAGTTCATTGGCAAATTCCAGACTAAAACCTGTGAAAAAGTGCACATCAATTATATTTGTAGGCACGCCAATGCCTGCACCTATAATTGGTTCGATGGTGTTGGAAATACGAAGACCACCCAATAAATGGAACGATGAGGCAATCGTACGCGCCTTTGTATCAATCGGCTTCGGATGATAATTTATTACACCAAACGTCGCCAGATCACCCCGTGGTTTAGGACGAATAACCGCCTTCCCGCCATCGATGATAATATCGACATCATCCACGTTGGTGATGCCGGTGGCGATACCATAGCTCCATTTTTCGAGCGAAGTATTATCCAGAATAATACGCGCCATGATTTCATCACGATAAAAATCCCGCTTTATTACCATCGAGATATCACAATTCTCCTGGAAATTTTTCGGAATTTCGAATTTTCGAATATCAACCCAGGTTAGGTATTCACTCTGTTCAACAGCTTGCACCTGGGATATAAACGGAAACAACGTGATAAAATATGGCAATACCTGCTGGAAGTACGAATCTTTGCGTGTCACCATTGTGGACAGATATGTTGAAGCTGAGTCTTCTCTGGAAATAAAAACATAAAACAACGAATCGGATTTCAGCCCGTATAATCGATTGTTATTAAAACTATCGTCACCATGAAACATACCGATTGCCGTTTCAGTTTCCGTAAAATTTGCCACGACAACATAATAGTGATTGGGTTTAATTTCATATCCGGTTAGCGCTACAAGTTTGCGTAGGCTATCAGCAGCCATATCTGTGTATCCGTCTCTATAAAAACGCCAGGCCTTTCCAAACAAATCTGCGTTGTCATTTACAGCATACGGAGTCATCCGTAATGATTTTGGTATCAAAACCACCTGGTCTTGTGAGAAGCTACTTCCGGTGCCAATTAGTAAGCAAGCGACGATCACCAACAAAGAAGTTTTCATTCTCATCGTAACCTCCCTTTTTATTTAATTAATGGTTGATTGTACATGGTTGTCAAAGGATTATTTTACACATTCACCATTAAAAAAGCAAGCGAATTGTTGCTCATTATTATAATAATGTAACGATCATGAATTTAATTACGAATTTTGGATGATCATATAAAATAAATTGTCAGTAAGGTTGGTGCAGTTTTTCAACTCAATCTCCTTTTCTTACTTGCATTTGCCATTTCTCATATATATATTTGTCAATGTGTAAACCATAAGTCTGTTAAACAATGCTTTCCTGATGAAAAAATACATTCACACAAGAAAGGAGAATGCGATGATTTCAAAAGGATTCATCCATATTCTGTGGATATGTTTGTTTATCGGATGTGCGGCCCAAACCAATCTGCAACCACTTGGTCGGGGGAACCTGAACGGCCATGCCAGTTTCGGCGGACCTATTATTAAAGTATTCGGGACACGAATTCCTATCCCCTATCTTACAACCGGCGGGACATACGGACTTTCCAGACATACAAACATAACAGGGAACATTCATCTATTCCCGCTTGCCTACGAAATATTTGGCATGGACGCAGGACTTGCCTGGTTTCCCGTTCAACATAACGGAAAGATTCCCACCATCGGATTGCAGCCAACCGCACTTCTGCTTGCCAGCCTGAAATCGGACATTTCCGACCGTTTCCGGATTTACCCGGTAATTGTAACGACCGCAGCCTGGCCAATTCACACGAATCAATTATTTATTGGTACGGATACGACGATTCCATTGACAGAACTTAATTATGACAACGAAGCAGCCTCTGTTATTCTATCACCGTTTATTGGCTATAAATGGCAGCTTGGCGAACACTACTCATTCACGACAGAGCTTAAATTGCATGGCGCCAACATTCGCAGTAATCAACTTGCAGTGACTTACCTTCGGATTGGCGGCTATGGAGCAATTTCAACGCTTTTTTCGCTTGAGAGGAGGTTCTGACATGAACGCCAAATTATCAATTTTTCTGCTGCTACTCTTGACCTCATGTTCGCTCGATGCCAACTTATTCAACGCTAAAGAAACATCCGCATATAAATTGCCGGGAAACACTATTCCCGATTCTTTGATCGAAGCTGTCACGTTTTCCAGCCAAGGAAATAAACTTTATGGCTTTTGGGTCAGATCCAGCGGCGCCCATCCGGATGTCACCATTCTCTATTGCCACGGCAACAAATATAATATTGATGAATATTGGGACCGTGTGATGGATTTGCATCAGTTGGGCACAAATATTTTGATTTACGATTATCGCGGTTACGGAAAATCAGAAGCGACATCGTCCGAAAGCGGTTTGTATGCTGATGCCCGGGCAGCGCTACAATACACGCTAGGTCGAACCATAGCTGCCGACTCACTGGTAATTTATGGATATTCGTTAGGCAATGTCGCTTCCATTTATCTGGCCGCAACTCAAACAACGCCCTATACTCTAATCGCTGAAGCGCCGTTCGCCTCAGCCAATTCTCTGACACAGGGATCAACAGTGTTGGATATTCCTGCATTGTGGCTCACCGATGGCAGCTTTGACAATGCTTCCAAAATCAAAAATATTAAATGCCCGTTTCTGCTGCTGCATGGCGAAGCAGATGAATTTGTACGATTTCGTGATAACGGTAAAGTTATCTTTGAAAACGCACCTGATCCGAAAAAACTGGTATTAATAAAGGATGCAAATCATACGGACATTCCTGAGACGATGGGAGTAAATACGTATTTGGAGACACTAAAGGCGTGGATTTGGTGAGTCTATCATATTTTGTTCACGCCCCTTATAACGTTCACCTTTTTTAATAACAACCATGTATTTTGGAAATACCTGGTTTGTGAATCTATTGAATCCTTCAAGAAATGAGCTCATTCCAAAAACCGCAAATTACGTGAATGGACACAAATTTCAAGTATCCATTCAAAAAAAGATGGTAAATCGAAATTTAAAGAATATTCCTTTAACTTCTCCCCTTTAAAAGGGGAGATTAAGAGGGGTTTTATAAATGATACCATAAAATGTTGAACGGATACAATTTCAACCTATTAAGTCTTATAAAAACAATGCGCCGAAGCACGCATCTGTCCCGCCGAAAAAAGCGGGACATGATTGGTGAAAATTTGTGAAATTAGTGGTTAAGCTCTTTTTAAGCCGACAAAGAGCGTCGGCTTAAAGCGATGATGAGCTGATGTTGACATAAGTAAATAAAACGAAACTG
>JAFGDW010000125.1 GCA_016931935.1 Candidatus Zhuqueibacterota bacterium | reverse complement strand
TGGCAGAAAATTAAATATGTAATTCAAGCTTCCAGCTTGATCGCAAGCTGGAAGCTTGCGATACACTTCTGGCTTGTCCAGGTTAGGCATTACAAAAGTATATGAAAACTGGATTAGTTGCTTGACCTTATAGTTCAATCGTGAAATCAATAACGAATGTTTCGTTAAGGAAGTCAAGCTGCCATAATCGAATTATTAATCACAAGCCCAAAAATCCAAAATTGATGTACCGTACTTCATGTTTTGATATAACTCGTTCTTGTTTTTCTAAATTCCAATGATTATATTAATCAATATCATAGGAATATGGTAATATGTGTCCACAAACGACGATCGTCACTTTACATCCTCATGCGCGCATGCGTCTTACTGAACGTGGTGCAACGGAAAATGAAGTTATTGATACGATATTGCGTGGTGAAACTTTTTCAGCAAAATTTGGCAGAACTGGTTTTCGGCTGAACTTTAATTTTGACGCCATTTGGCGAGGGAAAAAATACGGAACAAAACAGATTGAAGCATATGCAGTTGAGGAACAGGAACGCTGGATTGTTATCATAATAATCGTAAAATTTTTTTAGCCTGGATTATTCCAAGTCTGTTCTCCTTAATGAAAATTGTATATAGACTGGGCAAGCATTATAATGCATTAAGGAGTCCATACCGCCGCACTTTGGCGGGATTGAATGGTGGGTGATCTCAAATTCTGAGTATCGAACTCAGTTTATTTAAAGAAAAGTAGTTAAAATTTATTTTAACAGCAAATTAACTATGATTATTTTATTGTTTATGAATAATTCAAGTTAGGGAGCAAAATATGGAATTGAGCTATGACTCTTCATACAACATCGCTTACATCAAACTACGACAAAAGAGTACAGAGGTAGAATCTATCAAAGTGAGTGATGAGCTTGTTATCGATATGACGGCTGATGGAAAAATTTATGGCATTGAGCTATTAAATGCCAACGAACAGCTTGGACTATCATTAAAAAAATCATTTACATTTATTAATGAGCAAGATGACAAAAAATTAGAAGTTGCATTGTGAAATTCGTATTCATTCAATATTGGATGGCTATGTTGGTCCACCGCGGCGGATCATGCCAAAGGCAGATACGCCTATGGAGCACTCAGTCAACGGAATGTCCCGTACCCTGAGCTTGCCGTCTCGCAGCGGCGTGCCGTTCCGATGCATCGGAACACGAACGGTGTCGAATGGCACAATCATCATTTATTGAACGGATACTGAAATTCTTATCATTACAGTATGGATTATGTTGGCAGTTAGTTTTATGAAGGCACGATTTTAATGAGTGCGATAACGTATTAGCCGTCAACAGCATTTTAGCAACGGCATCCGACTTTTTTTATTAAAACTAAATAAATGTTTCATCCGATTTTTTCAACAGTATTAGAACAAACTTGCCATCTGTTTGCTTGAATAAAATCGTAATTCTTACCTATTTTCTGCTCATTTGAGTTGTATTTGAGCAACTCAGTTCTTCTCATGTGAATAGTGTTTTTAAAGCTGTCGCGCGCTATTCATCTTTGTGCTTAAAATTATACTGCTCACAAAGTGGTTTTGAGGTTGTCCATTGTTTTTCCTCCTTTCAAAGGAGGAAATTATTGGGAGGTTTTAAAAGAAAAGAATCTCAACTCGACTTCGATATAAATTTATTTTGCTGTTTTATTTTATATTGCCATTAAAACTAACGATGAGAGCATCATGCTTTTCTCTCATGCATTGCTGTTATTTTATCCTGATATGCTTGAAAAGAGAAGAAATGGATCTTCGGAAGTTGATGGTTCTCGCTATTGGATTACTATGCCAGCCTCAAGTGATATTTTCACAATCCAACTTCAATTTACAAAATTATTCCCAATTCCTTGAACAGAACAAAAATCTTGAGTACAGTCAATTACAGGTGCAGTACACGCCCTTAAATCCGTATTACAGCGAAATCCAAAATTGAACACCGCTCGATCAATATCTTTATCTTGATGACATCATCGAAAAATTAGGGCTGACCGATGACGAATTGGTGTTGCTGCAGAAAAATCGATTTGTGGTGTCCAAGCGATTGAGTCCTACAGATATGGGTAATGCGCTGCTCGATATTTATCGAAAAGACTTACCGGTTTTTATTACGACCGATATGATTCTCCACGTCCTGCATGCTTCATATGATAATCTTTTGCTGAGTATTGAGATGAGCATATTAATTCCAAATTTGGAAATAATTCTCGATAATTTACAGAATTTATATTCTACTCTAATTACGAACTATGGAGAGAATAATGCATTACAGACCTCGTTAGCGGATATTGATTTGTACATCACTATCACGCAATCGTTGTTTGGCGGCCAATTACAAACCGGATAGTTTTGCGATCAGGGTGAGATTCAAGCAGTATGGAGTTTAATTCAGGCGGAAACAATTGCGCCCGTAGCGTTGTTTGCCGAACGCACACAATTGATAGATTTTAGTCAATTCATCCCGCGCGGGCATTATTTTATTCCTAATAGCCCCAACTGCGAGTTAACCCGATATTTTAAGTGCATGATGTGGTTGGGCTGGATCGATTTCCTGCTGACACCACCACCGGAGAATCCCTGGGAAGAATCGTGGAATCGGAAGGATATTCGCCGGATGAATATTGATGCTGTTATGCTAAATGAACTGATGGAGCTGGCGGGAATTCGCGACCGGATCGATGAGATGGACAAAGTACTTACGTTTATGGTTGGTGAATGTGATAATTTGACGCCTGCAGAATTTCAGGATTTTCTGGTACTTCAGGGGATAGCTAATGTACATGATCTGTTGGATGACGAAAAGTTTGATGCATTTCAATCCGCATTATTGGCTTCATCTGGATTCGAGCAGAAAATATTATCAAGTCTCTTATTGACTGATCCTTATAGCAGCCAACCCGGAACACTCCCGATTTCCTTTAAATTAATGGAGCAACGCTTCCTGATTGATTCATACATTTTGGGTAATGTTGTATATGATCGGATTATCTGTAATAATCAAAAAATGATTCGATTGATACACAATCCGCTTGACGCCATTTTCGTCTTGGGAAACGACAATGCGCTGCCATTTTTAGAATATGAAATCGACAAATATAAATACTCATCCCAATTGGCGACACTTCGCTATCTGGTTGAATCTTATGATGATGAATTCTGGTCGAAGTCGCTGTACAATTCGTGGTTGCAAGCCATCCGCTTGTTGAATCCTAACAAGCTGCAGGATAATTATCCGCTATTTATGAAAACGGTCGCCTGGCAACAACAAAAGCTGAATATGCAGCATTCATCGTGGACGCAATTGCGTCATGACAATTTACTCTACGGAAAACAGTCGTATTCAGGACTAACGGGATGCAGTTATCCTCATGGCTATCTCGAGCCGTACCCGGAATTTTATCAGCAAATACAGGAGTACGCGACACAGGCTACCGCTTTTTTTGATAAGATTGAAGGAAAATATAACAGATATTCACAATATTTTTCCAAATTGAAGGATACGATGGCACGTCTGGTACCGATCGCTCAAAAGGAACTGGATCACCAGCCATTCACGGCTACTGAATCGTCCTATTTGACCGGTATCCTTGATTCTGTACGGGTGATGGATTGTGGCGACCCGATCGTCGGTTGGTACAAAGGTCTGTATTATAATACTGAAAGCTTTGCAAATTCCGATTATGTGGTTGCCGATATTCATACCCAGGCGACAAATGAACATGGGGAGATGGTGGGCTATGTGCTCCATACAGGCGTTGGAAAAGTAAATTTGGGTATATTCCTGACAGATGCCCCTTCCAATAATTTTCGACCCACCGCTTATATTGGTCCGCTGATGTCATAATATGAGATGGTAATAGGAAATTTTTATCGAATGAGCAACCAGGATTGGATCGAAATTGTGGAAGACGGGAATGCTCAGTATCGTCCAATTGGGTGAATGTTTACCTTGCTAATAAAGTGGGGAAGGCCTACGGATACGGTCAGGTGCTGCCGGGACAAATTTGTACGCAGCTCCAACAAAATGATGCCGCAATGCCGGATCAATTCGTTCCACATCAGAATTATCCCAACCCGTTTAATCCAACGACGATCATTAGTTACCGACTACCAATCGCTGGAAATGTGAAATTGAGCATTTTCAATAGTATTGGTCAGCGCATTGCGACGTTGGTTTCAGGCGAACAACCCGCAGGTGTACATCGGATCGAATGGGATGCGACGGATTGTGCCAGCGGGATTTATGTGTGCAGGTTACAAACCGGTTCGTTTTCTGCGACTCAAAAAATGTTGTTGATTCGATAATTAAACCTGTCCATGTCAGTTGCCACGCACTGCGAAAGTGCATGGCACGTATTTTATGGTGTTAGTTTGCTGTTTCACTCGACTCATCTCGCGTCATTAAATCAAATCGTCCGTTTGCATCGTTAATGTGAATGAGGCGATCCTTCGCAACGTCAATTCCCCCAAATCACATCGAATTGAAAGAATGAGTAATCGTGCCTGGATATACAATCAAGTATATTAATCTATTTGTTCATTACTACTATCTCCGAATTGTTTAAAACGTTTTATGAGTTTTTGGTAGCCCGAAGCATTTAAAGGGAAAAAGGCTTCGTTCGCCCGGAGTAAATCTTTTATTTCCCCCAAATGTGTTGCCGTTTGTAATTTCTGTTGAATTGCTGAAAGCTGAAACTGGGCCATCAGTGCGGAATAGTACACCCAGGTGATGTACGGACTGCCACTCCAGATCGCTTGAATAACATTTTTTAATCCACGTTCGAACAGGGCAATCAGAAACTGGTCACCATCAACAATTATATTGATCCATTCACCCGGCCAACCGTTGATTATTTTTTGACCATTCGGGCGTTCGAAGATTTTAGTGTTGGCAATCTGCAATGATTCATAGGCATTAATGGCAACTTTAACACCCTGACTGGCAACCGTTTCAATATCCGGCTTTAGTAATTCGAGAATTGAAGGGAAAGCATCAATCACCAAAATACTTTCTACAGCCTGCAACATGTGGCGACAACGCTCGATGACCTGATCAGTCGTTTTTAGTTGATAGACACGGTCGTCATCGTCATCAAATTGCAGCGAGGCTAAAGTGCTTTCGGCTGTCTCCTTTTTATCGATAAAACGCCGCTCCAATTGACTGAGAAGTTCGGCAACCGGAACTGGTCGGCAAATACGTGTATCCGCATCTTCCACAAAAATGGCGCCTTTTTGTTGCAGCGACTGGATTGCCTTATAAGTGTTAGCAGTGGGCTTATGAATTGCCTGCGCAATCTTGTAACCTGTCGCTTGTGGTTGTTGGAGCAGATAGGTATAGATTTCTGCTTCCAGCCGGGTAAATCCAAGCTCAACCAGCGAACTGATTCCTGTTTCAATGTTCATATCTATACCTTTTAATTATTAGTAGTTTTGACTGCTAATAATACGGGAGCAGAAAATAGAAGTTCCCTGTCTGATATTAAATTACAGAGACATTTAAATCTCACAATATCCGTGACCTTTAATATCGCGTGGTCAAATATTTTTTCAGTTACAATAATTGGGCGTTTCGTTCGTCTATAGAATTAATATGGAAATATAATTGACCAGTTCAACTAATTGTCGATTTAATCGTTAGCACGGTTCGGCGGAGTATATCATGAGTTTATCGAAGGACTCTCCGTGAAAATTGCTCTTCAGCCTGAGTCCTGACGAGTCGTTCAAAGAGTCTTTCATATAAGTGAGAAAACTCTTTCACCTGATTTGTTGTAAATGATAAAATATTTTTTGAAAATATTATGAAACTTTGATGAAAATTTTCAGTAAAAGCACCCTTAATGACTCGCCAGTCATTTTTTGACTAAGTGGTATTTATAATGAGGAGAATCAATTGGAAACTGATGATGTACGTTTGAGCAGAAAAGAACAGGAGAAGGAAGCACGTAAAAAAGACATTTTGAATGCAGCAGCAAATTTGTTCTCAACACGAGGCTTTCATGAAGTAAAAGTCGATGACATTGCCGACCAGGTCGGATTATCAAAAGGGACAATTTACTTGTATTTTGAAAATAAAGAAAAGCTATTTTATTCAATTATTTTCGAGCGAACATTGACATTGGAGCAGCAACTGAATGAGTATCTACAGTGCGATCTTCCGTTTATTAAATGCCTGAAAAGTTTCGTAGAAACATATTTTGCTTATTTCCAGCAAAATGAAGCGTTCTTCAAAATTTTGCAATCACATAAATCGCTGGTTGAAAAGGATGAACATTTTGAAATGCATCATAAGGCGCGCGAAGCGTATATGCGGCTTTATTTGCAAATGGTGTCATTTGTAAAGCGCGGGCAGCAACAAAATATAATTCGCGCAATCGATCCGGTAGATGTTACTAAAATGCTTTGGGGAATGTTACACGCATTTACGTTTAATCGTATTATGAATGGTTCAGATGAATTGGACGATGAACATGAGACTGATCATTTTATCGATCTGTTTTTAAACGGTGTAAAAAAATCATGACTATATATAATTCAAACGTTTAAATTTTAAACATTTTTATTAGCGGTTCGTTAAAAGCCTACCCTTAAAAAGCTATTAGCTGTTGGCCATTAGCTAATAGCCAAAGCAAAAGCAACAAATTTTATGATCATAGATTGGATTACTTAAATGTTCAATTTATAACCGTGTTCAGTATATATAATGCACGAAGAAGTGGAGGAAATATGAAGTTGATGACAATGCATGTGCTTCTGGCATGCATGCTTTTTGTGGGTACTCAGAATGGATTTTCACAAGAAACGATGTCACTTACAATCGAACAGAGTGTAGCAATTGCTTTGGATAAAAATCCGGACATTCAAATTGCCGAAAAGCAATTGAAGAAAGCTGGTGCCCAGGTGTGGGAATCGTACGCGAATCTGTTACCGTCTGTTGATGGCAGTATTAATTATCAGCATGCATGGGACCTTCAAACCAACATTGTTCCTAATTTTTTAAAATCTACATTTGTACAGGTTGGTCTACCCGGCGCGAAAGACCTGCCCGACTATCTGGAATTTTCATTCGGTCTGGAAAATACATTGAATTATGGAATGCAGTTAAAACAACCGTTATTTCTTGGTGGTGCAGGAATTGCCGGTGTTCGAATTGCACATGCAGCTCATTATGCCAGCGAACAGCAACTGGAATTGAAAAAACAGCAGTTAGTTTATAATACGGTGAATGCGTTTTACGGATGCTTGCTGGCACAGGAGCTAGTTCGCGTCCAGGAAGAAGCGCTTGACCAGGCTGAGGCAAATTATCAATTGGTCGTTAAGAAATATGATGCCGGCAGCGCCTCGGGATTTGATAAAATGCGGGCACAAGTGGAAGTAGCGAATTTGAAGCCGGGCCTTATCAATGCACGAAACAATTACCAGGCAGCCCTGACCGGTTTGCGAACCGTTATGGGATTGCCGAAGGACACCCAGCTTAAGATTTTGGGCGAGTTATCATTCGAGGCAGATGAATACGAAGGCGTACAATTGGAAGAATTCCAAAATCGGGCATTTGTAAATCGTCCGGAGTTGATGGGTCTTAAGGCGCAGAAAAAAATTGCATCGAACGGCGTCTCAATCGCCCGCAGTGAACTATTACCAAAAATCTTTTTCGCGACCGATTATTCATTTATGGAAATGCGCAACGATAACAAATTCAGGCATCCACAGGCAAGCAAGGGATTTACGTCAGCGATTAGTTTGCAGATGCCTATTTTCCAAAGTTTCAAGCGGATGAAGCAGTACCAGCAGGCAACGCTGGATTATCGTATCACACTTGATTCGGAAAAACAGCTTCGGGATGGTATTATTGCGGATGTGGAGATTTCGTATAATAAATACCTGGAAACCCGAGGGAAATATACAGCCGCAAAAGAATCAATTCAATTAGCCGAGGAAGCGTTACGACTGGCAAATTTAACCTATGAAGAAGGCGCCAGTACGCAATTGGATGTCATGAACTCCCAGCTTGCCCTGACACGCGCGAAATTGAATTATGCATCGGCATTGTATGAGTACCAAATGGCGCGTTATGGATTACGCCGGGCAACCGGAACGTTGAAAGGCGTGCTGTAGAGCGCGACAATTCGCTTAGTTTAAATGAATATAAATCAATTTATTTATAAGGTGAGTTAACCTCTGGCAGGTGTTGACAGCAAACAGTTAACATTGAACACAATATCAGTCGCTGTTTGCCTTTGGCTATTGGCTAATGGCCAACAGCTAAGAGTGTGTCAAGGATAAGCACGAACCAGCCGCTCAATAAATTTGTTTGAAATATGACCGATTGTATTAAAGTTGCTAATTACTGAACACTGATTACGAAAGTAAATAATGATATTAACAAATAGAGCTTATAATCAGGAGAGAGAGATGATACAAAAACGATGGCTTCACATGATTCTAATTACAATAATTGCTGTGGTCGCGTTCAGCGGTTGTAATAAATCCACGAACGATAATAACGAAACGAAAGTTCCTGTGGATATTGAAGTAGCAGCGTTGGGCCAAATTACACAATCGATTTTTTATACCGGCGACATTAATGCGGAATACGATGTAAAAGTATTTTCCAAAATTCCTGATCGTATTGAAGCGTATTATGTTGACGAGGGTGATGCGGTAAAAGCGGGTGATCCAATCGTTAAAATTGTGGCAACCACAATCGAACAAGCTGTACATCAGGCGGAAGCCGGATTGGCAGCTGCAACGGCACAAAAGATGAATATAGAATCCGAATACGCTCGTGCTAAACGGCTGTTCGGAGAAAACGCAATGAGTAAACAACAATATGATGCCGTAGAAACCCAATATGAGTCTGTGAATGCTCAGGTGAAACAGGCAACGGCTGCTCTGGCTACTGCAAAAAGTCAATACCGTGACGCAACGGTTTCAGCGCCGATTTCCGGAATTATCGGCAAACGATATTTTGAAGTTGGTGATATGGCTGCGCCAAGCGTTCCGGTCGTCAGTGTCGTGCAGATGGAAAATGTGAAAATTTTGGTTGATGTGACTGAACAGGATATGGGACGGTTAAAAGTCGGTCAAAAAGCAAACATAACCGTTCGCAGCTATCCGGATGAAATCTTTTCTGGCAAGGTTGTTAAAATTAGCCCGATTCTCGATCCGATTACACGAATGGGTTCTGTGGAGATTCTACTTGCAAATCCTGAACATCGGCTGAAACCAGGGATGTACGCGGAAATTGAAATTATCGTTGGTACAATTGATAATAAGATCGTTATCCCTCGTTTTGCGGTCACTGAAAATACTTCATTAAAATCAAATAATGGCAAAGATCAGGTGATCAAAAACTATTATGTCTATGTGGTGGATGACAGCCTGCATGCCGAACAACGTTTGCTGGATGTTTATTACGTCAATCATAAAAGCCTGGCTGTGAATTCTGGCATTAAGATTGGTGAAAAGTACGTTGTTGCCGGACAGAATAATCTGAGAGACGGATTATCGGTGCTGGTTGCTGAACAAGAGGAGGGTAACGAATGAAACTTACAAACACGGCTATACGGCGCGGCGTTACCTTTGCAATGATTTATCTCATCGCGGTCGGTTTTGGTCTGTTCTCGCTGATGCGTTTGCGCATCGACCTGTGGCCCAAGCTGGATTTCCCGGTGATTGCCGTTATTTCGCAGTACACAGGCGTTGGACCGTTTGATATTGAAACGGTCGTGACGCGTCCCATGGAAGAATCGCTAGCTTCTGTACAAAACGTGAAAACCGTAAGCTCCACTTCACGCCAGGGACTTTCTCTGATTCTGCTGGAATTTGAATGGGGCACTGATATGGATCAGGCGGAAATTGATGTGCGCAATAATCTGGATTTTATTCAGGATTATCTCCCGGAAGACATGTCCGATCCATTAGTGTTTGCGTTTGATCCATCGATGCAACCAATTATGTTTTTGGCATTGGGATCAAAGGACTATGGGCTGGCGGAGTTGCGACGGATTTCCGAACATGAACTGGAACCCCGAATTGAACGTATCCCTGGTGTTGCATCGGCAAGCACAACCGGTGGTTTGCAGCGGGAAATCAAAGTGCTGGTCGATCCCGTTCGCATACGGGCGCATAATATTTCGATTCAGCAAATTGAAACTGCGTTGCGGATGAACAATTTGCAACTGCCCTCAGGGTGGATACAGGATAAGCAGCGCGAATTTACTATTCAAACCCAGGGTGAATATACTTCAATCGATCAAATTGCAAATACCAGTGTGATGAGTATTGGAACGACAGTCGTGCGCATTAAGGATGTGGCGGATGTCATCGACGGGTTTGTGGAGCAACGGCAAGAGGTGTGGGTGAACGATAGCCCCTCCGTGTTATTGATTGTTCAGAAACAATCTGATGCCAATACGGTTAGTGTTAGCCGGACGATGCACGAACGGTTTCCCGAAATTTTGAAGGAATTGCCTAAAGGTGTGGAAATTAACGTAATTTATGAACAGGCGGAATTTATTAATCGATCGATGTCAAACCTCGGCGCCACCGCCATTGAGGCAGTATTCCTGACATTTTTAGTGTTACTGTTCTTCTTGCGCAATTTTCGAAGCTCATTGATTGTAGCCGTCTCCATTCCGGTTTCCATGATTGTTACGTTTGCGGTTATGGATCAGGCAGGATTGACATTGAACATTATTTCCATGGCTGGCCTTGCGCTGGCGGTCGGTATGCTGGTGGATAACTCCATTGTGGTGCTGGAAAGTATCTATCGAAAGCGCGAGCAAGGTGAGTCCGCCAGGGACGCAGCTAATAATGGCGCCAATGAAGTTTCGATGGCTATCACGGCATCTACACTCACGACCATTTCGGTGTTTGTGCCGGTGCTGTTTGTGCCAGGGATTGCCGGTGAAATGTTTAACGACATGGTTGTCACCATCTGTTTTTCATTGGCGGTTTCGCTTATTGTGGCGTTGACGCTGGTTCCGCTGCTGGCATCCCGCTTGCTCAGGATCGAAGCAGAACTGGATGAAAATTCAGGACTTCGTAAATTAGCTACACGAATTGGGGGCTGGATTGATGCTTTAAAAAATCGTTATATTAAAATACTTGACTGGGCTATAACGCATCGTTGGACAGTTGTCATTGGAACAGCAGTTGCGTTGATTATTTCCATCGGATTGCTATTCACCCGTGGCGGCGAATTTTTACCGGAAAGTGATATGGGGTATGTTCAGCTCGCAGTTGATAGGTCCCCTGGCGTTAGTCTGGAGGCCATGGAAAAATCCATGCACAAACTGAATCAGATCATTAAGGAAGAAGTACCTGAAGCTGAAATGGTGTACAACAATTTTGGTCAGGGCGAAGGGATGTTTGCAGCATTTTCCGCGAGCGGATCGAATGAAGGCGAGATTATGATTCGTCTGGTTCCGCTCGGAGAACGGAATCGTAACTTAAAGGAAATTCAGGCGGCATTACGTGAGAAAGCAAAGGCGCTTCCTGATGTAACAGTTAGTTTTGAAGACCGTGGCGCTGAGACGTTTTTTGGAGGCGGCGGAGACATTGTAGTCGAAATTTTTGGTTACGACTTGCAAGTAGCAGAAGCCCTGGCAAATGATATCGAAACAAAGATCAAAAAAGTGAAAGGTGTTGCTGAAACTGAAATCAGCATCAAGAAAGCAGCGCCGGAATTAAAAATAAATCTCGATCGCCAACGGATTGCCGACCTTGGATTAAGTACCGCGCAGATCGGCCAGGTGATAAGTACAAGTATTTTGGGTTCCGTATCAACACGTTACAGAGATAGCGGTGATGAATATGACGTTCGTGTTCAGTTGACACAGAACGCTCGTCAAAATAAAGCCGATATTGAAAACATTTTATTGATGACAAATACCGGCAAACAGGTGCCGCTCCGCTTAGTTGCCAATGTTGAGTATGGCACGGCGCCAATGGAAATTACACGTGAGGATCAGGATCGTTTGGTAACGGTGAGCGTTTCCGTGTCTGGACGTGATTTACGTTCGACAACGAAAGAAGTGCGCAATCTGTTGAAAACCGTTACTGTCCCGAACGATTTCCGTGTGGAAATTGGCGGCGCTGCTGAAGAGATGATGAAATCGTTCATGTATCTAGGACTTGCCTTTTTGGTTGCGATGGTTCTGACATACATGGTAATGGCCTCGCAGTTCGAATCGTTTATTGATCCGTTTATCATTCTGTTCACGATACCCCTGTCGATCATTGGTGTGTCGTTGTCCTTAGTACTGACCGGCACGACTCTCAGCGTGATGTCATTGATTGGTATCATTATGCTTGTCGGTATTATTGTGAATAATGGAATTGTGCTTGTAGATTATATCAACCAGTTGCGTGACCGTGGCCTTTCGTTATTTGATGGCATCCTGAAAGCCGGCGAAGCCCGTATGCGACCGGTGCTGATGACTGCATCTACCACAGTCCTGGCGATGTTGCCATTGGCGCTGGGACTTGGTGAAAGTGGTGAAAACTGGGCGCCGATGGCTCGATCAGTTATTGGTGGATTGGTTGTTGGAACCGTACTTACGCTGATTGTGGTTCCGGTGATTTATGCAATGCTTGAATTATACGGAGAAAAACGAAGAGAACGACGCAAGGCAAAACGAGAATTAAGAAAACAACGAAAGCTGGCAGGTGCATAAAATTTGAAAATCCCGGGTAAAATGCCCGGGATTTTTTTTCAAATAATTGTTTAATGGTTACCGAGTCGTCGTAAGACTTTGTCATCGTTTCCAGCGTCTCGCTGGAAATGAAAACAGTGCGGCTCTGCCGCAATAAAAACAAGGCAGAGCCTTGTAAAAAAACATTTCCAGCCTGAGACTGGAAACGATAATATTATTTTTATACCACTTAATTGTATAAATTACATCGCAGCCTGTAATTGAATTGTTAGCAAATTTCCAACCGAGCTATCGGCATCATTATCACGGATTTCATAATTTAACAATATTCGGTTTACTTTGTTGAAGTAATAGCCGGTTGAGAGCGTCAACCGTGAGGTTTTTACACTGCTGATATTCGTGTCCTTTTCATAGATATCATATCGCGCGCCGACTTCTACCATCGACATCAGCATATAGGTGATGTAACCATAATATCCCGACGGTTCGGTATCTCTCCCGACGGTATTTTTATATGTCGCTTTGATATATTCAGCCTGGGCGGAGTACCGTTGATTTTTTATCGATAGCATTAGCCCAAGCGCCGATTCATTCAGATTGTTGCCAATTTCCGTGTATACCCCTTTGTAAAGCGACAGTCCAGTCAGGATGTTGGTTGGCAACCTGGCGCCCAGAAATCCGGCATAGTCCTTCCGATTATTCATATCATCTTTATTTGCCCCGTCACCATTCAATACCATGAATTTGTAAACCGCGTTGATATTTTCGTTAATTGTGTACTCGCCTGCAAGCTCCACACCGATGTCACGATATATATTGCCACTGCGGCCAAGTTTTTTTACCACATCTGTTGTTACGTAAGCTGGATTGACAAATTTCCACAACAATATTGATTGATAAGCCTCATAACCGAACGGGTATTTAAATTGACCAAACCGGAACGTCGCATATCGATTTGCTGAATACGAAACCCATGCTTGCATCAACGTCGGTGATCCGGTTGATGAAAAGAATTCACCCATCAAATGATAGCTCCATTTGGGCGCTGGATTGCCGGAACCGATAATACGAACATTTTTTATATTAAATTCAGATGCTGGTGTTACATTTTTTGTTTCATCCCGAACGTAATTGGTTATTACCCAAACTCCGATCGTCGGTTGCGTGGAAGCAGCCTTTTCTTCAGCATACAGGGTAGGCGCACTCAGTAAGAAAATCAGCATACCCACCAATAGAGAACTGATTCGAATTTGCCCCATGATTTGCTCCTTTTTGTTTGGTATTTGATCACTTTGAGGGTGAAAAGGAAAAAAAATCGAAAACTGCCTATATCGCAGAAAACGTGCCACGCTCATTCAAAGTGCGTGGCACGTATATCGTGTAGAAAAACAGGTTGGTCGTGGGAGTGAATTTACACTTTTCTGAATTCTTAACGAACGTGGAAGGTGCCTGAGTAGTGAATCGGCAACGATTAAGGCCGCGCCGATTCATGAAAAAAAAGAATTACTTGAAGGTGTCGGAAATGACGGTGATTGCTTGCTTGATCTGTTCCTGTGACACATCCAAGTGCGTAACAGCACGCACCGTATATTCACCAAACGTTGCCATCAGCACGCCTTTTTGGGCCAACATGTCTACCACAGTCTGTGCTGTATAGCCGGATTTTGAAACATCGAATACCAAAATGTTTGTTTGCACGGCATCGGCATCGATTGTAAATGCTGGAATATCAGCCAATGTTCGGGCTAACATTTTTGCATGTTTGTGATCTTCTGCAAGTCGATTGACATTGTGTGCCAATGCAAATTGTGCTGCCGCAGCCAGAATGCCGGCCTGACGCATACCGCCGCCAAGCATTTTTCGGAGGCGGTGTGCACGCTTAATGAATTCGCGCGTTCCGACCAAGATTGAACCGACCGGAGCACCGAGTCCCTTTGAAAAACAAAATGTCACGGAATCGAAGTATTGAGCGTATTCCTTTGCTGGAATTCCACTCGCTACGACGGCATTGAACAGACGGGCACCATCCATATGCATATTTATTTTGTTTTCAAGTGCGATCTGCCGAATCGCTTTCATTTTGTCGATCGGATAAATTGTGCCACCGCCGCGATTATGGGTGTTTTCCAGCACGATGAGTCGCGTCGGTGGAATATGAACATTGTCAGGACGAACTGCTGCAGCGATTTGTTGCGGCTCGAGAATTCCGTGGTTTCCCCGAAGCGGATGTAGTTGGACTCCGCCAAGTGCGCTGGCAGCGCCGCATTCATAAAAAAATGTGTGCGATTCATATTCCACAATTGCTTCCGTACCGGGAGTTGTATGCGAAAGAATCGCCAACGTATTACCCATACTGCCGGACGTTACAAATAACGCGGCCTCTTTGCCGAGCATGTCCGCAACCTGCTGTTGAAGCGCATTTACAGTGGGGTCATCTCCCCAAACGTCATCACCAACCTCCGCTCGGGCAATTGCTTCACGCATGGCCGGAGATGGTTTCGTTACCGTATCACTACGCAAATCTACATATTGCATTGTTTTCCTCATTTGCTTGATGTAACAAAATAGAAATTTCAGTTGCCAAAATCAATAAAAAATATTGCACTTTTGGTCAAAAATATTTACCTTTGAACAAAAATTTATTGTCAGGTACATGTTGCGGACATAATTTGTAATAGGTCTTTATTTATGGATTCACCACAGATTTTCGAATATATTATTCTCCCGTTACTAATTTTTTGTGCACGAGTGCTCGACCAATCGATCGGAACTATGCGTATTATACTCATTTCACGTGGCGCCAAATTTATAGCGCCTTTATTGGGATTTTTCGAGGTGATTATCTGGTTGCTGGCAATTACCCAGATTATGAAAAATTTAAATAACTTTATCTCGTACATTGCTTACGGCGGAGGATTTGCGTTTGGGAATTATGTTGGTATTTTATTGGAGCAAAAATTGGCACTAGGGCACCAGATAATCCGCATCATCAGTGAAAATGAACTGGAAGCGTTGCCCATGCTATTACGCACGGAAGGCTATGCCGTTACCACGCTTAAAGGACGTGGGTCGAAAGGACCGGTGACAATCGTTTTTACGGTTGTGAATCGAAAGGATGTGCCACATGTATTAAAATTAGTCCGTGAGATGGAGCCGAAGGCGTTTACGACGGTTGAAGATGTCCGAAATCTCTACGCGGGTTATCTTCGTTCGCGTTTGCCATTCCGGGTGGCGAAGAAAAAATGACCTTATTTTTTGCTTGACTTTTGCTGAAATAATGTTATATTGGAGCTAATATTTTTTTTTTATTTGAATTAAACTTTATTTTTGCCATTATGAAAAATTCAACCAAGAAAACGACTATGGGGATGACAACCACCGGTACTACCGGCGGTATCTCCGTATAGCGTTTTCTCGGCAAAACTGAAGTTGATCATAGATTTTCCAAAACCCTTCTCAATACGCCGAGAAGGGTTTTTTCGTTTATAGGCAATTTAATTTTGAGCTGAGAAAAGGGAGTTAATTTGAATCGAATTATAGTTGAAAAATATGGTGGTTCATCGGTTGGCAGCGTGGATCGAATGAAGGCGATCGCTGCCAACGTCGTAACTCGTCATTCCCTGGGGTACAAAATGGTGATCGTTGTATCGGCTATGGGAGACACCACCGATGATCTGATTTCTCTGATGAACCAAATTGCGGTTTCTCCCCGTCATCGCGAAATGAGTATGCTGCTATCCACGGGAGAGATGGTATCCAGTGCTTTGCTTTCGATGGCAATTCAGGCGTTGGGGAAAAGTGCAACTTCGCTCACCGGTCCACAGGGCGGTATTCATGCTGATTCTGTGCATACGGAAGCAAAAATTTCCTCCATCGATACACGGCGAATTCTGGAGTTACTTGAACGGGACGAAATTATCGTCATGGCCGGGTACCAGGGGAAGGTCGGCGATGACATCACGGTTCTTGGGCGCGGTGGTTCCGATGCCTCAGCAGTGGCGCTGGCGGCGGCATTGGGAGCGGATCAATGCAATATTTATACGGATGTAAATGGGGTGTATAGCGCTGATCCTCGCGTAGTGCCGGACGCATCGCTGCTCGATTGTATTTCCTATGAAGAAATGATAGAACTGGCCGGCTCGGGCGCTCGCGTGATGATGGGGCGCGCCGTGGAAATTGCCAGAAAATATAATCTGGATGTATTGGTGAAATCCAGCTTTGACGAATCCAGCGGAACATTAATAACCAGGGAGGATGCTTTGGAAAAGGTTGTCATAACGGGTGTGGCTGCGAATACTGATGTGGCAAAAATCAGTATCTACGGGTTACATCGTAACGCCCACGCAATTTTAAGATGCGTAGCCGGATTGAACGTGAATATTCGCTTGTTAACGGTTAATGAAATGCCAAATCATGAAACAAATCTGTCGATTATAGTTCATCCGGATGAAGTCATGCCGATTCGGCAGAAACTTGATGAGTTAAAACGTAGTGAACAAATCAAATCATATGCAATTAATACCGATGTCGCCAAAGTGTCGATTGTTGGTTCGGGCATTGCGACTCATAGTGGCGTGGCGTTTGACATGTTCGATTGCCTGGCGGAAGCCGGAATCGACGTATTTATGACAAGCACCTCAGAAATAAAAATATCAGCAATTATCCCCAAACATGCGGCAAACGATGCCGTTCGGGCTTTACATACAACATTTAAATTGAATACTATTAAACGGAAGTTAGCGGAGGCTTAACATGAAGAAGTTAAAAGTTGTTATTCTCGGCGCAACCGGTATGGTTGGCCAGCGATTCGTCCAGTTATTGGCAGAACACCCATGGTTTGAGATTGCATCGTTAACGGCATCGGACCGGTCTGCCGGTAAGCCATACGCAGAAGCGTGTACCTGGCGGCAGGATACGGATATGCCCGAATCAGTGAAATCGATGATTGTGCAACCGAGCGAACCCAATGTGGAAGGCAGCGTTGCCTTTTCCGGGTTGGATGCCGGTGTGGCTGGTGAGGTGGAACTGGCATTTGCTGCCGCTGGTTACGGCGTTGTCAGCAATGCCAAAAATCACCGCATGGCAGCGGATGTGCCTTTACTCGTTCCGGAAATTAATCCCGATCATATTGATATCATCCCCATCCAACAAAAAAATCGCGGTTGGAACACCGGATTTATCGTTACCAATCCCAACTGTGTTGCCGTCCCGATGGCGATGGCGCTCGGTCCACTGCACAAACGCTGGGGTGTGGAAAAAGTATTTGTTGTCACCATGCAGGCGCTTTCCGGCGCTGGTTATCCCGGTCATGCGGCGCTGGATATTATCGATAATGTCATTCCGTTTATCGGCGGTGAAGAGCCAAAAGTCGAAGTTGAATCCAATAAAATTCTTGGCACGATGGCGAACAATAGTTTTGTACATGCGGATTTCCGCACCAGCGCGATGGTCAACCGTGTCGCCGTGATCGACGGGCATATGCTATCGCTGTCGATCGCCTTTAAGCAAAAACCATCGGTGGATGAGGTGAAGCAAACCCTACGTGAGTTTACTTCCGAACCGCAGCAATTGCAACTGCCGTCTGCGCCAATACCACCGATTGTTGTCCGCGACGAAGATAACCGCCCGCAACCACGATTGGATCGGAACACTGGAAATAGTATGGGCGTTTCGATTGGCCGTGTGCGTGAATGCCCGCTATTCGATATTAAAATGACTGTGTTAGGCCACAATACAATTCGCGGCGCTGCCGGTGCTGCGATTTTAAATGCCGAATTGCTGAAAGCAAAAGGGTATTTGGATTAACGGACGCGCAGCTTCAAACCAGGTGTCTTTGAGATACCTGGTTTGTGAAACATCCAATGAAACGGAGACACTAATATGCACGATATAGCCGATCAAATTCGTGACATCGTAACCAACGCAAAACCCGCGCTCATTAAGTTGTCGCCTGAGACAGTCCGAAAAAAAGAACGCCCCGATAAATGGTCGAAACAGGAAATTCTTGGCCATTTGCTCGACTCAGCCGCCAACAATCTTCAGCGTATTATTTGGTCAGTACAAAATCGTGCTGACGAATTTCCCCTGTACAACCAGGATCGCTGGGTGGAAATTCAACGTTATAATGACATGGATTGGACCGATCTTGTCGAATTGTTCTATGTGAATAATATGCAGCTTGCACGAGTTGTTGAACACATTCCTGATGAAGCGCTGAAAAATTTTGGAAATATGTACAAAGGTGAACCGGTGAGGCTGGAGTTTGTAATTACCGATTATGTGCGGCATTTGCAGCACCATATGGGGCAAATTGCAGGCTGAGACGGTGAGATGGGGAGACAGGGAGACAAAGTGAAGGGGAGATATAAAAATCTGTATCGTTTCTATAATCGTTTCCAGTCTCTGACTGGAAATGCTTGTTGCAAGGCTCTGCCTTGCCGGGAATCACGGCAGAGTGGCTTTCGATCATTCCCAGCGAAACGCTGAGACCTATCTGATAATTATTTGGTATCGTTTCCAGTCTCCGACTGGAAACGTTTTCTATAAAGCTCTGCCCTGTGAATCGCTCGCGGCAGAGCCGCTGTTTGTTCGTTCCCGGCGAGACGCCGGAAACGATGCGGAATAAAATGATTGTATTTTTATTTCGACAACTGAACCGTCACCCATTTTTTCAGTGGTTCAGGCATTTGCATGCTGCGTCGGCCACCGGGACCACCCGGGCCTCCGGGGCCACGATCGCCACGTCCCATGCCGCCGGGCATTCCACCGCCACGCATGCCGTCCCGATCCATTTCCGGGCGATCGCCGCGACGGGGTCGTTCAAATTTTGGTGTCTCGAATCCAAGTTCGATCGTGCTGGCTGATGGCGTGAAAATAGCATATTGTGCCTTTGCATCCATACCATAGGGAATTTTTAATTCATAAACAATCACGCCAGCATTGTCGCCCACACATACATCAATTCCTTCCAGCGTGGAAATTGTCTGCCTGTCTACTTCGTTTCCTTTGGCATCCAGAATAATGACATCTGGCGGTAGATTGTTGACGATTGCCAGCATCCGCTCGTCGCGGATTACTCTGTCACCTGTGGGTGACTCATCTCGCCGCATTTCAGGTGGACGACCCTGGCCAACCATTCCCACCGGATATTTCAAGCCAAATTGATTTTCGTCATCTCCTTTTGGCTTGAACCAGACGATTAAACCGGACATCAGAATTTGCCGTTTCAGGTTGATATCCGAAGACACCAGGCAAACATATATACATGTGTCGTCGTTCACCACACCAAAAGAAAAATTATCATCTTCATTATACTGAAGTACCTGCCCCCATTCCGATTGATTGCCATCGATTTGAATGGGCGTGCCTGGGCGCTGGCTGGCAATTTTTTCACTTCGGCATGAGTAAGTTAAAGCCGACACGATCATTAACAGGAATATGATTAGTTTAACACGAATATTCGAATTCATATGAACTCCTGATTATTAAATAATGTGATCTTGTTTTATAGTAAGTTATCATTCTTCGACTACGCTCAGGAAGAAGCTTGACAAGCCTTTTGATACAGCCCCTTAGTCAATGAGAAATTCTGTTGAATGTATCGTGCCTACGATTTGATACACACTCAATTTAATTAAATAAAAGTGTGTAGCACGTTCGCGTTCCAAATACCTGTGAATACATACGCTTTTAGTCGTTTATTTATCCAGGGTGTTCGAATATATGATTATTGTGTTATTGATTTTTTCCGAAATTGAAATTTAATATTAGACAACGCACCGTTGTGTTTTATTCCTGTTTTTATCAAAAAGCAAAATAAGTCAACTTGTTCCATAAAGTGCACCGAATTAGTGATATTTAAGCAATTTCAGTCAAGCAGATAAAAGCAAATATAATTATTTTACTCCCGGAATATAAATTTGTATCCACGCATCGATTGTTTTTAACTTGAATTATTCACAAATTTCAAAAAAAGTGTGTTTAATTCATTATATGATTATGAACATATTTCAGCTAAACCGTTGCCTGAGCCTGCCATCTCGCACCGGCGTACCGTTCCGATGCATCGGAACACGAACGGTGTCGAAGGCAACAGTCTTTTGGTATTCAACGAAATTATGACTGCTGTAACGTCCGGCCTTCGACAAGCTCAGGCCTCGGTTCTGAACATAAAGTATCTGAGTTATCTACATAATCATTTTCATTATTAATGTGAAGATTATTTGGATTTCCAAAAATAAACTGAGTTAGATACACTGAATTTGAAATCATGCCCAGTCTGTTTACCTCAATATATTTAATTATTGAAACTGGACAGGCAACATTCAAGTAATCTGGATTCATTAATGAATTACAATGAATTATCCAGGTTAATTTTATTGACACTAAAATTAACAGGAGTATTTTATGCACAAATCGAATGCTACGTTTTATGTTAACCAAATCGGCACGGTTGTTCGGGATGGGGATGATGTACTGTTGGTTCTTGAGAAATCAGTTATTCCTGCACTCTGCTGCTTATCAGAATTCAGTCATGTGATTGTACTATGGTGGGCGCATCAATTGGATGGGGAAGACGAACGGAAAGTATTACAAATTCAACCCCCGTATGCACCGAATACAGATACAGGTGTGTTTGCCAGTCGTGCACCGATTCGTCCCAATCCGATTATGACGACCGTGTGCCCAATTGAAGATGTTGATGAAGCGAACGGCATCGTCAAAGTTTCAAATATTGATGCGATGCACGGAAGTCCGATTCTCGATCTAAAAGGTTACTTTGCTTGCTGCGATCGTGTAGAAAGACCGGTTGTTCCTGCATGGATTCCTGATTGGGGACCGTGGTTACCAAGAACAGGGATCGGACTGGATGAATAAGCTGCAGGAAACTAACTTGTTTCATAAAATTAATGATCTCACCATTAACATGTTCTAAAAATGGAGTTATACATGAATCGATTATTACCCATACCGCCAGCGGAACGGATTCAAGAGTTGGATGTGTTACGTGGCGTAGGAATTCTGGGAATTCTGTTAATGAATATTCAGGCATTTTCCATGATTGAAGCTGCATATATCAATCCGATGGCTTACGGTGATATGAACGGATTGAACAAATGGGTCTGGATCATAATCCATATTTTTGCTGATCAAAAATTTATTACTATTTTTAGCATGCTATTTGGAGCCGGCATCGTGATAATGGCGGAGCGTGCTACTGCTAAAGGCTTAAAACCAGTGACATTTCATTACAGACGAACAATCTGGTTGTTGATATTTGGTTTGGCACATGCTTATTTACTCTGGCACGGTGATATTCTGGTGACATATGCAATCAGTGCGTTGTGGGTGTATTTGTTCTGCAATCGCGAGCCGCGTATACTGCTAATCTGGGCCGGAATATTCATTCTGATTCCTGCACTTCTCTATTTAGCATCCGGCGTATCCATGCCATCCTGGCCGGAGGATACTGTTCGGAATACATTGCATAGCTGGCTGCCGGACGCTGATATTGTAACCAAAGAGATTACGGCGTATCGAGGTGGCTGGATCGCACAAATGGAAGCTCGGGTGCCGTCGTCCTTAGCATTTCAAACGTTTTTGTATGTATTTTTGTTTGGCTGGCGAACGACGGGTGTAATGCTGCTGGGCATGGCGTTATACAAATGGGGAATTCTTACCGGAAAACGTAGACGATCCTGGTACCGAACGATGGCGCTTGCCGGGATGTTAGTCGGAGTACCATTGATTATTATTGGCGTGATTAAAAATTTCAATGCCAACTGGGATGTGCACTATTCGATGTTTTTGGGGTGGCAATTCAATTACTGGGGGAGCCTGGGAATGGCGCTGGCGTACGTGGCGTTAATTATATTGTGGGCGCAATCGGGATTTGGGCAGAAGATACGTCATTTGCTGGCAACTGTAGGTCGAACAGCGTTTAGCAACTATCTGTTACAGACACTGATCTGCACGACACTTTTTTATGGTCACGGTTTTGGCCTGTTCGGTAAAATTGACCGGATCGGGCAGCTAGTCATCGTCATTGGCATTTGGATTTTCCAGCTCATTGCGACAGCATTTTGGGTGAAGTATTTTCGATTTGGACCTGCCGAATGGCTATGGCGATCGTTGACGTACGGAAAGATGCAACCACTAAAAGGAATTCCCGGTTAATATACAAAGCCGAATTGGTTTTCGGATTTAATCTTACATTCCCTTCCATATGAAGGAAGGCCGAAGGTAAAGAAAGCTCTATAAAAAGGTCTATAAAAAGGAAACCTGAAAACCAATTCGTAATTAGAATAGTTGAGTCTAAAACTGAAGAAAATTATTTGCATGTTCCGTTTAAATTGAGTACTTTGTGCTCTATATGTGGGTACTTTATATTTCAATTGAAATTAATATCATTCAGTTTCGGGGTGTCGTATGCAACCAACTGACATTATCGAATCGGGAGAAATAAAACTCCTGGGATTAAGCTTTTACGGAGATCCGTTCGCTGCCAGTGCAGAATGGACGGAAGAAAACGAAATTGGCCGACTGTGGAGTCGCTTTCACCGCTATCTCGGAAAACAACCGGGATTAAGCGCCCATGCCAACCGCTGGATTGAATTGCATATTGAACACTCTGAAACGCACGCCAAAGGAATTTATGAAGTATTTGTTGGCATTGAAGTAGCAACTTTTAGTGCAATTCCGGTGGATTGGGTTGCGAAATTACTGCCAGCTAGCACCTATACAAAATTTACCCTACAGGGGCAGCAGATTATTTCCGACTGGTATCTGGATGTCTATCAAATATGGTTGCCGAAATCCGGCTATCGAATCGCGCACAAATATTCGATGCTTACGTATGATAGCCGATTTCTCGGTATGGATAAACTGGATGAATCGGAGGTCGATATTTATTTGCCAATTTGCATGGGAACAGGTGAATGAAATCGTCGCCACGACACAACGCCACGAATGATTCACAAATGCTGGCGCACATCAAGTCGATGCAGCGGGCAATTTCATTTATGGAATTGCATCTGCAAGAAAACATTATGATTGGTGACGCGGCTGAGGCTGCCTGTTGCTCGCTGTTCCATTTCTGCCGTACATTTAACCGCATTGTACGCCATACACCATACGATTATTTGATGCGCCGCCGCTTGTCCGAGGCCGCCCGGCAACTTATCGAAACAGACCGCAAGATTATTGAAATTGCCCTGGATTTTCAATTCAACAGTGCTGAGGGCTTTTCGCGCGCGTTCCGTCGAATGTTTCAAACGACGCCAACCGAATGGCGAAAACAGACTATTCCCCCTGCCCATTCAATGATGCCGCTAATTACTGAAGAATATTTGAGACACATTAATATGGGAGGAATCGGGCCTGTCGTTATGAAAAAAAAAGAAGCAATGCAAGTAAAAGGAATGACTGTTTGGCTGGAAAATGAACCGGTAGATATTAAGCTGGTGTGGCAGCGGGTGCTGGCGCTTGAACAATCATCATCAGAAAAAAGATTCGCAATACGTGGCTATGAAGACAACGAACCTTTTTACATCGCAGGCGTACTCGTGCCAGAAAATGTAATTGGCCAACCTCCATGGGGACTGACAACGATTCCGGCAGGGATGTATATTTGTTGCGAACATCATGGGCGTTACCTGGCGTTAGACTTCACGCGTAGGTTTCTATTTCATACCTGGAAAGCAAAAACCGGTGTTGTTATGCGAACTGATTTGGAAATACAGCAAATGCACGACATAAAATCAATGCGGGATGATGAGCAACTAACGATCAATGTGTGGATTCCGCTAGAATGAATTTAAGCCGACAAAGAGCGTCGGCTTAAAGCGATGATGAGCTGATGTTGACATAAGTAAATAAAACGAAACTGCGTTCACATC
>JAFGDW010000124.1 GCA_016931935.1 Candidatus Zhuqueibacterota bacterium | reverse complement strand
TGGCAGAAAATTAAATATGTAATTCAAGCTTCCAGCTTGATCGCAAGCTGGAAGCTTGCGATACACTTCTGGCTTGTCCAGGTTAGGGGTTAAGAACTTAGAGATTATCTGAAAACCCATTCGTTTAATCTATCCCGTTGCCTGAGCTTGTCGAAGGGAAAATTTTATCGACATTATAAAGTTGACATGACACTAGGATTTACATATTTTTTGTGTTTAACCCTGCTCACCAACAGTCAAATCCAATGCCTGCACTTTTGGTGGTATTTCCGGTGTGAGCGAAAAAAATACCTGACATGATCCGCGTTTACCATGAATCCGGAATGTGCCCCGGAGTTGATTTTCCGAGATAAGCGGACCAATAGAAGTTATCTCACCAATAGTGGACATAACTTGATTGACTTCTTTCACGCGTTCGTCCCATGATTTATCCAGGTAAAAATTGTCTGCCAGAAACGTGTGTTTATGTTCCGGGTCCCATTTCCGAATGAGCTGAACGATTTGTTCTTTTCGTTCTGCCAGTATGTCGGAGACAGGCATGGATCGCGGTGTTATTCCTGCTGATTTATATAAAACATCAAGAGCGGCGTAGTTGGCGTTTCGGGGGGATTCACGTGTCCGATTGCAGAACGACATGATACCAATTCCATAATCGGGTAGAAACACATAATGACTGGCAAATCCGGGGAGTGAGCCGCTGTGGGATATCCACATATCCCCGTTGCAGCGTTGAGCAATGCCCAGGCCATACCCATAACTGTAAACCACCGGGCAGGGCGTGCCATCGATATCGTGACTCGTAGGAGATAACCTGGGAAATCGTGGTTGCATCATTTCCCGCAGTGTACTTCTTTTTACGGGGCCGGTTTCCGGGCCAGAGTGTGGCGGCCAGGCCGACATCAGAAATGTAACATATTTGCTGAAATCTTCAATCGATGTGATGAGTCCACCCATTGCGCCGAATGCCCCATCGTGAAGCATTGGTTCAGGCATCCATTCATTATTGAGCCAATTGTAACCAAGCGCCAACAGGCTATCGGGAACTTGCGAAAAGTCCCAAAATGTATGGACCATGCCCAATGGTTCTAGAATATTTTGGGTAATGTACTGCTCGAACGGCATGCCCGATACGGTTGAAATGATATGCCCAAGAATGCCGTAACTGAAATTGCTATATTCAAATTGCTGTGAAGGCAGGCTTGAAAATGGAATCCCGTTTCGAATCAACGTCATTAAGCTATCATCCGTTATATCAAGCAATCGATCGCCCCAGGGATTGTCTTCCGGGAAACCGGCGGTCATGGTGAGCAGATTTTGGATTGTGATTGGCGATGCGTCTGATGTGAGATAGGTGAGATTGTCAAGTTCAGGAACATAAGTGGCAGCCGGTTTCAGAAAATTAATTTTTCCATCGTCGCGTAGTTTCATGATCGCCATCGCGGTAAAGCTTTTGGTCATGGATGCAATTCGAAACAGTGATTTAGATGTTACAGGAAATTGACTCGCAACATTAATTGTACCGACGCCTCCGGAAAACAACAACGTATCATCCGCGACCAGGCCATAAACCAATCCCGGATAATGATGTTGCGTCGCAAAGGATTCAAATATCTTTTGGATTTCGGGTAAAACGTTTTTAATTCTGTCGATTCGTGCCGGATCTATAAAAACCGGTGCTTTATACGATGCTGAATAGCGGATGGGTGATGCTACTTCAGATTGATGAGATTTATCACACCCAACAGCGATGATGGCAACGCTTACATAAATGACCAGTCGCTTGATGTTCATGCTATCTCCTTTCTGGTCGAGAAGGTGATTTATTTTCAGTGGTTGAATTGGCTTTTTACATTTTTTCTGAAGTTAAGCGGTAATTTTTTTTATCCTTGAATTAAATCGTTTGTATCTGCTCAATAATTATCACGATTGCCTACTTTCACACTTCGACGGATTATATCCTGAAGTAGATTAAGGGCTCAGTGTGAATTGCCAGCGTCGTTTGATGCTGAGTCCTTCATCAGTCTCAGGGTCATACTCCGTCGAAGCATGAATGACAATGTTAAGTTTCCCCTACTTTTTTGAAGGGATACAATCGTTTGTTTCGCAATCAACAAAAAGCTATTTGGAGTTAGCCTCTGCTAATTTTTCAAAATCCAAAATTAAAATTCCGCGACCGACACCGGCGGGATCACCATATTTGGCATACTGAAACGCCATAAAACGATCATCATCACTCACAACGGGATTGGTTGCTTTCCAACCCGGATAATCATTAAAATGGGTGATCCGTTCATATTGACCTGAACCATCCAGCTTCAATTTATGAATATCGATGTACTGAATTCCTTTAAATTCCAGGCCGTGAGATACGTGGCGGTCGGACTCGGCCAGTGTATACTGACCATCCGGAAATATTCCTTCGGGTTCGTCGTATTGATTGTCCGCATTCGAATAATCGACAACTTTGCCTGTCTCAATATTTACTCCCATGACTTCGCCACCGCGATAATCGTAGGCGCTGAAAATAATTCCGTTTTCATCCGGTGGTCGAAAATTTTGTGTTTCCAAATTACATTTGAAATCCAAATTTTTTGCATCCAGGACGAGTTGTTTATGAGTAAGCGTGGGAGCGCCGTCGACATATTCGATGCTGGCGAGATAGATTTTGTTGGTCTGTGTCCAGGCAATCCGCATTTGTGTGCGGGATACAGCCGGGCCTTCGGAGCATTTCTCTCCAAGTGAGACAGGTTTGGCCGAAAGATCGGATTTCAAGACCCATAACTCGGCATTTTTTTCACTGCGGCTGGGCCAGGGATCGTCGGCGTTAAAAGAACGAGCGCCAGACAGCAGAATATCGCCATTGTTTAAATAAAGCGCTCGGGTGTAGCCTTCATGAAAATAGTGATGTGTCATTGGGCGCAATGCTTTTGTCTTCACATCAACTTCATAAACATCCCCAAATGTTTTTTCGATAAATAGAACCCGTTGACCGTCATGGGACCAATCCGCGCGCTGGCCGAATGTTGTCAATCGGGTGATGTAAGGGGGAAGTTCATCGAGTGGTGAGAGTTGTTTCTCCTGAGCATCACAATGATGAAATGGGCTGATAAAAAGGAGTAAAAGCGAGAATGAAATGATAAATGTTTTCATGTATCGCTCCTGTTTTGAGTTCGCGATTCATGGTTGGATAATTCGGTTTGTTTTTTGGTGACCATTCATGCAATCGTTGCCTGAGCTTGTCGAAGGCAATATTGTTTATTTGTCGGCTTCGGCAAGCTCAGTCGACGATTAAATCCATAAATTGCCTGAATCGTTACGTTTTTTGTAAGCCTGTGTTCTAATAATACCAATATTTAAAGCGATTGTCAAGAAGGAATTGTTTTAACGGGAAACAACTTTAAAACGGAAAGTTAATCATAGAAAGCATGACAATTGCAAGATAAAAAGGTTTTGTTCTAATTCAGATACGAATTAGATAGCATTTATTATAGATGAACAGAGCTTGTTTTTGAGTTACGGATGGACACGGATTTTGCACGGGTTCTCATTTTGCTATAATTACTATTCGTGTCTCATCCGTGTATATCAGTGGCTAATATTAAATAACATGCTGAGTAATTAGACCTATAAAGCGATGATGAGCTTCCCGCGCGTTTTTTGCGCGGGTTAGTTCAATCATTATTTAGGCCGCATCCCTTTAGCAGAGACG
>JAFGDW010000123.1 GCA_016931935.1 Candidatus Zhuqueibacterota bacterium | reverse complement strand
ACTGCGTCGCTGTTTGAAGTGACACAGTCACTTCACTCCATAATTGCATAAAATTGAATGTTCAATTAGTGACCGTTTTGAGTATAGATACGCCGGAATTCGCACTTTGGCTGATCCGGCGTATGTATGTTTTAACTTACATTGTTGAATTTTATAGTGATCGGCTTATTCGTCCACTTTATCTTTCAGATAGCTAATCGCTGTGCCGACGGTGGTGATTTTTTCTGCATCTTCATCGGGAATTTCGATGCCGAACTCTTCTTCGAACGCCATCACAAGTTCAACGGTGTCCAGAGAGTCTGCGCCCAAATCTTCAATAAAATGTGCATCATCGACGACTTCATTTTCATCAACACCCAGTTGATCGACGACGATTTCTCTTACTTTTTGTTCTAAAGCCATTCGTCTAACCTCCTAATTTACGAGTAAGTTTTAATGAATAAATTCTTGAATTTTTATCGTACTAACTATTCTTTTTACTTTTTACATTATCATGCCGCCGTCTACATGCAGCACCTGGCCGGTAGTGTAGCTTGCCAGATCTGAACTAAGAAATAGCACGGCATTGGCGACATCATCGGCAGTGCCCGGCCGTTTTAGCGGAACAACCGACATAAATGTTTCTTTAGCTTTTTCAGGCAGGTGGTTGGTCATTTCGGTTTGAATATATCCAGGCGCTACTGCATTTACGGTTACTCCCCGACCTGCTAGTTCTTTTGCAGCCGATTTCGTCAAACTGATAACGCCACCTTTGGATGCCGAATAATTAGCCTGACCGGCATTTCCCATTACACCAACGACTGACGATATATTGATGATTGTGCCAGCCCGCTGTTTCATCATAATTTTGGCAGCGGCTTTCAGGCAAATAAACGTGCCTTTAAGATTAACGCGGATAACGGCATCCCATTCATCTTCGCTCATACGTATTAACAGATTGTCGCGGGTAATGCCGGCATTGTTCACAAGTATATCGATGCGTGAAAATGTCGCCAGCGTTTTTTCCATTACAGCTTGAACATCCTCGGCGTTGGTGATGTCTGCCTTCACAGCTAATGCCTTGCGGCCCAATGTTTCGATCTCGGAAACTGCTTCAGTCATATTATCGAGAACATCACAAATCACAATGTTGGCGCCGGCTTGCGCCAGTTTTAAGGCGATCGATTTACCGATGCCTCTGGCGCCTCCGGTAACGATTGCGACTTTGTCGGTTAATTGAATCATTTTTCCTCCCTGTCGAGTCGCAGTACTAATTGTTGATTTGCTCCACGGTGCCAATTGGCGTGCATGGAACATTACGGTCGATACGCTTGATAAGTCCTGTTAGTACATTGCCCGGCCCAACTTCATAAAAATGTGTTACACCATCGCTGATCATGTTGACGATCAGTTCTGTCCAGCGTACTGGCGCAGTAAGCTGTTGAAACAGAAGCGATTTAATTTCGTCGGGTGAGGTTTCTGGCAATGCTTTCACATTGGTGTAAACCGGAATATTTGCTTTTTCTACCTGTGTCGCATCAAGCTGAGATTTGAGACCCGTTTGCGCGTGTTTCATTAATGGTGAATGGAACGCGCCACTTACGACCAGCGGTATCACGCGTTTTGCGCCTTTGGCAGATGCCAATTCCATGGCTTTTTCAACGCCGGCGACTGATCCGGAAATTGCAATCTGCTGTGATGAGTTGTAATTCGCTGGCTGAACGATCCCTGTAGCCAGCGCTTCAGCGCACACTGCATCAACTGCATCTGCATCAAGTCCTACAATTGCTGCCATCGTACCGGGACTGATTTCCCCGGCTTCCTGCATTAGCTCTCCGCGACGTTGCACCAATTTCAACGCGGCCTCAAAATCGATTGCCCCGGCAGCAACCAGTGCAGAGTATTCGCCCAGACTGTGACCGCCAACTGCCTGGGGTTGTATGCCTTTTTCTACCAGCAGGTGATTCACAATGATGCTGTGAACAAAAATTGCCGGTTGCGTTACTTTTGTTTGTTTTAGTGCATCTTCGGGGCCGTTAAACGATACGTCGGTGATGGAAAATCCCAAGATATCGTTGGCTTGATTGTATAATGACTTTGCAATTTCAAAATTTTCGTATAAATCTTTTCCCATGCCGACATACTGAGAAGCCTGGCCGGGATATATAAACGCAATTTTACTCACGATTATGATCCTCTGTTAAATTCCGGTTCCGCTCTGCCCATTCTTCCTGTAACCGATCCAATGCTTTTTGGTATCGACGTTCCTGTTTTAACAGAACAGCTTTTTTGTAGTAGGATTCGGCAGTTTTAAATTCCGCCAATGCTTCATACGCCAGTCCCAAATTATAGTAGGCACTGGGATTATTGGGAGATTCTTCAATTTCACTTTGCCATACTTTTATGGCATCATCCCAGAAACCGCTTTCAGCGTAGGCTTTCCCGGCATTTAGTAAATCCGTGCCCGATTCAATGTCGCGTCTCACGGTTTTAAAATTAGGCGAAATCCGGGTAATCCAAAAATCAACGACATCCACGCACAATCCATGAATGATTTCGTCCGGTGGCGGAATTTCCCTGAATTCGTCCCCATATATTTTTCCGGTATCATAACGTTGTGTCACGCTGTCCGAATCGACAACCAAACCGGTTTCACCATCAACAATGGAAAAGTTGACTGTTACAACAGCCCGATGAATTAGGTAGGGTAGTTTTACTAGTTTTTGAATGAACTTTTTTTTACGTGATGAAACACCGCCCACTAATTCTTCAATAATTTTGTCATTTTCATCACGTTCGTATTCACCCGTCCACACTTCGCGATTAATTTCTTCCTCGCCGCTTGAGTCGGGTAACATTTCATATTCGCTTACGCTGCCCTGAATAATAGCATCGACATTCAGTAGTCGGCATATTGCATGAATTGAATCTGTGCCCATCAGATCGGCGCGCGTATATGTTGTATCCGTAAGGATTGCATTCACACTGGCAGAATCGACAACATGATAAAAATCGTGCTGCTTCAACGCGGTTTTCACCAGTTGCGGAATATATGTATTGACGGAGTCACCTTGCCTGAAATCGGCGACTGCAAAATGTTTAATCCCCCACAACATCTTCGTTGCCGGAATAAAAAAGTTAACCTTTTCTCCGGCATATCCCGATTGTATAATTGCCAGCGATAAGATGGCAATGAGTTTTTTCATAAGCATTAACCTGAATTATTTTCTGAACAACCCTGGCATTAATCTTACCATGGGGTTGTTTTTTTCAATAAGAAATAATTCAATGTTTTTGAACAATACTATTTCAGATACTGATACGATTTTATTTACAGCGATTATTCGCTAAGGTTCCTGAAAGTCTGGCAAATAATTAACTAATACTTCAATAAAACAGCGCCAACTGTAAAGCCTCCACCAAAACTGACAAGCAGGCAATAATCATCGCGTTTCAACTTGCCTTCATCACGTGCTTCGGTCATGGCAATGGGAATTGTCGCGGCGGACGTGTTGCCGTAGCGTTCGACATTAATAAAAACTTTTTCCATTGGCATTTTGATTCGTTTGGCAAGTGCGGATATAATGCGATGATTGGCCTGGTGGGGAACCAGTAGTGCAAGTTCTTCAGAAGTAAGTTGAGTTTGTTCTAAAATATCGACAGCGACATCGCCCATTGATTTAACAGCTGCTTTAAAAACTTCCTGTCCGGCCATTTGCAGGAAGTGAAGTTTTTTGTCGATCATTTCCTGAGATGCGGGATACTTGCTACCACATCCCGGACGAATGAGCAGTTCGGCTAACCGGCCATCGCTGCGAATAATAGACTTGATAATTCCACGATTTCCATCGGAAGGTTGAACGATAGCAGCGCCGGCACCGTCACCAAATAGTACACAGGTGCGACGGTCGGTGTAATCGATTATCCGTGAAAGCATTTCACCGCCCATTACCAGAATATTTTTATACATTCCAGTTGATATAAAGGCATCGGCAATTGTCAGTCCGTAAAGAAAGCCGGAACACGCAGCGCTGATATCAAATGCGGCAGCGTTTTCAGCGCCGAGTTTATCTTGTACAAAACACGCTGTCGCAGGGAATCCCACATCACCGGTGATCGTCCCCAGTATAATAATGTCAATATCCAGCGGTGAAATACCGGCTTCGGCGATTGCCTTTTGAGCTGCTTCCGTGCAGATATCCGAAGTTACTTGTCCTTCTTCACCGATATAGCGCACTTTCATACCGGTGCGTTCGGTGATCCATTCATCGGTTGTGTCGACGATTTTTTCAAAATCAGCGTTGGTCATTTTCTTTTTGGGAACAGAAAATGCCAGTCCGGTAATCATCGATTTATACTGATACGTCAAATTTTTCCTCGCTAAATGTTTTTAGTTCTTCGGCAATGTATCGATTTACATCCGTATTAATGATTTTTTCCGCCTCAAAAATGGCATTCATAATGGCTTTGCCGGGAGAACTACCGTGGCAGATAATCGCGACGCCATTTACACCGAGCAGAGGCACACCGCCGTATTCAGCATAATCAAACGTTTGTTTGAGTTTCGTGAATGCCGGCTTCAACATCAATGCACCTAGTTTGTAAATGAGATGCGTTCCGATATTCTTCTTTAAATTGGTGGAGTAGACGCGGTTGAATGATTCGGCAAATTTCAGAATTATGTTGCCGACAAAACCATCACATACCACAATGTCTACTTTCCCTTTGAGAATATCGCCACCTTCAACATTACCAATAAAATTCAATTTACTTTGCTCGAGCAGTTCGTGCGTTCGCAGAACCAGCTCATTCCCCTTGGTTTTTTCTTCTCCGATACTCAACAATCCAATAACCGGGGCTTGCCGGCCAATCATTCGTTTGAAGAAAATACTTCCCATTAAGCCGAATTGCAGCAAATGGACCGGTTTGCAATCAACATTTGTGCCTGCATCCATAAGTAGCGTGACATCGCGGCCGTTGGGGATAAACGAACCGATAGTCGGTCTAATAACGCCGGGAATTTTGCGTAAATCAACCAACGCAGATGCCAGAACAGCGCCCGTGTGCCCCGCACTGACAATCGCGTTAACTTCTCCGGCTTTGTGCATTCTCATTGCTACGGCAATGGATGAATCTTTCTTTTGCTTTAGCGCAACACTGGGCGAATCATGCATTGTCACTTGTTGGGACGCATGCTTAATTTCAATCGGTAAATCGTTCCAGCCCTTGTGATGAGAAAGTTCTTGTTGAATAATAGTTTCGTCTCCAACAAGAACAACCGAATATCGTTTTTGAGCTTGACGTGCAGCAGCGATTGCACCATTCACTATAGCTCTAGGTGCTTTATCGCCACCCATAGCATCAACTGCAATCTTCATGCGATCCCTTTAACTCTCCTTGGGAATAAATACCATGCGATCTTTATAGTATCCACAATTCGGACATGCGCGATGTGGCATTTTGGGTTGATCGCAATTCGGGCAATGCCCGACGCTAGGTGCATCCAGCTTCCAGTGTGTGCGACGTTTAGCTGTACGTGAGTTTGAATGTCGTCGTTTTGGTAAGGCCATAATTACCTCTCTACTAATTAAACGAAATTCGCTCATACCGGAGATTAACTTCTGGATTCCAATATGAGCGGATTAATATTGATGTAAGCCGTTTATTATATAAACAAGTCCCGCCGGGTTACGACAGGGACGATTTTAATTTGCTTAAGGCTTCCCACCGAGGGTCGATCTGATCATTTGAACAGTTACATCCCTCTTTGTTCAAATTGGTTCCGCATTGTGGACAAAGTCCTCTGCATTCTTCCGAGCAAAGCGTTTTCATTGGAATCATGAGCAACAATGCTTCACGAATATCTGCAGTAATATCTATATTAATAGCATCTGTATCGAGTGTACGAAATTCTCCTTCAGTCTCGTTTGGATCTATCGGAAATGTTTCAACGGCATAAATAAGTCGAAATTTTTCATTGATCGACTTATCGAACGTTTCCAGACAACGATCACAAATCATCTGCGCTGTTGTTATTATGTTGACATTGACAAAGTACTGATGATTCACTTTTTGGATGTCAGTGCGGATTTCAATAGTATGCGGAAAGGCTACACCATCAAATCCATCCAGCGACTCTAATTCTAACGTTGCTGTTGTATGTTCGTACGGAACTAAATTGGAGCCTTCGTGCAATTTTGTTAATTGAATAATCATGCTGCTCTGCTCCAGGTCTGCACAAATATCGACCAATTTAATAATTATTTGTGAATAAGTCAAGCTAAAAATGTGTGACGAAAAAATAACTTCATCACTAACAGTGGCAGAATTTTTGCCTGATTTTGCTTTGACTATGTCGTTATACTCAAAACGGGAATAATTTGAACATTTGTTAAAAAGCTATTTTGAACGTTGGCTGAGCTTGCCGTATCGCCGCTGTTTGCGGCACGAACGGTGTCGAAGCCAACAAAGCGTGGCGGACATGTTGCCCGGCTTCGCTGGGACAGCTCAGGCAACAAAATGTCTAAGTATAAAGTTCATTTTATGACCGTGCATAGTATAAATCGGCATAGAAAGCGCTACTTAATCAAAATAGCCTGTCGGGTCATTCGTTGCGAAAGCGTTTCCAGTTGGTAATAATAATGTCCCGATGGCAAGTTGGCAGCGTTCCAATCTACGGCATACCTGCCGGGTTGTTGATATTCTGAAACCAGCGTTTCCACCAATTGCCCGGTTTGATTGAAAATCCGTAGAATAACCAGTGTTTGTTTATGTAACTCATAGGCAATTTTGGTGCTGGGATTAAACGGATTCGGATAATTCTGTTCCAGATCAAATTGGTGAATCCGTAACGGCTGTTCCAACATAGCAACGGAATTTGTGATACCGTTAAAGCTGGACATTACCGATATTTGACGCGCTTCTGTGAAATTTTCGTTTACTTCCATCTGCTGGCTGTACACATCGACGACAAAACCGAAACCAGGTGATATCCACGAATAGATTATATCATTATCGATGGGGATTTCAAATCCGGGAACACCAAGATCAGCCTGGCTGCGATGAATCTGTTTAACACGAAGGCAGGGGAGATCACCCAGAGGAGTTTTTACCGTTCCCCAGGCATCGATCGTATGAATGGCAGTATCAACTAACGTCGCGTTAATGGGAAAACCGCCGAATTCAACACTCGCCGCCCATCTGGAAACCGTCATCCAGCCTTGTGTGCCGTAGGTTACCGGAAACGTAACTTTCGCCTGAACATCCGCGGGAGTGGCTACCTGTGTATCTTTCGAGCCAACTCGTTTAACCTGTCCCATCTCAAAGTATTGGGTGTCTGTTAGCTTGAGATAATTGTAAACCACCGTATCCTGACCTTCTGTAGTAACTTTGAAAACGATGCTAACATTCGGATAACGGTCACCATAAGGCGCTTCATTTAATGCAAGCGCTTCCCAGTGTTCTGTAATCGGTAAATCATAACCGGTGAAATCCCATACTTGATTTTCGCCGGCACTTCCCAAATCGACGGAAATGGATTCTCCCTTATACAGCTTTTGTGTCCAGGTAATGGATGTATCGTTGGGAATATCCGACGCGCTAAATACGATTGGTTCCTGAGAATAAACAAAAGTGACACTGCTTGACAATAAAAGAAATAGTATGCAAAAAAAATATGTTGATTTCATAACGACCTCCCCGCATTCAGTTATTCTTAAATAGATGTTTTGGATTACAAAAAAAACTGAATTAAAAAATACACACATGTATTATTTACTTTAATTCCTAAAAACTGTATCAAGTTGTTCAGAATTAAAGATCGCTACTGGTGAAATGACCTGTTCATTTACAGGAATATCATCGCCAAATCGTTCTTTGAGTTTTTCCCGGACAACAGGATGTTTAATATTAAAATCGCTTAAAAGTTCCAATTTCCCGAGTTCTATATTGAGCATGTTTTTATAGATTTTCCAGACAAGTTCCGAACAGTAGAGTTTTTCGCCAGACCATTCAAAATAATTATCATAATTCATTCCCAGAAAACGCATACCGTAAAGTTTTAATTTTCTGGCGATTTCTGGGGTCAAAATATTATCTCTGTTTTTGAGTCGTTTTACAACATAATGTCCGTTTTCACCCCGTTGAATCCATTCATCAAGCTTTGTTAATTTGACAGGTTGAACAGCTTCTAAAGCGATGATGAGCTTCCCGCGCGTTTTTTGCGCGGGTTAGTTCAATCATTATTTAGGCCGCATCCCTTTAGCAGAGACGTT
>JAFGDW010000122.1 GCA_016931935.1 Candidatus Zhuqueibacterota bacterium | reverse complement strand
CTTTGGACAAAATCTTTGATCGTCTTCTTACAGCGTGCATTCAAGCCGAGCCGACCATTATAGCTGAAATATGTACATAATCATTTTTATTAATTTGGAGAGCGATAATAATTCGACTTTGTCAGATTATTAACTTCTTAAAATTTTAATTGCTTAAATTGTAATTCAATATTCATAAAATATGCACTTGATCAATAAAGCCTGAAATTTTTTGTAGATAAAATACTAACGCAGAGAATGCAGAGTTCCGCAGAGAATGACTATTATTTTTTTCTCTGCGTACTTTGCGAGCTCGGCGTTAAAATATAAGCATCTATCCTGCTATTTTCTTAATACTCTAAAAGATTTTTTTTATGTGACAAAGTAGAAATAAAATCATTTATTTATTAGACTGAATGTTGTGATTCCGAATTAAAATTTTAAAATTTTCGCCCTATAAGTCGTAGCCCACAGAAAAGAACTCTTACTAAAGGGAAAATGAAAAGGACAATTTAATAAATTGCCTATCATTTTTTGGATTTGGAATTAGCAAAACAATATTTTAAAAACAACTTCAACGACGTTTATTGTAATAGAAATTGTCTCACATGGGAACATTTTATCCAAAATTTTAAAGTCGTAATATAAAGTAATGCTGTATGATTGTTTGGATTCCGCGTTTGGCATTTATTTTGTCTAAAGTCTGTCGTTAATTAGCAATCTTGCATTCTGGCGAATGAGGCTTTTATGAACAATGAATTGACGATTTTGCTGATTGATGATGACCAGAGTATGCATACGATTAGCCATCATCACCTGAACGCTGCCGGTTTTCATATGCGTTCGGCATTTAATTGTCAGCAGGGACTGGAAATTCTGCAACGCGAGCAAGTTGATGTAATTATTCTGGAATACATGATGCCCGATATGAGTGGATACGATATCAGTTGGATTATCCAGACCGATCCAGTATTTTCCACATATCGTAACATCCCAATTATCATGTTGACTGTGCTCGATGAAGCTGTGATTGACCGCGCAAAATTGGCAGAAGTAAACATTCACTTCATCATTCAAAAGCCATTTGGTTTTAATGAATTGGTGACTCTGATCCGAAATGTGATCTGGAATCAGAAACAATTTCAGCCGACTGCTACACCCCGCCACCAGATTGGGATTCACATGGAGTCATATGATCGGGACTTAAAGCTTATCGGAATGACACCGGCAATGCAGGTGGTTATCCAGCAAGCAAAACATGCCGCTAAATCAAGTGGCAACGTGCTTATCACCGGTGAAGCAGGAACCGGAAAACAATACCTTGCTCGTTGGATTCACGCACATAGCGGCCATGCTTTGCACCCGTTGGTTTACATCGACGGGCGATCGATTCAATCAACGGTGGATACAGATCAATACGGCGCGTCACATTTTTTTGACTGGGTCGCGCCACAGGCAATCTATGGTACCGTGTTAATAACCTATATTGATGAGTGGGATCCAATTGCATTGCGCTTGTTTCTGAAGCAATTAATGATCATCCGGGAAAGCCAGAACGGTGACGCGATGCGACTCATTGCCACATCCCGAACAAGTAGCACTAATTTGCAAGCAGTCGAAGCTGCCTGTTCATCGTTTGGAGTCTCATTCAATCAAACGCAAATTGATGTGCCAGCCTTGCGCGAGCGAACGGAAGATATTCCGTTACTTATCAACTATCTTTTGCACCCATCGATGGACGGTAATTCACATAAGATTGAAATTGATGGTGAAGTCATCAAACTGTTCCAACACTATGATTGGCCTGAAAATGTTCATGAACTCGTACAAATGATAAAATCATGGCGAGATTTTTCAGATAAATCAGTTGTCACCCTGGATGATCTACCTTCTCATTTAAATAATCAAGGGCAGAATTCAATAAATCAAACATTGGACTTGCCATTGAAAGAGGCCAAAAAAGAATGGAATGCTGTATTTGAAAAACGCTATTTGAAGTACTGGCTTCGAAAATATAACGGTAATATTTCAAAAGTCGCTCAATTTGCTCATGTGCATCGCATGACGATTTACCGCATGCTTGATCAGTACAAAATTGTCGTCCGCCGAACAAAATAATGTGTTTTGTGTAAACGTGCTACGTACTTTGTAATTACGTAGCACGAACTTACTGCGAGCTTCTCTCCGCCCTAATAGGAAATATTTATTCGTCCTTGTTCCAATCTGCCGTAATCAAATCCGTCAATTTGAAAAGCGAAAATTTTGTATCCATTTAATAATTAAGGGAATTTGTAGATGCAATTCATGACTTGCATCTACAAACCATCGAATATTGAGCTGATCCTTACCCACATTTTTTACTGGACACTGGGAAAGGTTTTTCTCCCCTTCCCTTACGAAGGGAAGGGGCTAGGGGATGGGTTAATGCGCGTTCGTGGTTATGCTATTCTTATTTTTACTGTAGTGTTCATTTAAACACAATCTGGAAATTTACAGTTATAAATCATGAAAATGCGCCTTTT
>JAFGDW010000121.1 GCA_016931935.1 Candidatus Zhuqueibacterota bacterium | reverse complement strand
GATCGCAATGGAAGAAGGACTTCGCTTCGCCATTCGTGAAGGTGGACGAACTGTCGGTGCTGGCGTGGTCACCGGAATTATTGAATAGAGGTTTGTCATGAGAGACTTGGTAACATTAGAGTGTACCGATTGCAAGCGACGGAATTACTCCACAACGAAAAATAAACGTAAACATTCCGGCCGTGTTGAATTCAAAAAATATTGCCGGTTCTGTAATAAACATACTGTTCATAAAGAAACTCGATAACGTGTTAAACAGGCCAGTAGCTCTAACGGCTAGAGCACCGGTCTCCAAAACCGGGTGTTGGGGGTTCGAATCCCTCCTGGCCTGTTTTCTTAACCTTAATAAGGATATGGTTAACGTATGTTTAAAAAGGCAAGCAAGTTTTTACAGGAAGTAAGACAGGAAATGGCTAAGGTTAGCTGGCCATCCAGGGAAGAACTCAAAGGGACAACGACTGTTGTAATCGTCATCACCCTGATACTGTCGATCTATATTTTTGGAGTGGATAAAATTCTGCAAGTTCTATTAAATATCATTTACTAATTGGGGCTGTGTTACGGTGTCTGAAGGAAAAATGAAATGGTACGTGATTCATGTTCTATCAGGACATGAAAAGAAAATTAAAACGTATTTGGAAAACGAGATTACCACTCAGGGACTCACTGACAAGGTAGCCAGTATCCTTATTCCGTCCGAAGAAGTGACGGAAATGCGTGATGGAAAGAAAAAGGTAAAGAATAAAACCTTTTTCCCCGGCTATATGCTGATTGAAGCGGAGTTGGATAACGATGTTCTTCATACGATCACCTCAACACCGGGGGTCACGAATTTCGTAGGCCCCAAAAATCAACCTCAAGCGCTTCGAGAAGAAGAAGTTGCCCGAATTTTGGGACGTGTGGATGAATCTAAAAAACGTGAGATGTTGGATGTCCCGTTTCATGTGGGTGATCCGATCAAAGTAAAAGATGGTCCATTTACAGATTTTACGGGATTCGTTAAAGAAGTGAATCGCGAAAAAAATAAATTAAAAGTAATGGTCAGTATTTTTGGACGTGCCACTCCTGTGGAATTGGACTTTTTACAAGTGGAAATTGAAAAATAGAGTGAATAGGTTATATCCATGGCAAAAAAAATCGTAGGCTCAATTAAATTGCAGATTTCAGCAGGTGCTGCAACGCCGTCACCTCCTGTCGGACCTGCACTGGGACAACATGGTGTAAATATCATGGAGTTCTGTAAGGCGTTTAACGCGAAGACACAAGACAAACAAGGCTTAATCATTCCTGTTGTAATAACCGTCTACGCTGATCGAACATTTTCATTTATTACAAAAACACCGCCTGCCGCAGTATTGCTGAAAATAGCAGCCGGCCTGAAAAAAGGATCGGGTGAGCCAAATCGCAATAAAGTGGGGACTGTAACCCGGCAGCAGGTGAAAGAAATTGCCGAACAAAAGATGCAAGATTTGAATGCTTTTAACGTCGAAAGCGCGATGCGGATGATTGAAGGTACTGCGCGCAGCATGGGCGTTACGGTTACAGATTAAAGCACGATTGAACGTGGAGTCGAGATGAAGCATAGTAGAAGACATACAGAAAATATTGCCTTGCTTGAAAAAGGTACTGAATATACTTTAAGCGAGGGAATTTCGATTCTAAAAAAGGCAAAATCGGCCAAATTCGACGAAACAGTAGACGTCGCTATTCGACTGGGTGTCGATCCGCGTCGTGCTGATCAGATGATTCGTGGAGCCGTATCGTTGCCTCATGGAACCGGAAAGCAAGTCCGCGTACTGGTCTTGGCAAGTGATGCCAAACAGAAAGAAGCCAAAGATGCTGGCGCCGATTACGTTGGACTGGAAGATTATCTGCAAAAAATACAGGAAGGGTGGTTAGAGTGTGATGTGATAATTGCCACCCCTGATGTGATGAGTTCGGTTGGTAAATTTGGTAAAATTTTGGGTCCGCGGGGTATGATGCCTAATCCGAAAAGCGGAACCGTAACATTTGATGTTGCCAAAGCCGTCCAGGAAGTAAAAGCCGGTAAAATCGAATTCAGAGTTGAACGAACCGGTATTGTGCATGTTGGAGTGGGGAAACTATCGTTTGACGAGCAGAAAATAAAAGAAAATATTAAAGCATTCGTGGAGACTATTATTCGGGTGAAACCAGTCACCGCCAAGGGACAATACATTCGAAGCGCCACGATTTCGAGTACCATGGGGCCAGGAATTCGCATCGACCGCAATGCCCTTATGGATGAAGTTAAATAAGGAAAAGGAATGGTTAACCATGGCAAGGCCTGATAAAGAACAGATTGTTGCTGATTTAACAGAGCGGCTGAAGGTCGCCAAAAGTCTCCTTTTAACAGACTTTACCGGCTTGAATGTAGAAGAGATCAGTGCACTGCGTACCCAGTTAAGAGAAGCTGAGGTCGAATATACGATCGTTAAAAATACGTTGGCCCGGCTTTCCGTCGAGCAACTCGGAATTTCCCAGCTACTGAAACATTTGCAGGGACCAACCGCAATTGCCCTTGGATTAAACGATCCGATTGCTCCGGCAAAAGTGATTACTGAGTTCTCAAAAAAGAAAGATAAACCAACACTCAAAGCCTACTATCTTGATGGTGATGTTTATGAAGGCAGCCAGATTGATGATTTGGCGAAATTGCCAGGCCGGGAAGTGTTATTGGGGCAAGTGGTTGGCACAATTGCCGCACCATTGACCGGTTTCGTAACTGCACTGCAAAATTTGTTACAGCAGTTAGTGGTCGCATTAAATGAAATTAAAAAACTGAAAGAACAATAAAGTTGATTTTTATAATTACGGAGGATTACAATGGCTGACAAAGTGGAGAGCAAGGCAGAAGAGAAAGTTGCTGCAAAGGAAGCTCCCAAAGAAGCAACTGGAAATAGCACAATTGATTCGATTATCGAATCGATCGAGAAACTGACGGTATTGGATTTAGCCAAACTGATCAAAGCTTTGGAAGATAAATTTGGTGTTTCAGCACAAGCTGTTGCCGCTGCTCCTATGATGGCTGCTGGCGCTGGTCCGGTTGCTGAAGCTGCTGAAGAAAAAACAGAATTTGATGTGATCCTGGCTGCTGCCGGTGAAAAGAAAATTCAGGTTATCAAAGAAGTGCGTGCCATTACAGCACTGGGTTTAAAGGAAGCTAAAGATTTAGTAGATGGTGCTCCAAAACCAGTTAAAGAAGGCATCACCAAAGAAGAAGCCGAAGCCATCAAGGCAAAACTGGAAGAACAAGGCGCAACCGTCGAGATTAAGTAATTTAGTATTCCGATGTTAACGTGACTAGGGAGTTAACCTTTTAATGACCGATACTCTAATACAACGCAAATCATTTTCAAAGATTGCACGAGTTGCCCAATTGCCCGATTTGCTGGATATTCAGTTGAAGTCCTTCGAAGAATTTCTGCAGGCCGATGTTGAACCGGAAGAGCGGAAAAATCAAGGACTTCAATCTGTCTTCACCAGCATTTTCCCGATTGTTGACAGCAAGGAAAATTTTATCCTTGAATTCGTGTCGTATCAATTGGATAAACCGAAGTATGATGTCGATGAATGCCAGGATCGTGGCGTTACGTTTTCCGTGCCACTGAAGGCTAAACTGCGTTTATCCATGCGCGACCCGGATGCCGAGGAGCAAGAAGGATTTGTCGATACAATCGAACAGGTAGTATATTTGGGTAACATTCCGGTGATGACACAACGAGGCACATTTATTATTAATGGAGCTGAGCGTATTGTTGTCAGCCAGTTGCATCGATCGCCAGGTGTGTTTTTTGATGAATTGAAACACCCGAGTGGGAATAAGCTGTTTTCTGCACGCATTATTCCGTTGCGCGGTTCATGGATAGAATTTACGACAGATATTAATGATATCATGTACGTATTTATCGATCGCCGGAAAAAGTTTCCAGTAACCACACTGTTACGAGTAATCGGATTTTCAACAGATGAAGATATCCTGTCGCTGTTCGAGCTGGTCGAAGAAAAGAAAATTGACGATGAAGAGGTTATTGACCGTTTATGCGCGTTTGATGTATTTGATGAAGAAACCGGAGAAGTTTTAGTCGAGCGTGACAGCGTTATTTCACAGGAACAGGTAGAGAAAATCAAAAAAGCCGGATTCAAAACGATTCGTATTCTTCGGTTTGATTCAACCTCAGGACCCGATATTATCAGCAATACCTTGAAGCGGGACCCCGCAAGTTCAGATAAAGACGCGTTGGAATTTATTTATCGTCAACTGCGATCGGGCGATGCGCCGGATTTGGAAACTGCGCGTAACCTGGTTGATCGATTGTTCTTCAATCCAAAACGATACGATTTGGGACAGGTGGGCCGGCATCGGCTTAACAAGAAATTAGATCTCGATGTTGATCCCGAAAACACTGTTCTCACAAGTGATGATATAGTTGTCATCATCCGTTATCTGTTGGAATTACGTAACAGTCGACGTGCACCCGATGATATTGACCATTTGGGGAATCGTCGCATTAAAACAGTTGGTGAACAGTTAGCAGCACAAATGAGTGTCGGTCTTTCCCGAATGGCTCGTACAATAAAAGAGCGCATGAACTTACGGGATTCCGAGAAGTTAACTCCGCAAGATTTAGTAAATGCACGTACGATTCTATCCGTATTAAATACCTTTTTCGGCACGAGTCAATTGTCGCAGTTTATGGATCAAACAAATCCTTTGGCAGAATTGACACACAAACGACGGTTATCTGCATTAGGACCCGGCGGTCTGACTCGTGAACGAGCGGGTTTTGAAGTACGCGATGTGCACTATACGCATTATGGGCGTCTTTGTCCGATTGAAACACCTGAAGGACCCAATATCGGTTTAATTTCATCCATGACCACATTTGCCCGAATTAACCATTTCGGCTTTATTGAAACACCATATCGTAAGGTTATTGATGGCCATGTTTCGGAAGAGTTGGAATATCTATCTGCAGATGATGAAGAAGAGTTGATGGTTGCACAGGCAAATACACCTATTGATGAGCATGGAAATTTTGGTGAAGACCGGGTTCAGGTTCGATTCAAAGCCGATTATCCATTGGTCGACAAAAGTCAAGTGGATTACATGGATGTTTCGCCGACGCAAATTGTGTCGGCTGCCGCTGCACTGATACCGTTCCTGGAACATGATGATGCGAACCGGGCGTTGATGGGATCAAACATGCAGCGTCAGTCCGTGCCGTTGCTGTGTCCGGAAGCGCCGCTTGTCGGAACCGGCATTGAATCGAAAGTCGCACGAGATTCCCGCGCTATGGTTTTAAGTAGCGTTGATGGAGTTGTCGATCGTGTATCTGCGGCGAGAATTCGGGTGAAAATTACCGAAAATCTAAAAGCAAAAAATGAAAAACAAAGTCTGCTTGATTTTGATAAAGAAGAATTTGTTGAATATAAGCTGACAAAATTTCAGCGCACCAACCAGGACACAACCATCAATCAAAAAGCTCTGGTACGACCGGGACAGGTAGTCAAAAAAGGTGATGTGCTCGCGGATGGATGTGCCACCCATCGTGGCGATCTGGCTTTGGGGCGAAATGTGCTTGTGGCATTTATGCCCTGGCGCGGCTATAATTTTGAAGATGCGATAGTTATTTCCGAACGCGTTGTTAAGGATGATGTTTATACATCCATTCATATTGAAGAGTTTGAGTTACAGGTTCGGGACACAAAACGTGGGGAAGAAGAGCTGACGCGAGAAATTCCCAATGTTTCCGAAGAAACCACGAAAGATCTTGATGAGAACGGAATTATCCGTGTTGGCGCAGAAGTCAAGGCTGGAGATATTCTTGTTGGAAAAGTCACACCAAAGGGCGAAACTGATCCTACACCGGAAGAAAAGCTGTTGAAGGCGATCTTCGGAGAAAAAGCCGGAGATGTAAAGGATGCCTCATTGAAAGCGCCTCCGGGACTTAAAGGAATTGTAATTGACACCAAACTGTTCTCGCGTAAAAAACGTGATGCGAAATCCAAACGTCAGGACAAGAAGCAGATTGATCAATTGGAGCAATGGCTGATTGACGAAAAAGCACGCGTTAAGAAAATGCGTAATGAAAAACTGACACGGGTTTTGGAAAATCAGGTGTCTGCGGGCATCCGCGATACAGAATCCGGCAAGGTTGTTATTCGCGCAAAAGTGACATTAAAACGCGATGTTCTTGAACAAATGGATTTCGATACTGTTGATGTTAGCCAGCCACTGATTGAAGATGCCGAACAGGATAAACTGATCGAACAAATTTTCGATCGTTATTTTAAAAAAGTAGCTGATATTGATGAAGAGTACGAACGGCGGAAGTTTAAAATAACCATCGGTGATGAATTACCTCCAGGCATCGTTCAACTGGCAAAAGTGTACGTGGCTAAAAAACGTAAGCTAATGGTCGGTGACAAAATGGCTGGACGACACGGCAACAAAGGTGTTGTTGCCACGATTGTTCCTGAAGAAGACATGCCGTATATGGAAGATGGAACACCGGTCGATATCGTGCTCAATCCACTTGGGGTACCGTCCCGTATGAACCTGGGACAAATTTTGGAAACAAGCCTTGGTTGGGCAGCCGGCGTATTAGGGAAATACTATGCCACATCAGTTTTTGATGGCGCAGAATATGATGAAGTCCTTGCCGAAATGCGCGAGGCAGGATTGCCCGAATCAGGCAAAGCAGTTCTTTACGACGGACGAACCGGCGAAAAATTCGATCGTGAGGTGACTGTCGGCAATATATATATCATGAAACTGTCTCACCTTGTTGAAGACAAAATTCATGCCCGATCCATCGGACCGTATTCATTGATTACCCAGCAGCCGCTAGGTGGAAAAGCGCAGTTTGGTGGTCAACGATTCGGAGAAATGGAAGTCTGGGCGCTTGAAGCCTATGGAGCAGCCCACACATTGCAGGAAATTTTAACCGTAAAATCCGACGATGTGAAAGGACGGTCAAAGGTATACGAAGCCATTGTTAAAGGTGATAGTTTACCCGAACCCGGGCTGCCCGAATCGTTCAACGTGCTTATTCGTGAGTTGCAGGGATTGGGACTGGACGTTGAATTACTAAATGATTAGAATCAACTATTAAAATAAAGAGGTATTGACTTGGCTTTTATGTCCAAAGATACGTCAACAACCAACACCAATTTTACAGCGATTTCCATTAATCTGTCATCGCCGGATAAAATTCTGGAGCGATCACGAGGGGAAGTCACGAAACCGGAAACCATTAATTATCGCTCGTTCAAACCGGAAAAAGACGGTTTGTTTTGCGAAAAAATATTTGGTCCGGTCAGGGATTGGGAATGCCACTGCGGCAAATACAAACGTATTCGATATAAAGGAATCGTCTGTGACCGTTGTGGGGTTGAAGTGACAATGAAAAGCGTGCGACGTGAGCGTATGGGGCATATCACGCTGGCAGTACCAGTTATTCACATTTGGTACTGGAAGTCACTCCCATCCAAGATTGGGTATATCTTGGGGATGAGTATTAAAGAGTTAGAAAAAATTATCTACTATGAATCATACGTCGTCATTCAGCCTGGAAAAAGCGGTCTGAAAGAAAAAGAACTGATCAGTGAGGAAGAGTATTTCCGTATTATCAGTGAATTTCCGGAAGTTGTCCAGGAAACTGAAAAAGAAGAAGATAAATTTGTCGTTCAGATTGGCGGCGAGGCAATTCTTACACTGTTAAAAAAGACCGATATTAATCAGCTTTCAAAAGATTTGCGTCATCAGATTAAAGTAGACACATCAATTCAGCGAAAGACTGAAGCGCTGAAACGCTTGAAAGTGATTGAAGCGTTCAAACGAAGCCAGCTTCGCAAAGAAAACAAGCCTGAATGGATGGTTATGTCGGTAATTCCGGTTATACCGCCGGAATTGCGTCCACTTGTACCACTGGAAGGTGGCCGTTTCGCAACTTCAGATTTGAACGATTTATATCGGCGGGTTATCATTCGCAATAATCGTCTTAAAAAACTGTTGGAAATTAAAGCGCCGGATGTTATTCTTCGGAATGAAAAACGGATGCTTCAGGAAGCAGTCGATTCGTTGTTCGATAATGGTCGTAAAACAGCGGCAGTACGCGGCGACAGCAACCGTGCTCTAAAATCGCTCTCCGATATGTTGCGGGGAAAACAGGGACGCTTCCGTCAGAACCTGCTCGGAAAACGTATTGACTATTCCGGTCGTTCTGTAATTGTCGTCGGCCCTGAATTGAATATGCACGAGTGTGGATTACCCAAGGAAATGGCGCTTGAATTGTTTAAGCCGTTTGTCATACGCAAATTAGTCGAACGGAATTTGGTAAAAACTGTAAAAAGCGCTAAAAAGATGGTTGACCGGCGGGAGAACGAAGTGTGGGATATTCTTGAAGAAATAATTCAAGACCATCCCATAATGCTCAACCGCGCACCAACGTTGCATCGACTGGGTATTCAGGCGTTCCAGCCTGTACTTATCGAAGGAAAAGCGATTCAGGTTCACCCGCTCGTTTGCGCGGCGTTCAACGCAGACTTCGATGGTGACCAAATGGCTGTTCATGTGCCACTGTCGTTCTATTCGCAGATTGAAACTCAGATATTAATGCTCTCAAGCAATAATATTCTGTCTCCGGCGAATGGAAGACCATTGGCTATCCCAAGTCAGGATATTGTTCTGGGCGTCTATTATTTGACCAAATCCCGATCCGGACAACGCGGTGAGGGAATGATGTTTAGTTCCCCCGCTGAAGTTCGCCTGGCCTATGAAAATGAAATTATTGATTTACATGCACGAATAAAAGTGCGAACACATGGCAAAATTCATAATACAACAACCGGCCGGATTATTTTTAATGAGATTCTTCCGGAAGGAATGGAATATTTCAACGAGTTGTTGACAAAAAAGCGAACTGAAGAAATTATCGCGTTAATTTATAATCAGTTTGGCAATTATACAACAGCGATTTTTCTCGATAAAATTAAGCAACTTGGATTCAAGTATGCTATGAAAGCGGGTGTTACCGTTGGCTTTGATGATGTATTAACACCTCCTGAAAAATATGAATATCTGGAAAAATCATTTTCTCAGGTTGAAAAAATTCAGAATCAGTATGAAAACCGAATCATCACTGATGGTGAACGATATAATAAAATTATCGATATCTGGACGCATACGACCAGTGATGTTGCTGAATTAATGTTTGATCGTCTGTCTAAGACGGACGAAGGATTCAATTCAGTATACATGATGGCTGATTCAGGCGCTCGTGGTTCGAAAGAACAGATTCGTCAGCTTGCTGCTATGCGCGGACTGATGGCCAAACCCCAGAAGAAAATGACTGGTGAAATGGGCGAAATTATTGAAAACCCGATCATTTCAAACTTTAAAGAAGGTCTCACTGTGTTGGAATACTTTATTTCCACACATGGTGCCCGTAAAGGTTTGGCGGATACAGCTTTGAAAACAGCAGACGCCGGGTATCTTACCCGTCGTTTGGTTGACGTTGCGCAGGATGTTATTATTACAGAAGTTGACTGTGGTACAATTTTGGGTCTCCGAATCGGTGATCTAAAAGAAGGTGAAGAAATAATCGAACCATTGCGCGACCGTATTTTGGGTCGTGTTGCAGCGGAAGATGTATTTAATGAAGATGGTGACGTACTGGTAGAAGCCGGAACGTTAATCGACGAACAGATGGCGGATGATATTTACAACTCAGGCATCGAAGCTGTTCGGATTCGCTCAGTTTTAACCTGTGAAGCCAAACGCGGTGTTTGTGCAAGCTGCTACGGACGTAATCTGGCGACTGGTCAGGTTGTTAACATCGGCGATGCTGTTGGTGTTATGGCTGCACAATCGATTGGTGAACCCGGAACACAATTAACACTTCGTACATTCCATATTGGTGGTACAGCATCACGTATCGCTGCTCAATCTCAGGTTATTGCCAAGTACGATGGCCAGATCAAACTTGAAAATCTGCGGCTTATCGAACACGTGGATGGATATCACATTTCTGTGGGTCGTAACGGGAAAGTTAAGATCATCGATGAAAATAACCGCGTACTGATTAATCACATTGTTCCCTATGGCGCAACTGTGTTGGTAAAAGATGAAGAAATGGTCACCAAGGGACAACGGATTTTCCAATGGGATCCATATTCAGACAGTATCATTGCTGCCAAAACCGGAACGATCAAATTCGTTGATATTCAGGAAAATATAACCTATCGCGAAGAATCTGATGATGCGACTGGTATGCGCCAGTTGGTTATTATTGAAACGCGCAACAGAAACCTGAGTCCGCAAATTATGATCGTCGATGATGATGGAAATAGTATTGCGGAGTACATCTTACCGACCCGTGCTTCGTTACAAGTCAGGGAAGGGGATAAGGTAGCTGCAGGCGATGCCCTGGTTAAAATTCCGCGTGAAATTTCAAAAACACGTGACATTACCGGTGGTTTGCCCCGGGTTGCTGAACTATTTGAAGCTCGTAAGCCGAAAGAACCGGCAATTGTTTCCGAAATCGATGGTCAGGTAAAATTTGGTGAGTTACGACGCGGTGTTCGAAAAATAAATGTGACATCACTTGATGGCCAGGAAGAAAAATCGTATCAAATTCCGTATGGCAAGCACATTCTGGTCCATGATGGCGATTATATTGAAGCTGGTCAGAAATTGTGTGAAGGCTCGATTACACCGCACGAAATTCTCAATATCATGGGCGCTAACCGGGTCCAGGAGTACTTAGTAAACGAAATTCAGGAAGTATACCGGTTACAAGGTGTGCGCATTAATGATAAACATATTGAAGTGATTGTACGACAAATGCTGCAGAAAGTCCGAGTTGATGATCCGGGCGATACGCTTTACTTGCCAGGAGATCAGATTGATCGGCTTCGTTTCCAGGAAGAGAATATGGAAATCCGGAACAAGGTCGTCATTACGGATGCTGGAGAATCCGATTGGGAAGTGAATGAATTAGTTGATAAAGAAGAGTTTGAAGAAGAAAATGAGCGGCTGAATAAATCGAAGAAAAAACCAGCGCTCAGTCGACAAGCTCAACCGGCTACATTCCAGCCTCTTCTGCTTGGAATCACAAAAGCATCGTTAACTACGGAAAGCTTTATTTCGGCGGCATCGTTCCAGGAAACAACACGAGTCTTAACGGATGCATCCATTGAAGGCAAAATGGATAACCTGTATGGATTGAAAGAAAACGTCGTTATGGGCAACTTGATTCCAGCAGGCACCGGTTTATCGAAATTCAGAGAAATTGTTGTTTATCCTGATAATAGTAACGAAGAATCGTCTTCTGTGGATGAACAACCGATCGATGAAGTTGAAGAAATCGACGCCGCAGACATAAAAATTTAAATATTTGTTAATTTTAAAAAAACTGTTGAATTTTAAAAAAAGAATTATTATATTAAGAAATTTTAAAAATTAGGAGATCGAGATTGCCGACGATGAATCAGTTAGTCCAGCATGGACGTAAGAAAGTCACGCATAAGACATCGGCTCCTGCATTGACGGGATCGCCTCAACGTCGTGGGGTGTGCACGCGTGTTTACACGACGACACCAAAAAAGCCTAACTCAGCGTTACGTAAAGTTGCTCGTGTCCGGTTAACAAACGGATTTGAAGTAACTGCCTATATACCGGGTGAAGGTCACAATTTACAAGAGCACTCGATTGTATTGATTCGTGGTGGCCGTGTTAAAGATTTACCAGGTGTACGTTATCACATCATTCGTGGTGTGTTGGATACAAGTGGTGTTCAGGGTCGTGCCAATGGCCGATCGAAATATGGGACTAAAAAGAAAAAGTAATATAAGGTAGTCATGCCAAGAAGAAAACGAGTTATCGCACGGGAAGTTTTGCCAGACCCGAAGTATAAAAGCATCGTGGTGACAAAATTCATCAACGGATTGATGTCAGATGGCAAGAAAAGTGTAGCCGAAACATCTTTTTACAACGCAATTGATATCATTGAAGAGCGTACCAAAGAGAATGGCTTGGAAGTTTTTAAAAAGGCATTGGAAAATGTTAAACCATTGCTGGAAGTAAAATCCAGGCGAGTTGGTGGTGCAACATATCAGGTTCCGATAGAAGTAAGTCCGGAGCGGAAACAAACCCTGGCAATACGATGGATTATCGGATTCTCACGTCAACGTAATGAAAATACCATGGCTGAGCGTCTGGCAACCGAATTAATGGCTGCAGCTAAAAAAGAAGGCACATCCATTAAAAAGCGGGAAGATACCCATCGCATGGCAGAAGCAAATAAAGCATTTGCTCATTTTCGCTGGTAGTTTCAAAGCTTTGTTCCTATTCCCCATATTGCGCAAACTGACGGAGATGATTCTGGAAACGATGCCAGTGGTGATAGATTATGAATGAGAATGACAGTTTAACAAAAATACGCAATATTGGAATAATGGCCCATATAGATGCGGGCAAGACAACAACAACCGAACGCATCTTATTCTATACGGGGAAGGTTCATCGGATTGGCGAAGTTGATGATGGTACCGCGACGATGGACTGGATGACGCAGGAAAAAGAAAGAGGTATCACGATAACCGCTGCTGCCATTTCTTGTACTTGGAAAAAGCATCGGATTAACATAATTGATACACCGGGGCATGTAGATTTTACAGTTGAAGTTGAACGTTCTTTGAGAGTTTTGGATGGCGCAGTTGCCGTTTTTTGCGGAGTAGGTGGGGTTGAACCACAATCTGAAACTGTCTGGCATCAGGCAGATCATTATAAAATTCCCCGATTGGCTTTTGTCAATAAGATGGATCGAGTGGGAGCAGATTTCTTTAATGTCATATCAATGATGAAGGAAAAACTCGCTGCAAAGCCAGTTCCCATTCAATTGCCAATAGGCCAGGAGAGCACATTCAGTGGCATCATTGATCTGATTCGCATGAAAGGAATTACATTTGATGATGAATCGTTCGGAGCGAATTTTTCCGAAATAGAAATTCCGGACAATATGATCGATCAGGCAAATGAGTATCGCAACCGTATGTTGGAGACAATTTCTGAGTACGAAGATGTTGTACTTGAGAAATACCTTGAAGGGCAAGAGATAAACGAGAACGAGATTATTCAGGCATTACGAAAAGCGACTTTAGCAGTAGCAATTAATCCAGTCCTCTGCGGTTCCGCGTTAAAAAACAAAGGTATCCAGCGGTTAATGGATGCAATTGTTGATTTTCTCCCTTCGCCACTTGATGTTCCGCCAATTGAAGGAAAAAGCATAAAATCGGATAAAACGGAAATTCGAAAAGCGTCTGTCGACGAACCGTTTTCCGCGCTAGCTTTCAAGATAATTGCCGATCCGTTTGTTGGGAAATTAACTTACTTCCGCGTCTATTCAGGTGCTGTACAACTTGGCAAAAGTGTTTATAATGTCAATGAAGGCAAACACGAGCGAATTGCAAAAATTCTGCAAATGTCAGCAAATAAGCGGGAAGAGTTGAAAGAAGTTAAAGCCGGAGATATTGTAGCCGGGGTCGGTTTCAGATTCACTAAAACCGGTCATACTTTAAGTTCTGATAAACATCCGCTGCTTCTTGAAACGATGGTATTCCCTGAACCGGTAATTTCGATTGCAATCGAGCCAAAAACCAAGGCTGATGAAGAGAAATTGCTGGATACGCTTGACAGGTTGGCGGAAGAAGATCCGACATTTCATGTACGAAATAATGAAGAAACTGGTCAAACGATTATTTCCGGGATGGGGGAGCTTCATCTTGAAATCCTGACTGATAGACTGACTCGTGAGTTTAAAGTACAAGCAAATGTAGGCAAGCCGCAAGTTTCATACAAAGAAACTATTTCGATAGCAGCCCGTGGGGAAGGAAGTTTTATAAAGCAGGCGGGAACGAAACAATTTGGAGTCGTCACCCTGGAAGTTGCTCCAAATGTGACGGGAAAAGGGTTCGCATTTTCCAATCGAACTTCGTCCGATAAAGTACCCCATCAATTTATAAAGCCAATTGAAGATGGCATAAAAGAAGCGATGCTAGGTGGCGTTCTGCTTGGTTATTCAATGGTCGATGTAAAAGTTGCGTTGATTGATGGCGAATATGATGAAAATGATTCAACGGAGCTGGCATTCAAAATTGCAGCCGTAATAGCGTTCAGGGATGCAGCAAGCAAAGCAAAACCATTAATACTTGAACCGATTATGGAAGTTGAAGTAACTGTGCCGGAAGAACACCTTGGAGATGTGATAAATTATCTGAACTCCAAACGCGCCAAAATTGGTGAAATCAATACTCGAAAAAATTTGAAAATTATCACAGCAACCGTACCGTTACGTGAAATGTTCGGATACGCGACCGATCTGAGATCGGTAACACAGGGGCGGGGAGTTTATACGATGCAATTCTCGCACTACGCGGAAATTCCGAAAGGAAAATCAGAACAAATGTTAGAAGGATTTACCCCAGTCTGGTAAAAAAATTCAATTAATGGAGGTATAACCGATGGCGAAGGCGAAATTTGAGCGGAATAAGCCGCATGTAAATATAGGGACGATTGGTCACGTCGATCATGGAAAGACGACGT
>JAFGDW010000120.1 GCA_016931935.1 Candidatus Zhuqueibacterota bacterium | reverse complement strand
GCACAGTTTTACTTGAGAAGGTATTTTCATTGTTTTTATTCACTTTAATTTAATTTACGATGATGTCTGAAGTAATTTGATAACACATTGCTCCAAACTTTAGTTGGTCACCTGGATAATACGATTTTCCTGATTTGAGAGGTAACCAATCCATTATTTGAATTTATTGCGATCGCCGATAATTGAAAAAAGTAAATGCCGCTGGGCATACCCTCTGCATTCCATTGGGCGCGATAATTGCCAACTGACTTGATTTCATCAATTAAGACATCAATTTTCTGTCCCAGGACATTGAAAATTGAAAGAGTGATATAAGATGGATTATGTACCGAGAATCGGATCATTGTGGATGTATTAAACGGATTTGGGAAATTTTGTTCCAGCGTGATAATCGACAGCGTTTGCGAATTTGCGTTAGGAGTACACTGAATGGAAGCATCTATGTCCTCCCACTTCATGATATCATCGCCAATCGCCCAGCCGCACGTTTCATCAATAAAATCGATTGTCCATATAATTCCGGTGGTGTGGCTTTGCTCGCGACTCCAGTTTTGGCCTCCATCATCAGTATGATAAATTGAACCGTTATATCCACCTACCCAGCCGATTTGTTCGTTTATAAAGTGAACAGAATTAAAAGTCTCACTTGATGCATCCGCAAACTGTTTAATCCAGGTTGCGCCTCCATCGTCGGTGTGATATACAGCGCCAACAGTCTCTCCCAATCCATCCATACTTGCTATCCAACCATTGTTAGTATCAATCATACATACGTCGTTGAATTGGTGGAGACCTTCAATTTCCGTTTTATCCCAATTGTCACCGCCATTTGTTGTCTTGTAAACTCGGCCTCGCTTGCCAGCAGCCCAGCCTGTGTTAGCATTTAAAAAAAGATGCTATTTATTCCTAAACTATCGATGCTCTCGCCAGTATTCTGTTTTGTAAATGTTTGGCCTCCATCTGTTGTTTTAAGGATTGAGCCGCTGGCAATCCAGCCCGTATCCCTGGAAACAAAAAAAAAGCGTAACGATATTTATATCTTGTGGAAATCGCGTCCATGTCTCTCCGCCATCGGTCGTTATAAAAAAATCGCGTTCAACAGTGCCTAAAAAACCGCATAAACTGTCAACAAATTGAATGCAGCTAATCCGTCCACTTGGCGCATAATCCGGCAATTGCTTAGTTAGCCAGGTAACGCCTCCATCTTCAGTCTTTAAAATTTTTCCGGCGCTCTGTCCAACCCAGCTTATTTTTTTACTGAAACAGTTGCCGACTTCACTCCACACATTGCGTTTTTGAACCTTCCATTCAGTATAACCATTCGAGAAAAAGAAATGAATCCAAATTAAGCTGATAATAATACGTTGCATGATTATTTTCTCCTAACTGGATATTCCGTGGCCATTCATAGTGCGTGAAAACGTTGCTATGAATTGGGAATTCATTAAACGATAATCAGTGAACAATGAATCGGTGAACAGTTAACTGATCGGGATCTCCGTATCGCAGTTATTCATAGCGAAGCGCATCGACCGGATTGGCGCCGGAAGCGTCATAGCTGACGATTGCAGTCGTCACTCCGGCAACAACTAATACTAACACTCCCGCAAATAGAAAAATCCATACACCAATGTCAGCGCGATAGGCGTAATTTTGCATCCAATTGTGGATGATCCATGCGGCGGCAATGCCAGCGATAACTGTAATATATGCGAGCAATTTTATTTGTGAGCCCACCAGCAGCCGGATGATTTCCGCAGTGGTTGCGCCAATCGCCTTGCGGATACCGATCTCCTTTGTGCGTTGTTTGGCGGTGATCGCTGTGATTGCAGCGAGTCCCAACAATGTTAATGCCAGCGCCAAAAGTGAGCCGATTTGCACCAGGCGAATTAGCTGATGCTCGCCGCCATACATTGCTTCGAATGTATCATGCAGAAAAATATACTCAGGAGTATAGTCCGGATCATAGCTATGGAATACCTGCTTTATCTGTTCGATAGCGCGCTGCGGTTGGTTCGATGATAATCGGATGGAAATGGCCATAATTTGATCTTTGTAGTACGTAAATGCTTCCGGGCGGATCGGCTCGCGCAGTGAAGCATAGTGGTAATCGTTGATCACGCCAATTACTTCCATTGGCTGGTCGAACATAACCACCTGCTTGCCAATCGGTTCGGTTAAATTCAACGCCCGAACGGCTGCTTCATTCAGGACAATCGCATTGCGATCAGCCGGACGATCGGCGGAAAAACCGCGACCTGCTTGCAATTGAATACCGTAGGTCTCGAAATAATCGGGCTGGATACGGCATTCACGAATCGATATTTTGGAATCATTCCCTGTTCCGTATATTTTCAGTGATTGTCCGCTGGCGCCACTGCCGGGAATAGCGTGCGAGCCAGTCACCAGAGCGATGTCCGATAATTGCTGCAATTCATTCTTGATGGACGGGTACGCGTTTTGGATTTGTGGACTGAGATTCTGAAATGCTACAACATGATTGGAATCAAAGCCGAGCGATTTGTCATTCATAAAATTAAACTGCTTTTGCAATGCCAGCAGATTGGTCAGCAGCAGCATGCAGATGGCAAATTGCAGCACAACCATGCCTTTTCGCAGCCGGTGTTTGGGATTTCCAACTGATCCGTTCCCCTTTAAGACTTGAATTGGTGAGAATTTTGTGAGGTACCATGCCGGATAAATCCCGGCTAAAAAACTGATCAGCAGAAACAGACCGATCATCCCCGCAAATAATCCCGGTGTTAACAGCGCTTCTGTGTGTAGTTGTCGACGGATTAGATCACCGAATGGTCGAATCAGGATAGTGGCTAAATAAATGGCAATGAGAAATGGCAATCCGGTGATCAGGAATGACTCCTTCATATACTGGAGAAACAATCCGCTTCGTGACGCACCCACGGTCTTGCGGATGCCCGTCTCCAGGGTTCGCTTTGCCCCTTGCAGTAGAAACAGATTAATATAATTGGCAATTGCGATTCCCAAAATTAAAATCGTCAGAATTGCAAAAATGCGAATGGTTTTTAAATCCCCCAATGGTCCAATTTCCCGACTGGCATTGGAGTGCAGATAAATTTGCCGGATAGGTAACAGCCTTCCCCTGGGAGATATTGGAATACCTAACCGTTTCACCCATTCAGCCATCATATTATTGAATTGTGATTCGATGCTGGCCGTGGCTGTTTTAATGGAGACTCCATTTTCAAGCAAATAATAGGTATAAAATTCCAAACCTTGCATTCGTTCAAGGTTTTGATTGGCTGACATCGGCAACAGTATGTCGAAATCAAAATGTGAGTTTGTTGGCAGATCGGGGACGACTGCAGCGACTGAACATAGTTGTCCGTCCGGCGGCAGGCTGGGATCGATCGTCATGACCATCTGACCGACCGGATCATGGGCGCCAAATAGTTTATGTGCTGTTCGTACGTTCGTGACGATAGCATTGGGCGACTGCAACACCCGATCAAGATTGCCGGCAACGGCTTGCATGGCGAACACGTTGAAAAATGTCGAGTCGACATACCATACTTTTAAATTGCGAAATCGCGTGTCATTGATTTTGATTTCCGGATTGAATGTGCGGTAAATTTGCAGAGCCGCCTTAACTCCCGGAACTTTCGCAGGAAGTTCAGTGTATGCTTTCCGTGTGCAAATTGGATATTCGACAGTTCGATTATTTTGGCAAACGATATTATGATCCGGGTATTGGGAGATTCCTGACTGTTGACCGATTTGCGGATATGTATCCTTCTTTAACGCCT
>JAFGDW010000119.1 GCA_016931935.1 Candidatus Zhuqueibacterota bacterium | reverse complement strand
TTGGACAAAATCTTTGATCGTCTTCTTACAGCGTGCATTCAAGCCGAGCCGACCATTATAGCTGAAATATGTACATAATCATTTAAAATAAAATGATTATGTATATAACTCAGATACTATGTTCAGAACCGAGGCCTGAATAATCAGTAAGAAATATTATTACGTAATTAAAAATTATTGCGTTAAAAATGCCATACATTATGCAGTCGATAAAGCGACAGCACTCCGTGTTGAGTTTAGATCCTTTATAAAAAAACCAGGTTTCTTTGAGAAACCTGGTTTTTCAACATACCAACTATTTTCTTATTAGCTGCACTAACGTACAAGCACCATACTCTTCGTTAAAATTTCTGATCCAAAACTAAGTTTGTAAACATACATTCCGCTGGCCATATGGTTGGCATCAAAATTAACAATACTTATTCCGGCGGGTTTCACTCCATTTACCAATGTCGTCACCAATTTCCCGGTGACATCAAATACTTCCAACCGGACTTGACCAGTGTGCGGAATAGTATACCGAATCTGCGTGGTCGGATTAAACGGATTGGGATAGTTTTGTGCCAGAGATAACATCTTCGGATTTTGAACAGCTTCATCCACTGCTGCCGGATTTGCTCCCTGGATAGCGATATAATCAAAGCTCATCCAGTTCCAGAAACCATGAATAGCAATTTCATTATTGCCGGCATTCAACGGTATTTTCAGTCCCTTCTGCAGCCAGGATGATTTGTTGGGTGCGGTAAATTCCACTTCCTTTAATGTATCGCCGTTGACCACCAGGTATTGTGTTTTCGGTGATTCATACGTAAGCTGATAAGCGATGCTCAACAGGTATTCGCCCGCCGCCGGCATATTGATGCCGTCAAATGTCATCGTCCAGGCGTCACGCAGATCCATGTAATAACCACCACTGGTTACAGCCGAGCTTTTCTTTGTGGCCTGACCAGTGGTCATCGCATTTTCCGCTTCAAATCGTCGCATGGTTCCGTCATCTACGTATATCATAAACGGATCGGATTGAACAATGTGGCCATCACTATCCGTAACCACCACGGTAACGGCAAATTCGCCCCCGTTTGTTGCCATCCAGCTTGCCTGGAATGGTGCGGTATCATCCGTGCTTAGCAATTCACCATCCACATAAAATGCAGCATTGATCACTTCACCATCCGCATCGGTGGTGTTCGCAACGAATACGACAGTAGCGCCGGTTGAAAAAACATTACCTACATTTGTGGTGACCTGAACAGTGGGCGGAAGCATGGTTGACAATGTTCCATACGCTGCAATTTCCCATAATGAAAATCCCCATTGGGTAGCGCGTTCAAGTCCGTGCATCCGCAGGTAGCGGCCGCTCGGCGCCGGATCGAACGTGATATTATCATCACCGCCATCACTATTGCGTTCTTCAAACATCGTGCGCCAGAGATAGCCATCATATGACAATTCGATATCATAGGATGAGCCGTATGCAGTTTCCCAATAAAGAATGACACGGTCAATATCGACAACGTCACCGAGGTCAACCATAATCCATTCATCATCCGGATTATCATCCAGATTTGGATCAGCGATTGTGGTTGCGCTTGCTTCCTGCCAGGCGCTACTCCAGCGGGTTTCAAAATCGCCATCGACAGCTAATTCCGGGACAAGTTCATCGCCACAGCATGCTTCAAATGTTGAAGCAGTCACCGGCTGGTTAAGTGCCCGGTTAATCATATTCGGATCAAGCACATCAATTGTGACTGATGCGGAATCAGTCTCGGCATCATTGTCACGATTAATTGCCACCAGCTTATAAGTGGTAGATTCTGTGGGCGAAACGACAATCGTATCTGTCGAATCCACCGGAACTCCATCCAGCGCAACAGATGAAGCGCCGTACACAAGCCATGTTAATGAAGTGCTCTGGCCATATTCTATCGCTTCACGTGCAGCTTTGAAATATGCAATTTTGAAACCGGGATTTACATCTGCTAAAAGCGGGGCAGCCGGTAATCCTTCAACATTATACAGATTGGTCGGGGCAGGGTTGTATTCCCACGCATAGCGGACGATCAATGGTTCGGGCACATCGTCATTCCAAACCAACACTTTCTCGCCATCAATGACAGCTTTTGCCCACACCAGTTTATTATCGCTGCCAGCAACGGCGAAGCCACGAATGGCGCCATTGGCCGAATCTTTGGCCACCAGGCCACTGCCAATGTAATCATAATTAATTTCGATACAACCATCTTCGCGAAACAGATTGCTATGATAACGCGGACCTGAGAAAACAATATCTTCCCCATAAGCCACTTTGCGCGCGACTACAGCAAGCCGTTGTCCGACGGGTTCCTTATTGGTCGGATGAATATCAGTTGAACCAACATCAATCGTTATCACCTCACCCGTGTTTGGCAGTGATAGCGCCCGACTTTGATTGGCACGCAGTTGCGGCCAGGCATCCCAGGCTTGCGGTTCATCGTATTTCGTACCATAGTTGGGCAATTGCACCCAAATAAACGGGAAATCGCCGAGTCCGTACAAATCGCGCCATCCAGTAATCATTGTTTTAAACAGCGCGCCGTACGCCAGCGCGTCTTCCATGTTATCGGCATTTGACTCGCCCTGATACCAAACAACGCCCTTTATTGGGAAGTCGAGAATTGGATGTAACATTTTGTTGTACGCCACAGTGGGTTGACGTTCCGGTTCACCATTGGCAAGCACCACGTTGCTCTCATCGAAACCGAGCATAGCATCACTCATAAAAGTTTCAATCCGGGCACCACCATACGTGACATTCAGTAATCCGATTGGTACTCCAATTTCCGGGCGCAGGTCACGGGCGAAAAAATAGCCGATGGCTGAAAAGTTAGCGGCGTACTGAGAAGTCGCTGGCGTCCAGGCGCTGCCGGCCGGGAGATCTTCAGACGGCTCATTCGTTAATCCTTTGGGGACTTTGAACTGACGGATGGTCGGATCGTTCGCTGCGGCGATTGCCTCACTACCGCCGCGCGCGTTCGCAAGCGCCATTTCAATATTCGACTGGCCGGAAAGCAGCCACACATCACCGACATAAACATCTGTAAGTGTTTTTATCGTGCCAGCAGATTCAATTGTCAATGTGAATGGTCCGCCGGCACCCATGGGTGGCAAAATAACTTGCCACCGAGCCGTGGCATCAACAATAGCAGTATAGGCTTGTCCGTTAATTGTAACAGTAACCGTGTCATTAGGAGTCGCTGTCCCCCACAACGGAACGTCGATGTCGCGTTGCATGACCATGCCACTGTTAATGATTTTCGATAATGTCAGTGCTGCACGAGCATTTGCAACGAACACAACTGAAAGTAAAATCATTCCACTAAAAACGAAGCATTGGAACAGCAAGAAACGAACAGCTTTGAGGTGTGATTGAACCATATGTCTCCCTCGTATATTAAATAACGGCTACCTGTAAGTATGAAACATTAATGTTTTTTCAATATACTCAACAAAATTCGAAAAATCAATATCAAATATTGCAATGAATTAACGCGGCAACATATTGAGTTCGCTTTTGTATGAAGGAAGAATTTATTGTTTTCGCTTGGGATGGTTTATTCAATAATTCATACTAATTCTATCTAAACAGAAAAAACAAGATATCTCAGAGATACCTGGTTTGTGATACGACACAGAATTAATACCTAATGTGAATGACGAGTAGTTTATATCGCTTTTCCCGACTCGGCCGGGGAATATGGCTGAAGTGTGTGCTTCACGATAAGCTCCTCAATAAATTTATGATATATTTCAATGAATCATGATAATTCAAAAGTATCAATAAATCATTTCTTCAAATGGTCATACGCAAATTTAATACATCACTTTCAATCATTGACCCACTCAGCAATTTTATTCACAGCGTTAAACACGGGATCACAGCAACTTTCGTGCATATCAGTCGGGATTGCTCCATTTAACGGGATGGTTTCACTTTTAGCTAGCGCTTGTGAACCATCAAAATTAACATAGGCCAGCCGTGCGGTTAATTCTGCTGGCGGACGAAGAAATGCCACACCCGGAAGAATGGCCACACCGGCTTGCTCCAGCAATTTTTCACACAGGGTGGTGCTATCCGTTACTCCTTTTTGTCTTAACTTTTCACTGCATGGTGAAAAATCAAGGAACAAATAAAATGCTCCGTCAGGCATTTTTACACGAAGACCGGCCTGTCGCAATATTTCTGTGCAACTTGTCCCCAAATGTGATAGAATTCGACGGACATGCCACAAATAGCGCTCAATCACAATCCCGCCCATAAAAGCCGTGACCGCCGCATATTGAATTGGCGCGCTTACTGACGTGTATGTCTCGCTGGCAACCGCCGCCATTGGTTCCATCAACCAGTCGAACGCGTCGGGAAATGCGAACGTCCCCAAACGCCAACCGCCGGCGCCGCACCATTTGGAAAGCCCGGAACTGATAATCGTACCTTCGGGATAATAACGGGCAATCGAGACATGCTGCCCCTTAAAATGTAATTGTCCATAAATTTCATCGGACAGCACGATCATTTCATACTTACGGGCAATATTTGCAATCGCCTTCAGATCATGAACAGAATGACTTATCCCACAGGGATTCGATGGGTAGTTCAGCACCAGAACACGTGGTTTATATTGATCGTGTTCGGTATCGAGAAACGCTTCCAATTGATCGGGTGTCAAGTCCCAATTATTTTCGTATGATGTATGAATGTATTTAATATTGCGACCGATTATTTTAGCCTGCGGTGCGTAGGATACCCAACAGGGCGTCGGCAAAATAATTTCACCATAATAAACTAGCTGGAGTAAAAACATCAGCTCTTTGGAACCAGGGCCAATCAATACGTTACGTGCCTGAATATCCACGTTATCTTTGGTATGATGAAAATGCGCCACGGCTTCGCGCAGGTTTTCCAGGCCGTTCACATTCAAATAATCTTTTTCATGCGCATGATTCCGCAGCGTTTCCACCACCGGCAGTGGTACCGGAAACGGGGACTGACCTAATCCCATCCGATAGATATGCCTGCCTTCATGTTCCAGTTGCTTGCTTAATTCATTAATCGCTAGCGTTGGCGATTTGCCGATGCCACGAACATTCAGATTGAGGCTGACCCGTTTGTTATTTGCCATGTTTTTATTCCTTGAATATTCTATTATTGAATTTTCAGTTTTAGAAGTAGTCACTTTTCCGACCTATAGTTACAAAGTTTTTTTACGAATGTCAAGTAACAAATATGAAATATTAAGTTAGCATAATGGGGAATAGCAATTCCCGTCTGTTTCGCATTTCTGTTACTTATGAACTCAAACACTTTTTTATGCCTTCTGTTTTTCGTCTCACATCTGGCTTCTCACGAGCGAATAGATTGAAAACAAAATGTAACCAGAATTTTATTGCAACAGTCAAAAAAATTTTCTACATTTAACACAATAGAATAACACAAGTAATCGAAGGTACCATTATCGAAAATTTTAAAGGTCAGAAAATGGAAAAAAATAGTAACTCAGAGAATCAGTTTCAAGAACTGTTGAACAGATCAAAAAAAGTAGCGAATGAATGGCTCAATGGGCGATACGATGATAAAACCAAGAAACAGGTGGCTTATTTACTCGAACACGATGAAAAAGAATTGGTCGAGAGTTTTCATGGCGTACTTGAATTCGGGACAGGCGGTTTACGGGGAATTATGGGTGTTGGCACCAATCGCATGAACAAATATACCGTAGGAATGACCGTTCAGGGACTCGCCAATTATTTAAAAAAAGTGTATGGCGAAAGCGACAATATCAGTGTCGCTATTGGCTATGATAGCCGCAATAATAGTAAATACTTCTCCCAGGTAGCTGCCACAATCTTTTCCGGAAATGGTATAAAAGTCTACATCTTTGATGAGCTGCGTCCGCTCCCGGAAATTTCGTTTACCCTGCGCGAAAAAGGATGCAAGAGCGGGATTATGATCACATCATCGCACAATCCCAAAGAGTACAACGGTATAAAAGTATTTTGGGAAGATGGTGGACAAATTATTCCGCCCCATGATAAGAATATTATAACGGAAGTTAAAAGCATCCAACGCATTGATGAAGTAAAGAATATCGATAAAATTATTACTGACACACTTCAGCAAAACGATCCAAACGTTGTTGAAATTGGAGAAGAGCTGGACGCTTTGTATTTGAAAAAAATAAAAAATCTGTCGATTAACCCAGAGATTAACAGGAAACAGAGCGATTTGAAAATCGTTTATACTCCAATCCATGGCGCGGGTGTACGATTGGTGCCGCAGTGTTTGGCAAATTATGGCTTTACCAATATTTTCCACGTTCCTGAGCAGGACATCCCTGACGGCAATTTCCCCACAGTACGTCTCCCCAATCCGGAAGAAACCGATGCACTTGACAAGGCAATTGCCAAAGCAAAAGAAGTCGGCGCCGGCCTTGTGATGGCCACCGATCCCGATTGTGACCGATTAGCCGTCGCAACAAAAAATCTGAACGGCGAATTTGTTGTACTAACAGGCAATCAGAACGCGACAATTCTTTCCTATTATCTGCTATCCCAATGGAAGGCGAAAGGGTGGCTAAAGGGTAACGAATATATTATCAAAACAATTGTGACCTCCGAGCTGTTGAATGCAATTGCTGAACGCCATAATGTTGAATGCGTGGATGTGTTGACCGGTTTTAAATGGATTGCCGATATCGTCGAACGTCGGCAGGGGAAAAAAACATTTATCAGCGGTGGTGAAGAGAGCATTGGCTTCATTATTAGCGACTTTGTACGGGATAAAGATGCGGTTATTTCCAGTTCAATGCTTGCAGAAACAGCAGCCTGGGCCGCCGAACAAGGGAAAACACTATTCGAGTTACTTGTCGACATCTATCAAGAATACGGCTATTATAAGACGCATCTGATGTATATTGTGAAAAAAGGCATTGAAGGCGCAGAATTGATACATAATTTGATGGTAAATTACCGGGAGCATCCGCCAACATCCATCAATAATGTTAAGGTCGTTAAAATTAAAGATTACTTACGTCAGAAGGAAATCGATGTTATTGCCAATGCGGACAACGCCATGTCCGACCTGCCAAAATCCGATGTGCTTCAATTCTATTTGGAAGATGGAACCAAAATATCGGTGCGGCCATCCGGTACCGAACCAAAGATTAAATATTATTTTGAAGTGAAAGAAAAGCTGGAAAACCGGGATTCATTTAACAAAGTGGACCGGCTTTTAGCTGACAGGATCGAAAATATTATTCGTTCGATGGAATTGCAATAGTTTTATTGTCAAAAATATTGTTTCAATTTTAAACGCCGATACTGAAATTCTCTATCAGATCGGCGTTTTAGTTTTTTATTAGCATTCAACTCAAATGATAGCCTTTGCTTTTCATTTCCGAAATTACGTATGCCTTATATTTGTCAGGATCAAGCGGGTAGTCCCAGCATCCCATACGATGAAACAGGTTACCACCGAAGCCAACTTTAAACCGATATAAACCATACATTGGATGCGCCGGATTCGGCCGCGGCGCGACACCAAACATATCATATTCGGTGCATGCGTTCTTTTTTGCTCGTTTAATGGCGTCCCATTGCAGTGCATACGTTGCCATATAATGCCTGTTCGTAGATGAAGAAGCACCATACAAATATGCTGCCCGCTTACCGGAAAAGACTAAAAACATAGCGGCAAGCGGCCGTTTATCGAGTTCCGCAATTAATAATTCAACTTCTGCCGAAGAACTTGAATTCATGGCATTCGTTTCCAGAACTGCTTTAAAATATTCAATGTCATGGAGACAAATCTCATTTCGGGCACATGTTTCGCGATATAAATTGTACCATACAACCAGATCATTAATATCCGTTCTTCGAACGCGCACGCCTTTGCGCAGTGATAATCGCACATTATACCTGGTTTTAGGCTTCATCTGTTTTAATAAGTTATTTTCATCTTTTTTTAAATCGATAAATACGGTATCCGATGGCAGGATGTTGGTATTGGCTTTTTTTAAGTTCCAGTTTTGGGTATCAAAATTCAGACGAATTTCCTGATTTGTTTTCTTCGGCGGTCCGATCCAGTTGCCATTTTCGTCATAATACGATTCATCGTTGGCCCATAACGACTCCCACAACAAATCATAGCGCAGCAATACACAATTGGCTGGTAAATACGGTCGCAGCGCTTCCGAAAGTTCCTCAAGGAATACTCCCTGATTTTCAGCGCTCGGCTTAATGGTCGGACCATAGGGTATGTAACCCACGACATAGTCATCGCCAACATTTTGGAATAGAATTAAAATATCATCAACGACATTGTTTTTGCTATTCGACGTAACATACAGGTCGGAGACTCTCACTTTAATATCAAATGCTTTGGATTTAATGCCCTGTTTTTGCTTCACACGCGACCAGAACGCCGTTTGCTGCAATATCGATGTTTTATTGATATTTGATACTATTTTGTTTTTGACTTGGACGTTCATGTATTTTCCTTAAAAAGCATTGGTTACTTTACAGTCAACCTGTCATTCCGGGCTTGTCCCACTGTTTTCGTGGGACAAATCATGCCATAGGCGGATGCGCCTTTAGAGCATACCGGAATCTCTCTAATCGTATTTAAGCCGACAACGAGCGTCGGCTTAAAGCGATGATGAGCTGATGTTGACATAAGTAAATAAAACGAAACTGCGTTCACATCTAGT
>JAFGDW010000118.1 GCA_016931935.1 Candidatus Zhuqueibacterota bacterium | reverse complement strand
TTGGACAAAATCTTTGATCGTCTTCTTACAGCGTGCATTCAAGCCGAGCCGACCATTATAGCTGAAATATGTACATAATCATTTAAATTAATAAATGAGGAATGTATCCTTTCAAAAAATTAGGGGAAATTTAACATTATTGTTCATGCTTCGACTCCGCTCAGCATGAAGCTACGCTGGCACTTCACACTGAGCCCTTCGTCATGCTCAGGATATACTCCGTCGAAATGTGAAAGTAGTAAATCTTGATACAACTACCATCAATTATTGAACGGATACTGAGGAATTGCAATAAATGCCATATTATATCGATTTAAGTAAAATTTCACTCGAGGAATACAAGAGCATTCTTCTGACAACAGTTTTACTACCCAGCCGCCAAATCCTTAAAGAAAACGTGGATGAACGTTTTCACGTCTTGAAAAACCACAATATCGAAAATCTACGCCAGTTGCAGCTTCAATTAAAAACGCCTGCCAAAGTAAAACAGTTTGCTGAAACAAGCTTATTACCTATGGACTATTTAACGGTACTCCGGCGCGAAATAAACAGTTATCATCCGGATGATCGTAAGCTCAAAGATTTTACATGTATTAAAACAAACACGCTCCAGGCGCTGGAAGCTATGGGAATAAAAACAACTGCCGGGCTTTACGACTATATTGTGACCAAAGCAGCACGGCAGCAACTCCAACAGCAATTGGGAATTTCTGATAGTGAGATTATGCTTCTAACGAAGCTGACCGACTTGTCACGCCTACGTTATGTCAATTCAACCTTCGCCATGTTACTCATCGCGTCCGGATACGGCAGTGTTGAAAAAATCAAACAGGCTGATTATCAGGAATTATATGAACGCGTAAAAAAAACAAATGAAAAAGAACATTATTTTAAAGGCACGATTGGATTGAGTGATATGAAATTTTTAGTGGATGATCCGATGAGTGTACCTTTTGATATCGAATATTAATGACTCTGTTGATTTAGTCGGATAACTATCGTAATACATTGAAATCACGAACATTAAAAGCAATAAATAACTTGACATTGATGTGTAAAATTATGTATCCGTTCAATAAATTATGGAATTATGGAATTAATGATACAGTATTATCATGCTTTCCCGACACGTCGGGACTCAGCATGAAGTTATGCTACCACTTTACACTGAGCGGAGTCGAAGTGTGAAAGCATACTTACAAATTAAAACTACCCTCTTTTATTGAATGGATACTATCATTTATTAAAACGTTGGGACAGTAGTGCAACAGAGTCATAAATGAAATTAATAAAATTGTGAATGAATTTTGTCTGTAATTAAAGACAAAAAAATAATCGAATCTTCCCACAATTATGATTTTTCTGATATTTAAAATGTGAAAGCTCCCAAGGGAAGCAAAGGAGAATATTGAATGGAATTGCTGAATTGTTTCAGAGACAGCCTATTATAGCTATTTTCTGATATTTTATTCGGGGAGATTATATGAATAATACGCAGTTAAGTGCAGCATTTAATAAATTCGTGTCAGATTCAAAACGTATCCTTTCAATAAATTGTCGAATTAATGGTAAAGTATTTTCATGCTTCGACTCTGCTCAGCATGAAGAAGCGCTGACACTTCACACTGAGCTCTTCGTCAAGCTCAGGATATACTCTGTCAACGTGTGAAAGCATATGTATAACTTATAACTACCATTATTTATTGAATGGATACTTAAAAACAGTGTTTTTCGGCGAATCCCGGTTTGATGATGTTCACACAACTAACAGGAATTTATGAAATGTATTCCGGGGCGATGCCATCGCACAAAAACGATGACATCGCTCGGAGAACCGGGGTGTGTAAATGTTAAACACACCAACTGGTAAAAACTCTTTTGCAGAAATTAGACTATAGCCCAAACAAATTAATCCGCCGCACCATCAACAGGTTATAAATTCCTGAGATCAGGGTGCCGCCTACGAAACCGGCGATAAAACAAAGCCACAGATTGGGATTGATTTTGCTAACGAAAGCTGTGATGTGAGTGCTTGGCGCACCCCACAGCCGAAACAGCCCAAAGAAAATCAAAAACGTCAGGCCGAGCGCAAAGCCAAACGCTATCGCGCTGAAGCCATAAACACGCACTGTTTGTGCCAGGTAGTTGCTGTCGTCGTCCGGGCCGCCGCCAGAACCACCTCTTGTATTGTCCCCGGGTGATATAATAAGATTTGGTAGCATATTATTTTCTCCTTATTTCAGATAATTGTCAATTTATATATTGAAAAGTTTCCCCAATTGTATGGATGAGGCCTTAGATAATAACTATCATTTTCTAAATTTTTTATCAAACCAATTTGAATGTCCTGAAGAATCAAGGCTAAATCTTTTTTTGTATATAGTGAATTTATTAGGGCCTCAATTTGTGGAATTACATCACTTGAATTAATTTTCCATGTACTTGCAATAATTTCTGGGACACCTGATGATAAAATCACCTGTTGTATGCTCAATAATCCTGTACCTTTGTAGGATTTTCCGATTGCCGTTTCACAGCCTATTAAAAAAACTTTTTCAGCGTTTGGCCACTTTAATGATTTGATGTCGGATAGAGAAAGTTCTACTATTTTTTCTGATTCTATTGCTCTGTTATTAACAGAAAGTGCGAAGTTAGTTAGATTAGGAAAATTTGTATTTATATTACTATGTCCTAAAAATATATAAATCTGATAATTTTTGTTTAATTCATTTACTATATCATTTACTTCAGCATTTGAATAATTAATTGAGAGTTCATCTGCAAATGGAGAGCGTTGTTTTATGAGTGTCGCTAGATTTTGTGCATTTGGGAAACGGCGATCAATACTAAATAGAATTTTTTTATTCAGGATATTATCATCATTAACAAAATCAGTTTGATTTAAAAGTATGGAACTGCAACAAGGTATATATACAATTGCATTTTGATTTATTAAAAATTCAGTTTCAGATAATTTGGGGTCTACTAAACTCGAAAAAGGGATTAAATAGAGAAAATCATCTGGTACAATATACAAAACATCAGCATTATGCATCATTTTTTGTAACTCTGGCCAACCCAATAGAATACTATATAATTTTTTACTTAAGATAATTGTTGAGTCATAATGAGCTACGATTTCATCCTGATTATAGTTTTGAAATACGTTGACTGTATTCTTAATTGTATTATAATATTTTTTTGTGACTTTCTTCAACTGGTTATATTCAATGGGTATTTCAAGTAATTTAAAATTCTCTCTGTTAATTATAAATGCGTACAAATTCTGAGATGAAATGAAATAATTAATAAGTAACTTATTATTTCCCAATCGACGTTTTAATTCCCCGATATAGTCATTGGTCATTCGATTGTTTTTAAAAGTTATTCGATTATTATTCTCCATCTTTCTATTAATAATTATAGTCTTCATATATTCCAATTTGTCAAATGCATAAGCAGTTCTTCCTTTTTTTAATTCATATATGATTGCGTCGTTTAAATAGTTATTCACTTTCTGCTGAAACATTGTTAAATTATCGATATTGGAAAATAATTTATTAATAGATTCAATTTTACATATCATTTCATCCGATATATTTATTGCTTTATCAAGGTGATCTGTTTCAAAGGCTAGCTCAGCTTTCAAACCATATGCATCGATAATGGTTTGATTATCTTGAATTATATTTGCTTGATGAATCATTTCGTTTAACAGATTCTCTGCCTCATTGTATTTGTTAAGCTTGATCATGCACTCAGCTAAGTCACGTTTTGATTCTAATGATTCTGTTATCATTCCATAATCAGAAAATTTCTGTTCAGACTGATGAAATTTAGAATAAGCATTCGTATAATTATTCATTTTCATGTTCATAAGGCCAATTATACGAAGCAGCCTGGCGGATGCAATTGGAAAGTTTATATAATCAAGCAGATAATTAGCTTCTCGAATAAATTTATTGAAACTTTCAGTTTTTCCTTCTTCAATTTTCGTTTCAACTAATCTAGCAAGGAGTCTGCTTTTTATATCAATATTCGTTTTTAAAAATTTGTGGTGTAACTCAATTGCTTGATTATAATATAGAACTGCCAAATTATAATCGGTTAGACGACGATACATTGTTCCAATATTATGCAAAACAATTATCTGGTTATAAATGTCATTAGTAGTACGCGCTACATCTAATGATTTTGTGTATTCTTCATATGCTCTGTCATAATTCCCCAAAATTTCATAACAGATGCCTTTTGTGTTATGTATATCGATTCGAAGTTTCGATTCAATATCCTGTGTCTCGATTTTACTACAAATCGATATTGAGTTTTGAATATCTCCAATAAGCCAGGTTGTTTTTGCAACTCCAAGCCAACAAGAATTTTTATACCAATATATCATAGGAATTTGATTATACTTTTCAATATTTTTGATCGTTTTTAAAAACGTTTTATGAGCTTGGTCATTATATCCAGCTAACAATAAAGCTGTTGAATAATTATATGAAATTCCAATCGCTCGTAGATAATATTTAAAATTATATGCTTTATACATCTCTCTTACGGCATATGAAAATGACAGATTGTACATACTTCTATTATCATATAATATATATTGTATCCGCTGCCTGATATCAAGATCAAGCCGTTTATCTCCTACATGCAGTACCAGTTGTAACCCGAATGCACAACAATAATCTGCTTCAGTATATTTATTGGTTTTTGTGAGGCAGTTCATACACAACCGCTCCGCCCGATCCGCCTCTAACCACATCATCGCCTTTTTCTTATCAAATGTTGCTACCCGGGCGACCCAATTCCGCCAGTAATCGTTCTCGGTGCCGATATCCACGGTGTCGGACATCATTTTAGCATAATTCATAAGGGCGGTGTATAATGAATCATCGTCGCGAATCCGGGCGATCATGGCTTCGCGCAGCACGGCTTTCAGATCGACTTCCACCTGGTAGACATTGGTATCCAACTCAGCCTGAATGAGATGCCACGGTTTGTTGCGCTCCTGCGCCTGAATAAGCGTATCGGAGGCAGCCAGTACGTGGCGCCGGATCGAGTCGGGGATGGACATGGTTAAATAATACCGATCCAGCTTGTCCAGGATTTTTTTCTTTTCCGCATCTGTTTTGGCAACCACCATTGCTTTCTGCAAATCAAGCAACTGAATCGGCCGATTGATCCACCACACGGAAATGGCTGCTCCAATGATAATAATGGCAATGAAAGAATAGGTGAAATATCGGTTTTTATATATTTGTATCATATTACATAATTGATGGCTTGTCTATTGAGTACCTATCCGAAAACCTTAGAAAAGGTTCAACCTTCGGCTGAGCCTGTCGAAGTCGACTCGTACGCAAATGTTGCCTTCGACAGGCTCAGGCAACGGATTGGATTTATTTATGGGTATTCGGATAAGCTCTAAAAATTCAGATACCCGGTTTGTTAAGTCTTTCAGCATAAAAACCGTAACTATTCAGCACGGCTGAATGGATACTAAAAACGTTATGCAGGTTCCGAATTTATAGCAGATAGTCGTGATTTCTCAACAGGCAACGGAAAACTTCGGAACTGCTAAACTATTACAACTCATGGATTATCAAAAGTTGATTCTTCCACATGGATGGGTCGCTTCGACTCCAGAAAGCGATGTGGTTTAATGGCGCGAAAACCCATGATGAGCATGCCGATTATGATGACAATAGCGATGATCTGGTAATTCGTGAAATGCCTGATTAAATACAGCCACCTATAGAGCAGCAAAACAAACGAAGTCGTCAAACAGGTATAATAAAACTGAATCATCAACTTTATGTATTGATAGATGTTACCGAAAGTTGGTTGAACACCTGCTTGCTGTACAGAAGCAAATTCGCTTCGAACTTGCCATTGTCTGTATGCTTTCTCATATTGTTTGCGAACAGGTTTAATAATATTTATAGCATCTTCATAAATTAGTCGTAATTCTGTTTCATCATCCTGTTGTTGTTCATCCTCTTCAGGTTCGCCGTCAGGTACACCTTCGACATGATTCATATCAGTGGAATTTTTTTTGATACGAAATCCGCCACTATTATTGAAAAAATCGAATTGAACTTTACGATGATTATAAAGAGCAAGTAAACCATCGTATTTATCAAGATCGGCTGATTTTAATTGCGGAATATATGATAATAGCATACGGCGAAAGGCCGGATGTAATGGCATCATGGGGCTGTCCCTCCTGGTCTATGTTTACGATTAAGCTTTACTATCAAACGATCATACATGAAATCATGGATTAGTTCATCAAAGCAATAGAAGCGGGATAAACGATCCATAATACAATGTGTGAGATGTGATTTTCGATCCGGAAAGTAGCCAATCCAATGTTCATTTGTGCTCGGGTGATTCCTGTCCGAATAGTAGTAAACGCAATTGTATTTGGCAAATACTTTATGAACCGGTATTACGGGGCGGGCGTCTGAAGGCTGTATTCTATCAATCCGGTTAATACAGAAAATTGTTTTATTTTGAGGGGGTGATGCCGGGGCATCGTGTTCTTTTATCATATCGTCGAAATATTCATCGGTAATATAGCCAGTGGATGGGCATGACATGGCATGCGCGAACTCATGAATATAAGTTTTGAAATTAGCACCGAAAATATTTAGCGCCACGCAACCAGGCAATTCCGCATAATATTCATAGATTGCATTTTGGTCGAGGATATTGCCATCACTATCAACACAGTAAGGAAATTTAATTTCAGACTCATATTCACTACTTTCATTCTGAAATCTTTTTGATGTGCATGGATCAAAATTCAATTTATAAAATTCGCGGGAATGTGGTTTAGGAGGAAAAGTGGTATCAAAATAGGAAGCCATCGCTGTAGAGCGCAAATACCGCAGATCTGCACTCATGACAAAAAGAATATCCGTATCATCTAAATATGTTGCTAAATCCGTATCACATGAAGATGTTTTTGAATCAGTATTGTAAGCATTTTCATATACAAAGCCACAATTATCTTTGTTATATTCTTTTTCGACGATTTGTTTGAATTTATCCCACGTATCATCAAACGGAGTAATCATATTTGTCACGTAAGCATCATCGATTGTAACATCTCCAGGATATGGCTGTAATAATGCTGCCTGGTTACCCGGTTTTTGAACCAACGTTTCATCGAATACAGCAATAATCCGAATGCGTGACCAAATTTCCGGCCGTCCTACCACCTCATTCGAAGCCAGACTATAAATAGCGTTCCGCACAGCATACAAATAGACATAAATGTTTTTATTAATCAAATCCGGTGAAAAAATGCTTTTTTTTGATAAAGCTATTTTCGGTTCCAGTAGTTTCGGATTTGCCATAAAGATAATTGTGTATGGGTGTTCCGGGATTGTGGCAGGTTTATAATTAAAGAATTTATTCTTTTTGAGCACCAAATATTTTTCTACAATCGGTTCAATTTGGGTTTCCAGGGCTGTGATGAGATTCACAATCATTTCCTGATTCCCAGAACTAAGCCGGCTATCCAGTTCATCCATTAAGAGTTTAATATCATCAGATTGAATTAGTATCGACTGAAGTATTTCGATTAGATTATTCTTATCATTATTCGTAATCGCTTCAGCGTTGTATGTGTCAGTAATAAACGTTGTCACTTTTACTATATACTTGTGGATATTAGCTCGGTTTGTTTGATTATCTGTCTCGTTGGTGTTGAAGCGATAAATTTGTTGTGTATAATACATCATCGGCTTTATCACATCCAACATGGCAAGTTCTTCTGTTTCGATCGGCGATTTTATGATGTTGAATTTTTTTTCAGTATCGAAAGCGAATATAATTTTGATGGAATCATTTTTAAATACATACATCAGCAAAAATACCAGATCATTGTATAGAATGGCAAATATCGCCCCGAACCAGTACGCGATGAAGTACCATTGTGAAATAATGAACAGCGCTTCCCAATGACGCGCTGGTTCCTGTGACAGCCATATGAATAGTACCAGAAAAATGGCTAAAAGGATAACAAACGCTCCGCCAAGAAACGTCCCTGCGATGAATAGAATACCGTATAAAACCGATGTATACCATGGAAGCTTGTCGAAAAGGGGAGAATAATTGAAGCAAAACAACAGAATGATCGCGATAAGTCCGAGGGTGAGCCCCAATAAATGACTATTTAGGATTTTTCTTGGAGGCATCCAAAGCATTTTGATAATCTTGTTTTTTTCAAACAGACTAATAATTAGTCTGATTAGAAATACCATGATTGTTCCTCCCGGTTTTATGAAGCGGTTTAACCATCCTTGTTTTTAATAATGTTGTTTTTTAAACGTAATGCTGCATTTTTCCATGCTTCATCTGTTTCATAGGTTAAATAATTGTTCAATGCCAGCAGCGCAGCATCCGGATTGTTTAACTTTAATTTTGAAAGCGCCAGGTTGAAGTAAGCTTCAAGCAAGCGATCGTTTAGCGTTAGCGCGCGTTCAAAATAGTTTGCGGCCGCTTCCCAGTCGCGTTGTTCAAAATAGAACACACCGATGTCATTAAAAACGGCAGCGTTTTCAGGTTCATCTGCCTTCAACTTATTTAATATGGAGTCCGCTTGATTAAATGATCGCTCAATTATAAATACCTGCGCTAACAGCAATTTTGCTTTATCGGAAGTTGCACCGTGTTTGATTGCCGTTAACAAATCCGCTTTTACCGATTTCAAGTAGTTGTCACTTTCATCTTCCGGAGCCATCAGCATGCTTATGCCGCTGGAACCGTAACCACCGGAAAGCCGGGCATCTTCAATAAATGTGCGGTGGTTGGCCAACATCATTTGTTCGGCTTGATTAATCGGGTAATTAATTCTATAATAGCGGTATGTTGAGTAAATACCGGTGGCTATAATAAGCACCAGTGCAAATGCAATCGCTGGTTTCCGAAAGTTATGTACGCTAAAGAAACGCGTTATCATCGCTTTTAATTTATTCGTTAGCTTTGTGACGCGTTGTTCAGCAGTCTTATTTTCTGCTACCAATACATCTGGTTCGGTTTCTTTTTGTACACGGATGTACGATATTATTTTTTCAACCTGTTGTTCTGAAGTCGTATTCCGTATTTTTTCGATATCCACCATTTCCTGCTCTGACATCGGCAGGTAAGCATTTCTTACTAACGACGTAATTTCATTAAGACACGCATCACATGTGCTTAAATGGTGTTCAACATCATGTTTTTCTGAATCGGATAATGTGCCTTCAAGATATTGATACATAATATTAGCTTGAATGCAGCCTTCCTGTTTATGAATAGTGGAATCATTCATCGTATTATTAGTCTTCCCCTCAAATTTTTCGAATGCATGTAACGTTTTAATATGTGTTTTACATTTTTCACATTCCTTTAGATGATCGGTAATTTGTTTTTTTAGTAGGTCTGATAATTGATCATCGAAATACAGTATAAGTAGTTTGGCTGTCGGGCATGAATTGCTTTTCATGGTAAATATTTCCACTGATTAATAAGACAGAAAAACGAAATTTCTTTCCCATTGACTTACATTACGAAATTAGTTTCTCCCTGAGGGTACGTCTTATTTCGCTTAAAATGTTATCAACCCGCTTGGATGATAAATTTCTGAAATAATTTGAGACTATTTCTTTTGGCGAAAGCTCCTGATAGAAATATAATTTGAAAATTACTTTGTCTCGATCTTTGTTTTTACCTGTCAAATATTTGTTGAGAATTATATCGATTTTATGTTTTAGTGCATCCAAATTCAACTGCTCATCCGGTTGATCTGCAGCAGTTCCTTCAGATTCATTGGCATTTCTTTTTTCTTTATCGTCACTTAAGTATTCAGTAATTTGCGGACGTTTTTGTGCTTTGGATGCAGTGATATAATTTATTACTTCATTTTTGCAGATTCTTCCAAGATATAAATAAATGGATTTCTCGGTTGCGCCCGTATATTCTTTTAAAGCTTTACATTCCTTGTCGACAAGCTTCTTATAAACATCCTGTACCAAATCCTGAACGATCAGCTTAAATTGCTCAGAATTTTTTGAAATGTTTTTTTCAGTGCAATTACGATGAACAACCAACCAGATGGTGTGGTCAAAACGCTTATAAAATTCGGCCCAGGCGACGCGATTTTCAGGATTGTTAGCACAAAAGCGAATTAATTCATTGTTTGTTAATGTTGAATAGTCCACTTGTTTCCCAATATGCGTTGATTTATAGAGACAGATTTATCCGTGGTGATATGCAGGATCTAATTGAGGCAAAACAGAATGGTAAAAGTAAAACCACATGTTACAACAATGTAGTAAATGTAAATAAAACCTAACTAAAAAGCAAGAGATATTTTTAATTTTAGACGCAAGAAATAATATTTAAAAGTCGAATTTAGCCGTATAATTAGTATCATTTCCCGGGATGGATGTTCTTTTCCAGCTTGTCGTTCTTTTTAGCAGTGCAATGTTTCACAATTCCATGGCTGATCGTGTGCACTCACAAAATAGGAAGCTCTCCAAGAACCTGTAAGTCTTCATAAATTTATTAGGATCATAACTTCGGAAGTCTGAAGCGAATTGTAGTTTCAATAATTAGGTTTTCGGATTGCCAGGTGGTGCAGCCAATTAGGCTAATGGCCAGTTGTAACTTAACGGAAGTCTTTATTGGGTCGCATGATTTTATCTTAAACATGTCTGTGCCCGGCCGCCATCAATACTGTACGTGACGCCGGTAATCCACTCAGCATGCGGAGATGCAAGAAAGACGATAAGGTCAGCGACTTCTTCGGCGGTACCAGCCCGGCCAAGCGGATGTGTGGTTTTGCTATGTTCCAGAAATTGTTGATAAGCTGCTTCATCCATACCGCCACGGCGATGCAACTCAGTCACGGTGACTCCCGGATTTACAGCATTGACGCGGACACCTTTGGGTGCAAGCTCTAATGCGGTACAGCGTGTAAACTGATCTACGGCGGCTTTGCTGACACAATATGCCAAAACATTGGGAAACGGTCGTGTCCCGGTTACACTGGATACATTAACGATATTGCCCTTGCTCGGAATAAGATATGGCACTGCCTTTTGCGTTAGCAAGAACAGGCTGCGCACGTTAATGTTCATCATATTATCCCACTCATCGATGGAAGTTGATTCAATTGAACCATTTGCGATGATACCGGCAGCATTTACGAGCACATCTATCCCATCGTAGGTTGCAACAGTCGCATTGATGAGGTCATCAATCTGATCCGGCTGTGTTATATCCGTCGGAATAGCGGTGCAAATGGCGCCCTGTTCTGTTAATTCGGTTGCAAACTTATGCAGACGTTGTTGATTGCGGGCTGCCAATACCACATTAGCGCCTTCAGTTGCCAGTTTTATCGCTGTTGCTTTGCCGATGCCGCTACTCGCGCCGGTAACAATTGTTGTCTTTCCTTTGAATCCTAAATTTTTCATTGTATCCTTTCGAAAATTTTATTTGATTGATTTTTTAGGTAGAAGCTCGGATTGTTTCATCCACGCTAATCCCAAAGCATTGCCGGGATTATGTGCACATAAAATAAAGATAATGTGATCGATGTTTATGTTAGGTGGGACAAATGCATTACTTGCAAACCAGATCGTCCATTAATAATTTCTTGATTTTACGGACTTCGGATAACGAAAGCACCTGCATCGCGAATTCGTGTGCGGCATCCATATCGATGCAACGAATTGCCCGCTTAATTTGTGGAATAAAGAACGGACTCATGCTTAAATTCCTGTATCCTAATCCCAGCAGGAGTTTTGTATATTGCAGATCTGCCGCCATTTCCCCACAAATACTGACGTCTTTTTTCATCCGATTGGCTGCATCGACAATTTGTTTGAGCTGCATTAGTACAGCGGGGTGTGCCGGTTCGTAATATTCACTCACCGTTTCATTGCTGCGGTCGACAGCCAGGGTGTACTGAATTAAATCGTTTGTACCTACGCTAATGAAGTCGACCTCACGTAAAATTGCATTTATTATCAGGACTGCGGCGGGTATTTCAATCATAACGCCGAGCTCAAGATTTTCATCAAATGGAATGTTCTCCCGTTTTAGTTCTACCATTGTCCGGTACAACATCCGCTTGGTTAGGCGAATTTCCTCGATGTTGGAGATAAGCGGTAACATAAGTTTAATTTTTCCCAACGCACTCGCGCGCAGAATGGCGCGAAGCTGCGTACGGAAAACATCCGGCTTTGCAAGTGAAACACGAATCGAACGCAGTCCCAGATGGGGATTTAATTCACGTTTGCGGGAATGCGGGAAATACGGGCTGAACTTGTCGCCACCCAGATCGATCGTGCGAATTGTTACTGGCTGCGGCGCCATTGATTCCACCGCAACTTTATAAACATCAAACTGTTCTTCTTCAGATGGGAAATTCTTGCGGTTAATAAATGCCATTTCGGTTCGGTATAAGCCAATACCGACTGCCTGAGAATGTTTGATATACTCCAGATCACCATTGGAGCGAACATTGGAAAGTAATTGAATTAGTACACCATCGGCAGTTGTGGATGGTTGCTTTTCCAACTCATTCATTTCATCCTGAGAGATGTACAGGCTCGGAAAATGTTGTCGGATGTCGCGAATTAACGAGTCTGACGGCTGACGAACGATGTCCCCGTTAAAACCGTTAATCAACAAAAATGATCCTGGCTTAATACGGGTCATAACATTGGGCACCCCTGAAACCAACGGAATTCCTAATGAGCGGGCAAGAATGGCCGAATGGGAAGTGGCTCCACCTTTTTCCGTGATAAATCCAGTAATTGTTGAATGATCCAAATCCATCAGTTGGGATGCCGTCAGTTCTTCGGTGACGACAATCACTTCATTTTCATTCTCAATCGTGCAATCCTGCTTGTGTCCCACCAGATTATCCATCAAGCGACGGCCGATATCGCGGATGTCCTGCATACGTTCTTTTAAATAGGGATCTTCGATATTGGCATACACTTGTGTAATTTCATTGATTGTATCCTCAAGCGCTGCTTCCACGTTAATGAACTTTTCCATGACGCGACGTTCAATTTTGGTCAGGAAAAACGGATCATTCAGAAACATTGAATGCGCCTCAAATATTTCCGATTCTTTGCTGCCAACTTTCTGGTGGACCTTCGATTTCAGTTCAGTTAATTGATCGCGAGAAGAGGTAATTGCATCTTTTAGACGATTCAACTCACTGGGAACCTGACCGGCACGGATTTTTCGTCGTTTCGGAGCCGGGGCAGGCCCCCAAATGCATACGTATCCTTTCCCGATTCCGGGTGAAATGCCGCTCCCATGCAGTCGTCTGCGTTTTCTGGCCATGTCCATTCCTCAGTTATTTTGGATTAACGAAATATATGCAAATTAGTAACCAAAGTCAAGTAAAAACCAAGTAATAAGTTGAACGAAAATGTTGAAACGGTTCGATCCATAAAAAGGGTGATTGATGTGAAAATTGTACATAGATACCATGAAAATTTAATATCGGATGAAGTTATCAAAATAGTGAATGGCTGGTCGATCCATTGATTAGCAGATTATTGAAGGAATGAAATTCGGTACTGTTTCAATTCTTTGTCCAAAGCTTTCGAATTACCGACGAATTTATCAAGTGTTGACCAAAATTCTTTACTATGGTTCTTTACACGTGTATGGACAAGTTCATGAATAATAACATAGTCGCGAAGATGAACCGGAAGTTGCATAAGCCGGATGTTCAAATTAATATTATTTTGTTGAGAACAACTGCCCCAACGTGTACGCTGCTGTCGGATGAATACCCGGCCGTATGTAAATCCATATTGGCGAGCTAACTCTTCGAGTCGTGTAATTAGCGCCTGTTTTGCAACACGATGATCGAGTGGGGGAGATTCAGCATTACGCAGGTGGTGCTCCGCTTTTAGGTGCGCCAATTTCCGAACCTGCTGTTTTATCCATTCGGCTTTAGAATGCACAATTTCGCGAGCGCGTTTAAACGAAACAAATCGCGGTATTGTTACTCGGACACCGTTTTCCGCATGAACAGCAATACGCAATTGCCGCGCGCGATGATGACGAGCATAATGCACGGTACCAATTTCCGGCAACGTTTCCGAAAAATTTTTATTATTCGAAGATCGAAAATTCATGTCGTCTCAAACCGATTTCAAATTAAATATAGCGATTGGCTATTAGCCATTAGCTTGTTAATGAATTCACTATTTACTTTTCACTATTCACTTTCTTTTGTCTCACTTCTCACATTCGGCGTCTCACATCCCAAATATTCGACTCAAGACTTTTAACAAACGTGTCGATAGGATTTATATGAAAATGAAAACGATAATTGCGCTATTACTCGTATTGAGTTTTTGTAACTGTGTGCAAGAAAGTGTTATTAATCCGGTGGAATTTCAGGAATTTATTATTCCGTCATCCACACGTGTTGTTGAAAACAATGACTGGGCTGCGTACTACATTGATACCGCATCCGATGATAGCATGTTCGTAGTCGAATCAGCGTTGTACGATAAATATAAATTCCAAAAAGGCCAGATAATTGTCATCGGGAATGATCAGGGAATTCTGAGAAAAATTACCGCCGTCCAACGCCAGGACGAAACGATTTTAATGTTTGTCGATAGTACCTCAATAACGGATGCTATGCAGCGCGGACATGCACACTGGCAAACACGACTAAATGATATTGAATCATCGATTGTTTTATATAAATCCAATTACGTTGAAGTAAGTCAGCAGCCACCTGTGCTCGAAATTGGGTTCGATGTGGTAATGGATGACGCAGATGCGGATACAACCACGACGAATGATCAGATCACAATTTCTGGCAGCATGCGACTTGATACCATGTTCGATCTGGATTTTTCAGTTGACAATCGATTGTTGGATATGTGCGATTGGGAAGCCAACATTAACCAGGAAGTGGACATGTCAATGCACGTGATGAAAGCGTGCGATGTAAATCATCAGGTCAAGCTTGTTTCCATTCAATATCCTGGTGTTCATTTTACTGCCGGTACATTGCCCGTGACAATGGCGCCAATCGTTACTGTCTGGCTCGGAGTTTCAGGCACAACCAATGGTGCGGCACAGACAAGTATATATCGACAAACTTTCACGAAAGTTGGCTTGCAACTCACGCCATCGGGCGTATGGATTCCATATTCCGATTTTCGCAATATTTATACAACGCAAGGCTCATCAGTCGCATCGCAGGCGAATATACAAAGTTATGTGACGGTTACGGTTGATTTTCCTTTTTACCAACAACCCGGCCCACATGTAACGACGCGATTGACTCAGGAACTATTGGGGAACAGTACATGGGCACGACGCTGGGAATTATATCTTACAGCCAAAGCGGAAATTGGTATAAAAACAGCTATTATTCAAGCTGGCCTGGAAAATTATTTGCGCGATGATGTTGTCGCCTATCGAAAACGCATCGCCCAGGGGCCGTAATGTTTTTGCGGACTGCAATTTTATTGATCGTCGATGAAAATATTTGATAATTCGTTTACATGATTGATAGTAATCGATCATCAGTAATCGGTTCACCGATCACTGATTGCCGATAAACGCTCTTCACCGTTATTTCAATTCCACCACCGTCACACCAGTCCCGCCTTCGTTCCAGTTGCCCAACTGTTTATGGACGACATGATCGTGTTTATCCAGAAACTTGTTGACTGCCTGTCGCAGGGCGCCGGTGCCTTTGCCGTGAATGATACTGACAGAGCGTAAGCCGGTAATCAACGCTTCTTCGATGAATTTGTCTGTCATGGCAACCGCCTCCTCTGCACGCATCCCGCGAAGATCAAGTTCAGTGGATGAAATCGTTGGCTGGGTATCCACACGCACATGAACCATTGGTTTCGATTTTTTCTCTGAAGCCGCTGTCTCCAGTTCGGAAAGCGGAACTTTGACTTTCATCCCCCCGGCATCCAGTAGCACCTTGTTTGCTGCATCCACGCTGGATAATACGATCCCCAGTTTGCCATAAGGTTTCCAACGAACATGCTGTCCAATTGCCACACTGCTCAACAATTCAGCTTCCTGCTGCGGAGCGACTTTTGTTTTTAATTTCCGTACACGGGCCTTTTCTTCACTAATGACTGTTTTTGCGGTTTTAATGGCCTCTCGTGATGCCTGCTCCTCGCGAATGGATTTTATGGCTTGTTCGATAGCGGTATTGGCTGAAGCAAGAATAGCTTCTGCTTCCTGCGCAGCGTTTTTCTTGAGTTTCTTTTCTGACTCGGCCAGTTCCTTGCTTTTTTCGCGGTATATTTTTAGCAAGCCATCCAACTCGGTTTGCTTGATGCTGAGATCATTCAAACGAAGCTGTTCAGCAGTCATGCGTTTGTCAAGTTCGATCAATAAATTTTCCAGCTTATGTTTTTCCTCGCCAACAAGAGCACGTGAACGTTCAATCAGCGAATGGTTTAAGCCCCAGCGTTCAGCGATTTCAAATGCATAGCTTGAGCCGGGCATGCCGGAACGAAACCGATAGGTCGGTTCCAGCGATTCGGCATTAAATTCCATTGAACCATTCTCAATGCCTTCTGTTTCATGGGCGAACGCCTTGAGTGCACCGAGATGGGTGGATACCACGGTCAGGCAGCCGGAGCTGGTTAGATGTTCCATGACAGAAATCGCCAGCGCAGCGCCTTCCTCCGGATCGGTGCCGGCGCATATTTCATCGATTATCGCCAGCGAACGATCGTCGGCATTGTCGGTGATATTTTTCAATTGCTCGATATGGGATGAAAATGTGGAGAGATCGTTTTCAATCGACTGCTGATCACCAATTGCACTGAAAATATGTTTGAATATTGCAATATTGGAATTCGGATCGGCAGGGATATGCAATCCACAAGCTGTCATTAAACTCAGCAGACCAATTGTCTTAAGCGCTACTGTTTTGCCGCCCGCATTGGGACCCGTAATAATCAACGTGTGATGTTGTTCGCCCAGTCGCAGTGTTAAGGGGACCACTTCTCCACCTGATTTTTCAGCTTTTAGCAGCAATAATGGGTGTTTCCCGTTGATAATTTCCAATTGCTGGTTATCATTAATCAATGGTTGACTGCCGTGCATTAATACGGATAGCCGGGCTTTGGCATAGACACCGTCCAGCCAGGCGGCGATCAAAACATTATGCTTCAATGTTTCCAATTCGTTCGTTAACAGGCTGGTCAACTGTAGCAGGATTTTTTCGATTTCGCGCTTTTCATCAATTTCTAAAGCGCGAATTTGGTTGTTCATGTCCAACGCAGGCAATGGTTCGATGAACAATGTGGCGCCAGTCGCCGACTGATCGTGAATCAGTCCGCGGACTTTGTTGCGGTATTCATCTTTCAACATCAACACCAACCGGTCATTACGGATGGTAATAAGATTTTCCTGAAGATAATTTTGTTTGCTGTAATTACCGAGCAGCGTTTCCATTAATTTGCGAAGTTTTTGCCGCGACGATTCTATGCTGCGACGCAGGCGAGCCAGGTTAGGAGAGGCGTGGTCGTATATCGTATGATTTTGCAAATCAATACAGCGTTCAATTTCTTTTTCGATGGATGATAACGGCGTCATTTCACGGACGTGTTGCGACAAATGTGGGTATTTACCCGGACGGTCTGCTACGTACTTTTTAATCCGCCGGAATACAGCTAAAGTGGTGCACACATGCGCCAGTTCTTCTGGACCTAAATAATTACCTGTAACGGCTGCCCGTTTAATAGCAGGACGAATATCTTCCAGCCCATCGATAGGGAACGGATCGTCAAAATCCAGTATTTCCCGTAATTCGGTGACTTCGGTAAGTGCTGTTTCTATCGTGGATAGTTGATCAAGTGGTGAGAGCGAAGCAATTTGTTCATCGCCTAATGGCGAGATGGTGAGGGATGCTAATCGTTCCAGTAGCTTGTCAAACTCTAACGTCTCGTAAACTTCGGTATTCAACGTTACTTGCCTGCTTGAAAATGATCGATTAATAAATTGACGCCCTGTCCGCGTTTGTCCCTGGCTATTCCTGAAAATGCCTCTTCAAATTCCATAATAAAGGATTCCGAGCCTGCCATTTTTTTAAGTGCGTCATAGGCCGCTGGTGCAATGTCCCGCATTGGGCCGAATAGCAACGAATGTTTTGTATGGTACTGAACCGCATCGGAAAACGAGAGCAATGTGAGCAGAAGCATGAACAGACTTACGAAGATTGCTCCTTTGAAAAGTCCCAGTATGGCACCAAGAAAATTATCGGCTGTCTTCAATGCAACTGATACTTTGATGAGTTTTTCCAAATGCGTGCCCGCATATTTGAACAGTAAAATTGTGGCGACAAAAATCATTACAAATGACACTACCATAGCAAATGCCGGAGGGATGTTCGCTGCTGTGACCAAAAATTCCGCAACATTATTCATAAATTTTGTGGATAACATAAGCGCAAGAATGACACCGATAATTTTGGTCAATTCTCCGGCAAATCCCCGTTTGAAACCGCGGAAAACAAATATCGCGAGTATGATAACAATTAGTACGTCGAGATATGATAGGCCATTATTGGTCATTGGCGTTACCTTTTATATAAATAAAAAAAGCGAACAAAGCGAAAAAAAATACACCTTCACTCCATCCACTTCTTTAGAATTTCATATTAAATGCTCAGGCCAGTTTGCGTCGAGCAATGTCTTGAACTTTCTTTCCGTCGGCTTTCCCTTTTAATTGTTTCATTGACTCACCCATCAATTTACCCAGATCTTTCATGCTGGAAGCACCAAGTTCCGCGGCGATCTCTGTAATAACCTTTTCAATCTCGGCATCTGACATCTGTGCCGGTAAATACGTTTCGATGATGGATAGTTCCTGACGTTCTTTTTCCAGGAGGTCGGAGCGATTACTCTTCTCATATATTTCAATGGATTCTTTTCGCTTTTTGGCAGCACTCGACAAAACAGCCAATTCCTGTTCAGGCGTCAATTCTTCACGGGCATCGATAGCAGCATTTTTCATCTGGGAAATCAGCATACGTATTGTATTTAAACGTACGCTGTCCTTTGCTTTCATTGCTACCTTCATATCGTTTTGAAGAGTGCTTAAATAGGACATCTGGTGACCTCGTACAATGATACTTGGGATTAATAGTTCTCGAGCATCTGTATCTTGCGCATCTTACGTTTTGCAGCGTTCATCTTACGTTTGCGTCGTTCACTGGGTTTTTCAAAATGCTGATGTTTTTTAATATCAGACATCAACCCTGCTTTTTCACACGCTTTGGTGAATCGGCGTAGTGCTCGCTCAAAATTTTCGTTATCCCGAACCTTAACCGCAGGCATGTTGTTTCAACCTCCTTTCAGTTTAGTTGTTTACGTGCTAAAATCAGTCACCAATATACAGAATTAAGAACTCAAAATCAAGCATTTTTTTCGATAATGTGTATGATTGTTATTCATTCTCATGCAATGTTAAATTTTTCATTCTCCTGACTCTATCATCATAAAAAATAATTTGATTTTCCTGTAAAATTGATTATATTAACATTTAATAGAATTAACTATCTGAAGACCAGCTATGCGTGATCGAATTCTGATATTTAGCAGCGCATTTATCCTCGTTTTTCTGCTTGGATATTTTGCACACGTCCAATATTTCCGTACCAAAGCCAACGTAATCCAGTTTTATCATGACAAACAGGAAATGCTTGCCAATCAGGCAGCGCTCAGCTTAAAAGCTTTTATCGATGAACGGGTTAAAGCTGTTGAGGGATTGGCGGAATTAACAGCATATTCCCAGATGCCATCTGTAACTATTCTGCATGTTTATAAGCGGACATTCGATTTGGTCCAGGGGTTTAAATATCTTATTCGAATTGATACGAACGGAAACGCCAGCTTTGGGTATCCGGAAAATTATCCGTGTCCTTCCCAACAACATATCCGGGTTCAGGAAAAATTCCAGCACGCATTTAATGATGCTATTCAGCACAATCATACCGAAATTTTCACAAAGAATATCATGATCAATGATGCAGTATTTATTTGTTTGATTACGCCATTGATGGAAAAAGATGGAACACTGTTAGGTGCGGTTCTCGGTGTGCTGGACGTGGAAGAGTCTCTAAATATTGCACTGCTGCCGATTATGCATGAGACTAAAGATAATACATGGATTATGAACGACCAGGGGTTCATTATTTATCATCCCAAACATAAGGAAATGCTGCTGCATAGCATTTATGATGGCGCAGATTCATGTATGCAATGCCATACGTCATTTGAATTTGAGAAGGAAATGCTGCAGACAGATACTGGTCATATTATAAAGGAAGATAATGCCGGTGTTAAACAGATGGTGGCGTACCAGCACGTAGATTTGGGCCATTCGCATTGGATTATTGCATTGAGTACGCCATTCCAGGATGTAACGGTTGCGATTCGCAATCTGTTCAAAAATAATCTGATTCTGGTATTATTAATGATTCTTGCAGTCATTGCCGGTGCTACAGTTATTTATCGAATTAATACCAACAATATATTAGTTTCTCAGGAAGTCAATAATCTCAAAATCCAGAATGCGCTGGTAGAAGAAAAAAATGAAGCGGAATCGCGTTATCGTGTGTTGCTCGATCAATCACCCGATCCGGTATTCCTCAGTACGCGGCGTAAGCTGTTAATGGTGAATCCCAGTTTCGAGAAAAAGTTTGGGTATTCCCATGATGAAATAATGAATGAATCTTTTTCTGTACAATCGTTAATTCAACCTGCCGCACTTGCAGCGTGCCAGCGTGATTTGCGTCAGTTTATCCGGTCGCGCCAACCGTACTCGATCCTGAAAATCAATCTTCAAAGCAGAACCGGACAATTGATGGAGACCGAAGTTTCATTAAGCCGGTTTTTACTTGGCGGCAAGATGGTGTATCAGGGAATTGTTCATGATGTCACCAAAACCAAACAGTTGGAGCGTGAGCGGGAGCGGCGTAAACATCTGGCGATAGTCGGAGAAATGGCCGCCAGAATTGCTCATGAAATAAAAAATCCACTCGCCAGTATTCAAACCGGTATTCAGCTTCTGGAAAGCCAGGTGGCAGCCAACGATAAGCAGCATAGCTATTTCGAGCGCTTGTTGCAGGAAATCCAGAGGGTCGATAGAATTCTCAAAGGATTGCTGACCTACGCCCGAGAAGAGCAACTGGATTTGAAACAAGTCAATGTTGAGCAGGTTGTTCATCGTGTGGAAACGCTTATTCGTCCGACTTTAGAGAAAAACGGATTGAAATTGGCGATTTCGATTGAACAAAATCTGCCGCCGATTATGATTGATGAACAGAAAATTGAACAAGTTTTGTGGAATATTTTCCTTAATAGTGTGCAGGCATCTGAGCCCGGAGCTTATTTATCATTGCGGGTTGAGCGGAATTCGCACGGATTGGATTGGTATGTGGAGGATCAGGGAAAAGGGATTCCCCAACATATCATGAAAAAAATCTTTCAGCCATTCTTCAGTACGCGCACACAGGGTAGTGGGCTTGGATTGGCAATTAGTAAAAAGATTGTTGAAATGCACCGTGGCACATTGGATTTAAAAAGCGAAGAAAACAGTGGAACAACTGTCCATATTCATTTACCAACCGGAGTCGAAAGTTAATGAATCCATTTATTCTGATTGTGGATGATGAAGAACACTTGAGTTTCTTTATAAAAAGCGCACTCGAGGAAAAAGAATTCACCGTAGAAACGACGCACACAATTGCAGATGCAAAAGCCGTGTTACAATCCAAATTTCCTGATTTAATTTTGCTTGACCTGAATTTACCTGATGGAGATGGATTGGATGTTTATCGATTTGTGAAAGATAAAATGCTCGGTATTCCCACGATCATTATTACCGCTCATGCATCGGTGCGTTCTGCAATTGAGGCGCTTAAGCTTGGAGTCGATGATTATCTGATTAAGCCGTTCGAACTGGATGAAATGATTGTCAGCGTGAACAAACAATTGCAACGGTTTGAATTGAACAATCAGTTTAATTATTATAAAAAAAGGCTCCAGGAATCGTATCAGGATACATTTTTTATCAGCCAGCAACCGGAGATGGTTGAATTGCAAAATATGGCGTTAAAAATTGCCCAGGTGGAGGAGAGTGTTATACTTATCGAAGGTCCCAGCGGAACCGGTAAGGAAATGGTAGCACGTTTCATTCACCAAAATGGGCCGAATGCTGATAGTCCGTTTGTGGAAATTAACTGTGCATCATTACCGGAAAATTTGCTAGAAAGTGAACTGTTTGGTTACGAACCCGGCGCATTCACCGATGCGAAAAAGCGAAAGATTGGTCTTATTGAACTTGCCAAGGGCGGTACGCTATTCCTCGATGAAATTTCCGAAATGTCGACCGGGTTACAGGCAAAAATGCTGCGGGTCATCGAAACGCGGGTATTCAAGCGATTGGGGGGGATTCGTGATATTAAGGTGAACATTCGCATTATTGCAGCAACCAATCGTGATATCCGGCAGCAGGTGGAGCAAAAGGAATTTCGCAACGATTTATTTTTCAGGCTCAATATGTTTCATTTGAAATTACCGACGCTACATGAGCGACGTGCGGAACTGTTGTTAATTGCACAGTTTTTTCTTGAAAAAATTGCCCGTCAATTACGCCGACCTGTGCGGCGTCTTTCGAAAGCAGCGCAGGAAATGCTGGTTTCGTACAACTGGCCGGGTAATTTACGGGAATTACATAATACAATTGAACGCGCCGTTATCCTGTGCGATACTGATGTCATCGACGTGTACCATCTCCCCTGTGAAATGATGGAACAGACAGCGAATACAGCAGCATCACAGCCGACTATCCGTGATTTAAAGAATACATCGCTAAAAACGTATATCGATCAACTGGAAAGGTCAATGGTGCTGCAGGCACTGCAAATTAGTGAATGGAATCAATTAAAAGCTGCTGAAATGCTGGGCGAGCCCAGGCACATTGTTCGCTACTTTATCAAAAAACATGGATTGAAGGAAGAGAGTAATTGATCAGAGTTACAAGCGTTTATACTGAACACGGTCATAAAATGAACATTTAAATTATCCAATCTATGAAAATAATATTGGTCGCTGGTGGCCTGTGGCTATTAGCTAATAGCCAACAGCCAATAGCATGTTAAGGATTGGCATTGAACTAACCGCTCAATAAATATGTTTGAAATACATCAGTTTGAAGCATATATTAATTTGTCGTATGATTTGTGTCCTTTGTTAAAAGTGAACACATAACTATAAAATTGTGGAGAAAATTAGCCATCCGATTAATCCCCTAAAAATCAGATTGTTGTGCTCAATTTTGTTAAAAATCCATTCCAATATTCAATTCTTTGAAAGGATAATTTTATCCATTTTTCAAATCTGCAACTTTTTATTCTTTCCCTAACTTATTAAAAATCAAACACAAAATATTTCAATTACTATTGGTATGATATTTGTCTAAGATAGCAAGACTATCTCGCAAGGAATGGATATGAATGTCTTGGTAATCGAAAACGAACAATTTCTCGCTGAAAATATATGTCAGTTCCTTCAACAGCAAGACGGTGTTAATATTGAACACATCGGACGTGTGCGTGATGCATTGGATATTCTTTCTCATCGTTCATTTGATCTCGTACTCTCAGATATTCAATTGCCGGATGCACCGGATGATAATTGGCTTCTGGAAATCGGAAAGATATATCCCGGACAAAAAGTGATCGTCATGTCGTCGCATAAATTACCGGATAAAATAAAGACATCCAAATCATTAAATATTATTGGCTATTTTGAAAAGCCATTTGATATGAATCAATTGACAACTCTTCTTAAACCTTAATTAAATTTCGGGAGGTGTTATGTTCAAAAAAGTTATTATCACAATGTTGGTATTAGTTTGTGGTAGTACAATTGCACTCGCTCAAACTGCTTCCGTGGCACCTTATGGTATGTCACCACGCGACGCAGCAAGCGATACGCTCGACATTTTCGACCTGGCCTACAATGGTCTTTTGAATGTCGGAGTGGAAACACAGATGTATCTAAAAGGTACCGTTAGTGGTGCAACATTGGCTCCGACATGGACCGTGACCACAAAACCGACAGGTTCGGTTGCTGCTATTACAGTAACGGCAGACATGGATACGGTAACACAGATTGCCGTATTTAAACCCGATGTCGTTGGTTCATACGTTGTAGAATTTGCAAATGGCGGTGCTTCAGCCAGCGTAACAATAAATGCTGGTACATACGTTGGTGCTTCCGCTGGGGATGGTAATTGTGTCGTTTGCCATAAGAGCAAAGGCGACGAATGGATGGAGACAGGCCATTATTCCCTGTTCGAAAATGGTCTGAACGGTATTGCAAGTGACCACTATTCCGCTTCTTGTATTAGCTGCCACACAACTGGTTATGATGTTAATGCTGATAATAATGGTTTCGATGATCGTGGATTTGTATTCCCGGATAGTCTTTATCCAGGCCAATACGCTAACATGGTTGTCGCTTATCCCAATGCTATGAAATTGGCTCGCATTCAATGTGAAAGCTGCCATGGTCCTGGTAGCGCTCATAATGGCGTTGTAAGTGACAGCAAAATGGTTTCTAGCATTGACGCTGCTGATTGTGCATTGTGCCATGATTCAGGTCACCATTCTTATCCTAACCAATGGGATGTTTCGCGACATGGTAATCCTTTGTACATGGCACGCGGTGCCAGTGCAAGTTGTGCTCCCTGCCATAGTGGTTCCGGATTTGTTGCATGGGTAAAAGGTGGAAAAGAAAATCTCGCCAGCGCACCGGACGTAACTCCAATTACATGTGCAACTTGCCATGAGCCACACAGTGATGAAATTGCACACCAATTGCGCACTGCCGATGTAACCCTTGCCGATGGTGAAACCGTTTCTGTTGGCGGCCTTGGCAAACTTTGTATGAATTGCCACAAAAGCCGTGTTGATGCAGCGGTCTATACAGGCCCGAATTTCAGCTACAGTTCACACTACGGCCCCCATCATGGTCCGCAAGCAGAAATTCTGCTTGGTATGAATATGCCTACTTTTGGCAAAAATATTCCATCATCTGCGCATAAGCGAATTGAAAATGCATGTGTTACTTGTCATATGGCAGAAAATGAAGAAGTCGACCAGGCAAAAATCGCAGGTGGTCATAGCTTTAGAATGGTTACACCGGAAGGCATGGACAATGTCGAAGCCTGTGTTGAATGTCATGGTGAAGTTGGTGAAAGTTTTGGCGAAAAGAAATTCTACATGAATGGTGTTGCCGATCATGATGGTGATGGCGTAGAAGAAGGCTTGCAGGAAGAAGTTGAAGGCATGCTGGAAGAACTCGGCATGATGCTGCCTCCGCTTGGCGATCCTGAAGTTGATATTAGTGGAACCTACGTTTATACACAAACCGATGCCAAAGCAGCATATAACTGGTTTGCAGTTGAAGAAGATCGCAGCCTTGGTATTCACAATCCGGCATTTGTTGTTGGTTTGTTGAAGGTCTCAATGCAGGCTGTTGAAAATCATGGCCTGGCTGGTGGTATTGTTGAAATTATGGATGTACCGAATGATCAGGGTAAACAAGTCCGCATCGTTTGGAACAAAACCGCCGATGATGGTGTTGCTATTGATCCGGTTATGACATACGTTGTAAAACGTGATGATGGCGATGATACCTGGACAAATGTTGGTGAAGTAACCGCTGATGGTAGCGGCCGTTACGCACTGGTCGTTCCGACCGTTTATGATTCCACCGCCATGGGTAACGCCATGACGGCTTTCAAAGTTGTTGCCGTTTCCAAAATGGGCGAAGTTCAAGAATCCGAACCCACTGAAGGTTACTCCGTTGATAATTTAGTTCCGCATGCTCCGGGAAGTGTAGTCTTGGCCCAGGCTCCAGGCGGTGATATCAGTATCGAATGGGAAGCCCCTGCCGATCCGGATGTTAATTACTACATGATTTACCGTACATGGAACCGGCCAGTGGTAGCCGATGCATCGACACTCATCGGAACAACCACCAGTCTGGAATTCAACGATACCGTAAGTCAACTCGGTGTTTACCGTTACAAAGTCCGCGCGGTGGACTTCTCCGGTAACCTGGGCGAATTATCAGTTACAGTCAATGCAACATTGACATCTGTAGCAGCAAAAGACAATTCTATGCCAACAGAATTCGCTCTGAAACAAAACTATCCGAATCCATTCAATCCTGATACTAAGATTGATTTTGCCGTTAAAGAAGCTGGCCATATCACCATCACAGTGTACAACACACTGGGACAACAAGTCTCAACACTGGTTGACGAAGCAATGGCTGCCGGTAATTATATGGTTAATTTTAATGCAGCGGGATTGACATCTGGTGAATATATCTATCGTATTGAAGTTCGCGGTAATGCTGGTATTCAGTTCCAGGATATTCGCAAGATGGTTTTGATGAAATAACGTCGTGAATTAAGATTTTTCCTTAAAAGCCGGTGTTCATTTGTAACGCCGGCTTTTATCTGTTTTTATTGAAATGTTACAAAATGTTCGCTGTATTAAAATATGTATTGAAGCAGAGTGTTATTTTTACCTAAGGTTATACTCATAAATAAGATGTGCTGCTTCATGCTTCTCTCGACTCCGCTCAGCATGAAGTATGTTGCTCACACTGAGCTCCTCGTCAAGCTCAGGATATACTCCGTCGAAGTGGGATGATTATGATTGAGAATGGCAATTAATTTATGAATACAATCTAAGCTTCGAACTTGTACAGCACTGTTTTCTATCAATGTCGAATGTAGAAAATTATCTTGACATTTTAATTTTCGTTTTGTAATATGCAGGTACCACAAATCAGAATGATTTCTACTGCATATCGGAAACAGGTTATTTTTCCTTGTCTAATGATATATACTTTCCAACTTTGAATTATTACATTTCTTTTTTTCCCTGGCATACCAGGACTAACTACGACAATTACTCTTTTTTTTAATAGATGACTAAACTTTGAGAAGAGGCTATGAATTTCTCAAAAACATTTTCCTTGATCGTTGTTTCTCTGGCTGCAATGTTTCTTGTAAGTAATTGCAGCAAATTGAAAAAAGATTTGCCGACACAGGCAGAATCTGAAACTCAACTGCATCAGGCAGGGTGGACGGATACGACGTCTACAGCATTCCATGGCGTGTATTTGCTTCAGCATAACTGGAATCTTGCCGAGTGCAAGAAATGTCATGGCGATGACTATGCCGGTGGAACTGCTAAAAGTTCCTGTTTTGCATCCGCATGTCATCATGCATCACCAGAGACCTCGTGTACGACATGTCATGGTGGAGTGGATAATTCCACAGGTGCACCTCCAAAAGACATCGCTAATAACAAATCGCAAACGGCTCCCGGAGTTGGCGCCCATACAGTGCATCTTGAAGCATCGCGCTGGAGCAATCCGGTGGCCTGTAACGAATGTCACAAAGTGCCAACTTCATTATATGAAACAGGGCACGTGGATTCTGACCTGCCCGCTGAACTGGTGTGGGGCGAATTCACCAAAACCGGAGGTCTGACACCGACCTACCAGAACACGACCTGTAATAATGTATATTGTCACGGCGCTTCATTAAACGGCGGCTCGGATAGCTCGCCATTGTGGACGCAAACCGAATCAATGACATGTAACAATTGCCATGGTTTACCACCCGCAACCGGCGCTCATATTGTCCATGTTGAAGATGCCGGCGTTCAATGTGGTACCTGTCATGTGGGCTATGAGAAAAACGTAAGTGTTGACAAAACAGTTCATATCAATGGTGTGAAAAATGTGCAGCTAGTGGCATCGATCGGCGGTACATATGCAAATGGCAAATGTGCCAACACAGCCTGTCACGGCAGTGGCGGTTCACCGACGTGGGATTCACAGATAGCCGAAGGCTGCACCGGATGTCATGGCGGCGTCGATAACCAGACCGGCGCCCCTCCTAAGGATATGGAAGGCAATACCGCACGTACCGCCCGCGGTGTGGGCGCGCATTCAGCACACGTTGAAGGTTCGCTCTGGGCGAATGCCATGGATTGTTCCGAATGTCACCTGAAACCGGCGGATGCTTCCGCTCCGGGTCACATTGATGGCAGCCGTCCTGCGGATATTACCTGGGGCGATCTGGCCAAAAACGACGGTCAATCACCAGCCTGGAATGGTACTGTTTGTAATAACGTATATTGTCACGGCACATCGTTAGACGGTGGCGCGAATACAGCCCCATCCTGGACCGATACAACGCCGATAGCGTGTAATAGTTGTCATGGTTCACCGCCGGCGAGTGGTGCACATACGATCCATCTCGATCGTTACGATCTGGAATGTAATGTGTGTCACAACGGATATGAGAAAGATACCAGTGTCAATCTAACGAACCACATCAACGGCACCGTTGATGTGACGTTGACCGCAGCATTGGGTGGCACCTATGGTAATGGTGTTTGTGCCAATGTATTCTGTCATGGCGGCGGTGATTCACCGGCATGGACGACTCAGGCAAGCTATAGGTGTACGAGTTGCCACGGTGGGATTGATAATGACACCGGAGCGCCTCCTGCGGATTTGCGCGGTAATACAACAAAACTGCAAGGTGCCGTCGGTGCACATACAACCCATGTGGAAAATCCGCGCTGGGGACAGCCCGTGGATTGTGACGAATGCCACGTGGTACCAAATGCTGTCAGCGATGCTGATCATATTGGAATTGATGCGCAGGCAGAGGTTACTTTTGGCGCTTTGGCCAGGCGAACCGGACTGTCACCATCCTGGGATGGCACATCTTGCTCGGATGTTTATTGCCATGGTGGCTCACTGGATCATGGTACAAATACAAGTCCGGCATGGTTAGAACAGCAACGGCTGGATTGCAACGCCTGTCACAGCTTGCCGCCAAGTTCCGGTGCACACGAAGAGCATGTGGAAGGCTTAAATATCGATTGCGATATTTGTCATGATGGATATGAAAAGAACGATACGGTGGATGCAACCACTCATATCAATGGCGTAAATGAAGTTGTACTAAGCAGCGCTGTTGGCGGAAGCTATGCTGATGGCAAATGCGCCAATGTAAGCTGTCACGGCAGCAAAGAAACGCCTCGCTGGTATGACAGTGGTGCAGCATTGTCCTGTATTGGATGCCATGGTGGTACCGATAATACAACCGGTGCGCCGCCGATTGATTTAAGCGGCAATACGGATCGCAGCAGCCGTGGTGTGGGTGCACATACGCTTCATGTTCAAAATCTTGAGTACATGAATAGCGTGGATTGTAATCAATGTCATATCAAACCAACTGCGATTACTGATCCGGGTCATATTGATTTCACGCCAATGGCAGAAATGAATTTCGGTACACTAGCAAGTGCTGATGGTTTAAGTCCGGCATGGAATGGCACAACCTGTACCTCTGTTTACTGCCACGGTGGATCGTTGGCTGATGGCGCGGGAATCACTGGCGACTGGACTCATGCGGGAACCGTGGAGTGTCAATCGTGCCATGGTTTACCACCGACCAGCGGCAGCCACACAATTCATACAGAAACATATAGCCTTGCATGTGAGACCTGTCATGTTGGTTATGTGAAAAATACCTCTGTTGTGAAAGCAACTCATATCGATGGTAAAAACGATGTTGAACTGAGCAGCACGGTTGGCGGAACGTATAGCAATAGTAGTTGTTCAGGTGTTATTTGTCATGGCACAGAAAATACAATTACCTGGGGATCGACCGCTGGATTGTCGTGTACCGGTTGTCATGGTGGTTTGGAAACCGATGAAGGCGCTCCACCGCATGATCTTTCAGGAAATGCAGTTACGATAGTAAAAGGTGTCGGTGCACATACCGCCCATCTGGCTGGCGGCAATATCTCTGCGGTGATTGCCTGTACCGAATGTCATGTCAAGCCAGCGGCAACTTCCGAAGCCGGGCATATTGGACCGGAACTGCTGCCAGCGGAGCTTACATGGGGAAGTCTTGCCACGACAGATGGCGCTACGCCCTCTTGGGACGGTATATCGACCTGTGAAAATGTCTACTGTCATGGTGAATTCACATACGGCAATAAAGACAACAATCCATCATGGATAATCGTGGATGGTTCACAGGAGGCATGCGGTACATGTCATGCGCTGCCACCTGCATCACCGCATCCTGCGAATGACAGTTGTGTGACTTGTCACCCGCGGGTTGTTGATGCTAATAAAAATATTATTGGTAAAGAGTTACATATTAATGGTCAAAGTGATCTCTTTTAACATGTGATCAGACCAGCACAAACGTGAAGAACAACTAAAAATATAATTTAATAGATGATACCGTGTTTCGTATTGCATAGAAAACGGAGAATTGATAATGAAATATTGGATAACCTTGTGTTTGATTTGCCTGCTGGCGTTTGGCCCAGTCATCGTTCAGGCCCAGATAATTAGCGCCCGATTTAACACGACGGTGTATAGCTGGGAGCAGCAACTGCTGAATGATGAAACCGCGAACCATATGCGTGCCTATCAGGTGGCGCAATTCTCAGTCGCTAAATTTGGCGTTAAAGGTTTGTCGTTTCATACCTACCTGAACATGTCAAGCGATTTTGCTGAAAAGGCAGTCGATGATCCCAGGGTGTGGATGTACAATTGTTATTTACGCTACCAGGCGATTAAATCGTTGGATGTGAGTGTGGGGCGACAACGCGTCTATGCCGGTGTTGGCTATGGTACAATCGATGGTTTACAGCTTAAATATATCTATCAGGATTGGGCAAGCTTGAAAGTGTATGCTGGCACAATGGCGCCATTACGCGATACGTTTGAAATCGGTGACATGAATGCTGATGAACTATCGTGGGGATTCCACCTGACGACGAGCAAATGGAAACGGATTCGCGCAGGTCTTAGCTTTGCTCAGCAAAGCAGAGTTGCTGTTCCGTATTCGAAAGCTGGTGTTTTTTCGGGAGCATACAGGTTGGATCAGCCAGTATCCGCATTACAGCGTCAGTTAGTCGGCATTGATTTGAAAGGGATTGTTACCTCGAACATAAAAGTGCAGACTCGGTTGGATTATAATTTTTCCGTACATGAAATCAAACGCTCGGACATAGGGTGTACTTATCAATCAACAAAATTTGAAGTCGGCGTTGATTATATTTATCGGACACCCTATTTTGACTATAATTCGATTTTCTGGGTATTCGATGTCAAACCAAATACCGAAATCGGTCTCAAGGGACAATATAAATGGCAGGCACATCGGTTTCATGCCAATGTCGCTAATATATCGTTCGATGGTGAATCGAGCCAGCGTTTGGGAATCGGCTGGAGTTGGAAGACATTATTCCTGGGATTGCACAACCGCAGTGGATTCGGCGGTGATATGACAGGATTAACTGCCAGTTATCAATATCCGATCCAGAAAATCTTATCATTGATTGTCAGTGGAAACCTATACAATTACAAATTGTATGATGGCGCGGAAAGCGAAACGGCTTTCGCCGGGACAATCGGTGTAAACACTCGCCTAGGTAAACGGTTGTCCTTACTCGGTCAACTTCATTATTTGAATAATGTCTATTTCAGCAGCGACATGCGGTTTTTTGTCCAGGCAAATTATGCGTTTACATTTAAGAATTAGTAAAATGTCAAACGTGAAATGTTAAACGTTAAACGTCAACAAATTCAAGGCTTCTCACGTCTCACGTTTCACGTCTCACATAAAAGGAGTTTACGATGAAATTTAAATGGCTGAGTGTTAGCATAATCATGTTGATTCTGACCAGCTATTTTCTGTTATTCGCTGTGGAAAAACAACAGCGGAGCAAAATCCTAAAATTTTCACATCAGCTACATATTGATGATGCCGGAGCAGCCTGTACGGATTGTCATGTGAATATTGAATCAAGCACGCTGTCTTCGGATGATAATCTGCCGGACAAAGAAGTGTGTGCAGGTTGTCATGATGTCGATGATGATGAGAATTGCACGTTGTGCCATACTGACCTGGACATCGCAGCCGCAATGGTCAATCCGGTTCGTGATTTTGCGTTTAATCATAAAGCCCATCTTGAACAAGGAATGAAATGCGACGCCTGCCACGCGGGCATCGAAAAAATGGCAATAGGTGATGGTGCAGCCATTCCAAAACGCGAGCTATGTAACACCTGTCATAATGGCCTTGAAGCCAGTATGGTCTGTCAGCAGTGCCATCCCGGTGTGACAAATTTGCGACCTGATGATCATACAATGGCGTGGGCGCGAGATCATGGTACCGAACTACGGACATCGGGAGCGTCATGCAGTCATTGTCATAGCGAAAACTATTGCCAAACATGTCATGAATCATATGACCTAATTTCCACCGATGCTCTCCCCGGTGATTATTACGCACCTGCCGCCCCAATGCCGGAAGGTGATGGTGGTTTGGTTATTCAACGCGTCCATGATTTAAATTACCGCTTTATCCATCAGTTGGATGCGACTGGTAAGAGCAAGGATTGTGCTGTCTGCCATGAAACATCTACCTACTGCTCAGAATGTCATGCGGCTGGTGGTCTGGAACCGATGGTACGTCCGGCATGGCACGGCGGTCCGAATTGGGGCGCTCTGGCGCTGGCGGTTGGATCAGGTGGTGGCCGTCATGCGGAACTCGCACGGCGGGATATGGAACGCTGCGCTGCCTGTCACGATATTCAAGACGCTGATCCAACCTGCTTAATGTGCCACACCGATTACGACGGCGTAAGAAATACTGATCCCAAGACCCATGGCAGCGATTTCGCGAATCGGTTTGACGAAGGCTCAAATTATCACACAGATGACGGCGCTATTTGCTTTACCTGTCACACAAATACCCATACACGAGGTGTGGGATTCTGTGGTTACTGTCATGGCAACTAACCTCTTATAAAATGTATTTCAGTAAAATGGCCAATGTGATAACATATTGGCCATTTTTTTTAATATTTCCCAAGCTATAAACAAACGTTTTTTGCTTCCAACATCCATCTCCTGTTTGCAGAATTTTTTTTCAATGATTGGAAAAGATTGTCATTAATTGTTCGTGTGGCTTCAAAAAAAAATGGATATTTTTGAAAGGATTACAGGATATTATAGATTGACGGGATTTCTTTTTTTCCTAAACTTAATAATGCAATGCCATGAAGTTAAGGTCAAATCCAGAAATCTGAGGAAAGCCTCACCCTTCGACTCCGCTCTGGGTGAAGTTTACGACCGCTTCATACTGAGCGAAGTCGAAGTATGAACAAACGTTATAATAGCATAAATCGTTTAACTTAATAGCAGTGTTTAAAAATGAGCTGTGCTACTCAGTGCGAATTTTACCGTTGTCAGCGACCAATCAATTAAATGTTGGACTTTGGATTTTCAAAAGTAGAAAATTTACAAAACATTTGAGCTTAAGAATAATCATCCTGTAAATCTGGCACATCCTGTAATCCTGTCTCCTGTATATATTATATTAAAAAGGGACCATATTTCACTTGAAAAGTATACCACTTATTATTAAATCCTGTAATTTAATTACAGGAGCA
>JAFGDW010000004.1 GCA_016931935.1 Candidatus Zhuqueibacterota bacterium | reverse complement strand
ATTAAAATGAATTTGAATGGTCAAATCACCTCGTTGACCGAAATAACGGCTGTAGCTGAAAAGATTGCTAATTGTAAGCTTGATGTGCAAATAAATCAACGTTCGGCAGAAGACAAGCTGATGCGAGCACTAAGTAGAATGATCAGCGAATTAATTTCTGCGGTACAGAATATTCAACAAGTTGCCGATGAAGTTGCTAATGGAGGTGCATCTCGCAGCCAGTGCGCTCAGGAAATTTTTCAGGGCGCGACCGAGCAAGCAGCCGCAGCCGAGGAATCGTCAGCTTCGATGGAAGAAATGTCCTCAATTGCACAGGAATTGTCTGCGCAGGCAGATGGCTTGCAAACGGCTGTCGGATTTTTTAATCTGGAGACATATGGCGGTGTGAGGAAAGTTCGCCGTGTGCCGGAACGTGACGAAACTACAAAACAGATGCCGCATTCTATAACAAACCGAAAATTAAACCGAACGGTAAATCAGTCGGTGTACATTTGGATATGCGTGATACTTATGTACCCGCAGTAAACGATGATGAATTTGAACGGTATTAAAGATGCAAAAAACAACAAAAGAATTAACGACAATTGTTCAGATGCCGCCAACAGTATTTAGTAAACTGGGCGAATTTATTCACAAAAATTATGGCATTAAAATGCCGGCTTCCAAAAAAGTATTGTTGGAATCGCGGTTGCAGAAACGGCTAAAAACGTTGGGCATGGCTTCATACCGCGAATACGTGGAGTATGTATTCAGTCCCGATGGTGAAGATGAAATTATCCAGATGATCGATCTTGTCACCACTAATAAAACCGATTTTTTCCGGGAACCGGGTCATTTTGAATATCTCGTGAATAATGCGCTTCCCGATTTGATTGCCCGGCGACAATGCGGCTTGCGAAAACCACTATCCACCTGGAGCGCCGGTTGTTCCACCGGTGATGAACCGTACACGCTGGCGATGGTATTGACCGAGTTTGCAGCGAGTAATCCCGGTTTTTATTTCAATATCCTTGCGACAGATGTGTCCACACGGGTGCTGGATATTGCCCGGAACGGAACTTATAACCAGGAGAAAATCGAACCGATACCGCATGCATTGCGGAAAAAATATTTGTTACGCAGTAAAGATCCTTCCAAGAAGGTGTTTCGGATTGCACCGGAAATCAGACGGTTTGTGCATTTCAACAAACTTAATTTTATGGATCGCGATTTCGGAATCAAAAACACCATTGATATTATTTTTTGCCGGAATGTCATTATTTATTTTAACAGGCAGACCCAGGAACAATTGCTCAATAAGTTCGCCCGGCATTTGGCGCCGGACGGGTATTTATTTATGGGGCACTCGGAAACACTTACCGGATTGGATGTACCATTTGCCTCAGTAGCTCCGACGGTGTATCGCAAGACGCGTTTGGTGGATGGCCTATGAGCAAAGACATTAAAGTATTAGTAGTAGATGACTCCGCTGTCGTCCGTCAGACCATGAGTGATATTTTAAATGCCGATCCCGCTATTGAGGTAATTGCCACGGCATCTGATCCTTATCGTGCTGCGGAACGGCTGCGTAAGGCTGTACCGGACGTTATTACGCTTGATGTGGAAATGCCGCGCATGGATGGTTTGACCTTCCTGCATAAGTTAATGAGCCAGCATCCGATTCCGGTCATTGTTGTGTCCAGTCTGGTCGCTGAACGTGCAGAAACCACGCTTAAAGCCCTGGAATATGGCGCTGTTGATATTATTCAAAAGCCGCGTGTCGGTACAAAACAATTTCTTGAAGAATCGAAAATTTTGATATGCGATGCCGTAAAAGCGGCAGCGATTGCACGGGTACGAAAATCAGCAACATCTACACCAAAGGTTGCGCCCAAACTTACCGCCGACGCTGTGCTTGCGCCGGCGAAGAATAAAGCAATGATTCAGACCACTGAAAAAATAATTGCTGTCGGCGCATCCACAGGCGGCACCGAAGCATTACGGGAATTTCTGGAAGCGCTGCCGCATAATTCCCCCGGTATTGTGATTGTGCAACATATGCCGGAAAACTTTACCCGTGCATTTGCCAACCGCCTGGATGGATTGTGTAAAATTTCGGTCAAGGAGGCTGAAAATAACGATTCTGTTATTCCCGGCAGGGCATTGATTGCGCCGGGTAACAAGCACACACTGCTGAAGCGGAGTGGCGCCAGATATTTTGTAGAAGTTCGGGAGGGGCCATTGGTCAGTCGCCACAGGCCGTCGGTGGATGTACTGTTTCGGTCGGCTGCGCGTTATGCAGGCAAAAATGCAATCGGCATAATCATGACCGGCATGGGCGACGATGGCGCAAAAGGCATGCTGGAAATGAAACAGGCCGGGGCGTATACGATTGCTCAGGATGAAGCGACCTGCATAGTGTTCGGTATGCCTAAAGAAGCCATCAAGTTGAACGCTGTCGACAAAGTGGCGCCATTATATCGAATTCCGATGCTGATGTTGGAACAGATAAATTGATTTTACAACGGTAATCGTCGTTTTTTCTCGTCTTGAAAACACCGATCGCTGACTACCGGTTACATCTTTCGATTTATGGTTTCCTGAATCTGAAAATTGCATCGAAAAAAAAACGGGAATTATGGAGCACTACCATGACAAATTTAATAGATGACAACCTGCTAAATGAACTGCGCAACCGCATGACGTCAACCATCGACCCGTGTGAAGAGGTGGAACGATTGCGAAGTCAATTGGAACACGTAAACAATAAATTGCAGGAAGCGGAAAAAGTGCAGTCACATTTTCTCTCCAACATCCGCTGTGAAATCAATAATCCATTAACCGCTATTATGGGGCACTGTGCATACTTACGCGGACTTAGTGAAATGAATCTTGATCGGGTGCATGATGTTGCATTAACCATCTTCAATGAAGCATTCGAACTTGATTTTCAGATGCAGAATATTATTGCTGCCGCAGAATTTGAGGCCGGTGACAGGAATCTGTTTATTTCCAGGGTTGATATTCATTTCGTTCTTGATATGCTCATTGAAACCTTTCAACCGCGGCTGCTTAGCAAACAACTCAGTTTAACTTTACAGAATACAATTCCGAAATCACGATTTTTTTCTACTGATGCTAATTGTCTCCATCTGGTCATGTCCAATATTCTGAACAACGCAATTGAATACAGTCCGGAAAAAACAAAATTGGAAGTTATTGCCTCCGTTGACGATCAAGCGCTTTATCTGACAGTGCACGATCATGGCATCGGAATCGAGCCATCGATGCTGCATACCATTTTTGACAGATTCAGGCAGCTCGATCAGGGGGCACAGCGGCAGCATAAAGGACACGGGTTGGGATTATCCGTATGCAGGGCAGCGCTTGATTTACTTGATGGCCGTATCGATGTACAAAGCCAGCCTGAACAGGGAAGTACATTTTCAATTGTTATTCCCGAGACAAGTACGCCGATCGAGGCCGGAGATATTGCCCCCGATGCGAATACGATTATTTTTGAGTCGTCACTAAATGAAGCCAAACAATGAGCGAAATCGGCCGAAAGCACTATTTATATCCGGGCACGCTATTTGTTCACAAATCGCCGCACGTCGTAACGACTGTCCTGGGATCGTGTGTTTCTGTATGTTTGTGGGATGTTAAAAACAAATTTGGAGGCATCAATCATTTCAATTTGCCGCTGTGGAATGGTGATGGCCTGGCAACTCCCAAATTCGGTAATATTGCGATTCAGCGGTTAATCGAAAAAATGATAATGTACGGGTCGGACCAAAAGAACCTGGTGTCGAAAATTTTCGGCGGCGGTGCAGTTATCAATAGTATTTCCGATAAAAATAATATTGGAGAGAAGAACATCATTGTTACGCTGGATTTGCTTGAACAAGCGCGAATACCAATCATCAGTTCTTCAGTCGGAGGGAAAAAAGGGCGGAAAATTATTTTTCACACTGAGAATGGTGATGTATTTGTGAAAATGATTAAAGGGACATTTACGGGCTTCAAATAAACTAGACCATCGGTATTGGTTCAGCAGTTATAAAAAAATGTATTCGTTCAAAAATTGATGGTAGTTGTATCAGGATTGCCTGCTTTCATCAAGCTCAGGATAAACTCCGTCGAAGCATGAACAATGATGTCAAGTTCTCCTGCTTTTATGATGGAATACAAAAAAATGGTGGCAAAATAATTAAGGGCAGAATAATTAAAAAAAATTCAGAAACGAGATCACAACTCAAACCTGGATAACATCTCCATTAAAATGGTTTTGCCGGTTCCATCTTGTGACCGAACGTCTTTTCTTTTAAATGACGGGACGGCTGCATAGTGTCAAAGATTCGCCCAAAAAACGAATCTAATTAAATCCAAAAAATTTTTAGAATGCTCCAAGCTTGAGCGAACAAAACATCCGGGTAATTTTTTTCTATTATTACCATCTAACGATTTTTTTTATTAATAAAATATGTGGAAGGAGATTCCGGTCTTCCGCCAAAAAGCAGCGGAAACCGGCTTACAGTCCCGATGTTTTCCCGGGGAATGACACCCAAATATCTTCATCTGATTACTAATAGTAATTTAAAAGCATACTTCAACTTTCTTGAGAGATACGACCATTGAATAACACTATATGAAATTTTATAGTGTTGAAGGGGAGTCGCAATACGGAAAATAGCAGAAAAGACACATGAGACGTTGCATAAGGAAAAATGATAAGCTGGAGTCAGCGCTATGATAATGAACAGAGTGGTTGTTCTGTTCATCTATTGGCTGATTACTGAGCGCTGAACGCTCAAATAGGGGTGGTAAGGGAGTTAAGGGAAGACGATGAACGATCTTGAACATGCAATAAAAAAGTACCAAATTTACGATCGTGTGCCGGTTGGATTATGCGTACTAACTCGTGAGAGAATTGTTGTTGGCTGGAATGAATGGCTGGCAGAAAAAACATCGATCGATAAAAGCAAAATTATTGGTACATCCATTGATGAACATTTCAAACAGTTCGATGATCCGTGTGCTGTAAAGCAGTTCGCTGAATTGTTTGAATCCGGAAATTCCGTAAAGATAACGGGACCGGCATCAAAATCCCTTTTCAATCTGGTTGAAAATACCTGCATCTCATTTACGATTCTGCCAACTGAGTCCCTTGACAACCATACCGTGCTTATAACGGTGAATCCGCTCCCGGCGCTGCACGATTCCGGAATCCCGACTAGTGAACCAGGAACGATGCACTATGAACAGCGGCTCCGCCAATGCAAAGAACAGTACCACGTATTATTTGAATTGACAGAAAACGCCGTCGTTTTGCACACAAAAAACGGCGATATTATTGATGCTAACGCCGCAACGTGCACATTATTGAACACGCCGCTCGCACAACTACGTCATAAGAACATATCGGATTTTTATCCACAGGCCGTGCTGACTTCAATATTCCAATCGCTGAAACGGGGCGCCGTTCGCACGGTGGATGTAAATCCTACAAGTGTCCACGACCTTGTTTCGGTTGATACCTGTTGTATCGATGCTGACGCCGGAGTTTTACTGACCATACTCCATTCGTATCCCGTCGCTTCGCAACTTTATAACCGGCATGTACTTTCTGCTGTGGAAGTGGCGGGCGATTTGGGTGTTTACCAGTTTGATCTTGAATCGAGCACTTTTCTGTTAAGCGATGGATTATTAAAAATTCTTGGTATGGAAAATTCATCGCCCTTCGTAGATATGGAATTTCTTAAAAACCAGATCATTCCTGATGATGAATGGGAAAAAGCGTATCGGATCATTACCGATTCACAAAAAGGGGTGCTGTATCCATTCGAAATCCGCGTTAGTAAAGTTGGCGGTACCGAACGATCGCTTCAAATTAAAACAGTTTTTATCCCGACGAACAATTCTTCCAGTCCAGCGAAAGTTATTGGCATTTGCCAGGATATTACCGCACAAAAACAGTCCGAACAAGCCTTGAAAATCAGTGAAGACCGATTTCAGGAATTTGCCGATTCCACTCAACATGGCATCACCATTGTGGAAAATGGGGAAACTGTTTTTATCAATGACCGATTATGTGATATATTTGGTTATCCCAAAGATATTATGATTTATATGAAAGGCGTGGATGTTGCCGAGCCAGAATATAAAAAACGCTTGCGGGAAATATGGAAACAGTACACCGAAGCGGGAAAACTTCCCGAAACTGTTGAATACTGGATAACCCGACCGGATGGATCGCGACGCTGCGTTCAGAACCGCTATTCAAAATATCGGCGAAGTGAAGCATCTGGCACTCATTTTATCGTTACTACGGATGTCACCGCACAGGTATTGGCGGAACAAGCGATTAAGGATAGTGAATTAAAACTCAAGCTTATTCTGAATAAACTGCACATCGGTATCGTGCTGGTGGATGCTGAAACCCAGGAAATTGTTGATGTGAATCCGATGGCCTGTCACCTGATTGAATTACCGCGGGATGCCATTGTGGGGAAACCCTGCAATTCGTTTTTATGTCCCAGCAATCGTGACAATTGTCCGGTCAAGCACCAGCAGCGATCGGTTGACAATTCCGAGCGTATTCTCATTAATGCTCACAACGAATCTCTGACTGTGTTGAAAACAGTTGTGCCGATTGAACTTAATAGCAGGCTCTATTATATCGAGAGTTTTGTGGATATCACCGAACAAAAACGCGCTGAAGCCGCGTTGCGCGAATCGGAGCATTTCGCCAAAACGATAGTAAGCAGTGTGGGAGAAGGAATTATTGTCTATGATCATGAATTTAACTATCTGTTGTGGAATAAGTTTATGGAAGGCATTACCGGCTTATCCGAACAGGATGTCCTTCATAAAAATGCATTTGACTTGTTTCCACATCTAAGAGAACAGGGTAACGATAAATTGCTAAAGCGCGCATTGGCCGGTGAAATGGTGCATTCGGAAGATACGCGTTACTATGTTAATTCGACTGGTAAACAGGGGTGGGGAGTCAGCGTATATTGCCCGCACATATCGGCATCCGGTGAGATAACTGGCGTGGTTGTCACAGTTCGCGATATTTCCGAACGCAAGGAAGCAGAACTGGCGCTGTTGCGCAGTGAAGAAACATTGCAGCAAATTATTGAATCATCTCCTGATGCGATCGAAGTAGCAGACCTGACGGGTAACATTATACAATGTAATCAGGTTGCTGTTAGGATGCGCGGCTATGATACGTCTGATGAGTTGATTGGCATGAATGTATTCAGCCTTGTACCAGCAGAAAGCCACGACCAGGCAAAACAGCTTTTATCAAAATTAGCAGAGCACGAGATAGTAAATAATTTTGAAATTATAATGACCCGTAAGGATGGATCGATTTTTCCTGCTGAAGTATCGGTCTCATACGTACGCAACAATGATGGTGAGCATATTGCATTCGTGGGAATTACCAAGGATATAAGCGAACGTAAACAAGCTGAAATTGAGTTACGTCAGGCCAAAGAAGCAGCAGTGGCAGCGAATAAAGCCAAAAGCGAATTTCTTGCCAATATGAGTCACGAAATTCGGACGCCGATGAACGGCATTATGGGAATGATTGAGTTGCTGTTAAATGCGCCAATTACTGAAGAGCAACAACATTACGTTGAAACAGTACAGGATTCGGCTGAATCGTTATTGTCGATTATTAATGATATTCTTGATTTATCGAAGGTGGAAGCCGGTAAGATGGTGCTCATTAACGAACCCTTCAATTTACGGAGTAAAGTTTATCAGGCTGTTCATACGCTCACAACCCAGGCAAAGCGAAAAGGGCTTGAAATCAACCTGCACATCGATGATCAGGTCGCCAGAACATTTTGTGGTGATTCTGGCCGACTGCGCCAGATTTTGGTGAATCTGATTGGCAATGCAATTAAGTTTACTGAGCGGGGTAGCATTAACGTGCGCATTGAATCTGCTGATGAGATTTTTACGGAAAAGCCTGCGGAAGATACTCTGGCTTGTCTACACTTTATGGTTGCGGATACCGGGATCGGTATTGCTCCGGATCGCTTTGACGACATTTTTGAAAGCTTCAAACAAGTAGATGGCTCCCTGGCCCGCAAACACAAGGGAACTGGTTTGGGGTTGGCGATTTGTAAACAAATTGTTGAACTAATGAACGGTAAAATTTGGGTGGAAAGTGTTCCCGGACAAGGCAGTACATTTCATTTTACTGCCAATTTTGGCGAACACCATTCTGATCAACCACTTGATAGCGAACCGAATGAAACAGCAATTCAAGCTGTAAAACAAATTCCGCCTGGCCTGAAAATATTGCTTGCCGAGGATGATTTGATTAATCAACAAGTCGCTATTGGTATGTTGAAAACCAGTGGCTGCATAGTGGATGTTGCTAATAATGGCCAGGAAGCATTGGATAAGCTTCAGGAAAAATTTTATGATTTATTGTTGCTTGATTTGCAAATGCCGGATATGGATGGATATCAGGTAACGCGGCAAATTCGTCAACAAACTGTAGCTGTGCGACAACATGATATTCCGATAATAGCAATTACTGCCCATGCATTGCATGGATTTCGGGAAAAATGCCTTGAGATGGGAATGAACGATTATCTGCCCAAACCGATCAAGGCGAAAGATTTGGTTCGACTGATCGCAAAGCATGTCCCGAATGGCGCTCAGTACAATGATCAGCTAACAACATGTCCGGAGTCCGAAATTACAAAAACACCGGTACCGGCGTCCCCAATTTCGCTGGAAGATATATTTGAGCGACTCGATGGTGATGTTGCGCTCGTAAAAATCATGTGGGAAACGTTTCTTAATAAAGCTCCGGATTCACTGGTAAAACTCCAACAAGCAATCGATGTGAATGATCTGGATTCTGCCCGGGAATTAGCGCACAAGTTAAAAGGAGCAGCGGCGAATGTCGGCGCTGCATCAATGTACTCGAATATGGCTCAGTTGGAAGATGCCTGTCGTTTACGAAATAGTGTGGCAATTAATGCATTGATGTATACAATCCGTAAAGAATTCCCGATTGTTACATGTAAACTTGAGAAGTTACTTGTCGAACCCGATGAAATGTTAGTCTCATGATACTTTATTTTCACAATGACCAAACCATGCGAACATGGCAGATCGGATGAACTGGTGAAAGGTATACACCTTATGTTGGTCGGCGCGATGACCAATTAGAATAGAAACACGGAATTGATAATGGACATAACAAACGAAAATTTGTGCCCGGTGCTTAATCTACCAATTACGCAAAAACCCGAATGGACCAATTTAGTAGTCGCTGAAAATTACCACGTAACATTTCGCATTGTAGGAACGCGTATTTTGGTAGCGCTTGCTGAGGGTGATATGGAAGCATATGATGTTTCCCGTTACTATGAACTCCGCGAAAAGGTTATTCAGGACTATTTTGAACCCGGGGACACATTTGTCGAACTTAAAGATTACAGTAAGCTTTCGGGGATGCCGAGCCGCTATGCACGCAAGGAGCAAACAGAGAAATTTCAAAATGAAGAAGGCCGATTAATTGGATTCATTGGCTACAATTGTTCATTTGTCGTTCGTGGAATATTCAAACTTGGTATTCATATGCGCGATTTGCCGTTTCCTTTTCGAATGGTCGAAAGCTATGAACACGCGATCAAGCATGCTATTAAAATTTTAGACAACGATAAAAAACGTGCGCGCAAAGTTACAGACGCCCATTTTTACACCCGGCCAGAATGGAGCTACAGCGATGATAATTCGGATTTCTCAGTCACATTCCTGGTGATAAAGCCATTTATACTGAAATCTGTTGCCAGTGGTTATTTAATGTCGCAACATGTTAAACCGATTCTCGACATTGTAGAAATTATTGTTGATGAAGGATTCATAACCGACAAGCATATCCGGATTGCGGATTACTCGAAAGTAACGGGGAGTGATCGGGCAGCACGTAAGCTGTTGGCAAACGGTTATAAGGAAATTTCCCGGAGATACAAGTGTAATGCTGATTTTAGTTACATCTGCGGCGCCAATGCATTAGTGAAAATAGCGCTCGTTTTTATTGAAAAAATAATTAACTCCAAACTAAGATTTGTTGATACTGCTGAACAGGCATTGATAGAAATTAACAATAGATCACATATTTCCAATTTGTTTAACAAAAATGGTTCCAAAAATCTGGATATATCATTCAGGGATATCGACGCCCTTGTTCAGTTCATTGGCTCATTGGCGTGGCATACGGAGAATGAAGAGCTGTATTACACGAACAATACCATCCCCGAGGAGCATCCGCTTAAAGATATTTACGATGCACTTCGTTTGATTCAACTAGACCTGCATGTATTCATGGAGGAAAAACGACAGCGGGAAATACAATTGCAGCAGGCAAAAGAAAAGGCGGAATTTGCCAACAAGGCAAAGAACGAATTTTTGGCAAATATAAGTCATGAAATCCGTACGCCAATGAATGGTATTCTCGGAATGACCGATCTGACGCTGGAAACGGAATTGAATGATGAACAGCGCCGTTACCTTGAAACAGTGAAATTTTCCGCAGAATCATTGTTGCATTTGATGAATGACCTGCTGGATGTCTCAAAAATGGAAGCTGGTAAATTCAAACTCGTGGAAGAAAATTTTAATGTACGAGCGGAAATTTCGACCACCATTGCGGCGTTGAATACCCAGGCAATGCGAAAATCACTGCCCCTGGAATTAAATTTTGGCACACATGTACCTGCCTACCTGATTGGTGACGCAACCCGAATTCGTCAAGTCCTTACTAATTTAATAAGCAATGCCATAAAATTTACCCAAAAAGGAACGATCGGAATAACCATCGAACTGCTGGATGACGTCGCATCGTATAACCATAACTCGGAGCCACCTGTTGCCGACGGCGTTTGTGGCTTGTATTGTTCCGTGTCTGATCATGGTATCGGCATACCGCCTGATAAAATCGAATCTATTTTCGAAACGTTCCAGCAGGTGGACGGGACGCTCAGCCGAAAACATCAGGGCGCAGGACTTGGGTTGGCTATTTGTAAGCAACTTGTTCATATGATGGGAGGCGAAATTTGGGTTGAAAGCACGCCCGGTCAGGGAAGTACGTTCTATTTTACCATATATTTGAAAATGGGGCAGCAGCCGGTCAGTCATGAAAATACGCAGCAACTAACTGAGCCGGGGAACGATGAATCTCACTCATTGCACATTCTAATCGCTGAAGACGAACCAATTAATCAGCAAGTTATCACTCGCATCCTGGAGAAGAGTTGTCACGTTCCACATCTGGCTGAACATGGCAATGAAGCAATTAAGCTACTTAAGAAACAACGTTATGATTTGATTCTTATGGATATTCAAATGCCGGAGGTTGATGGAATTACTTTGACTGAACGCATTCGTTCCGGCGAGATAAAGGGGCCAAATCCGAAATCGATTCCTATAATCGCGCTGACAGCCCATATTATGCAAAGCAACCGAGATCGCTGTATGGAAGTTGGAATGAATGGCTTTTTAAGCAAACCCATCAAAAAACGTGAATTGCTTGAAACAATCGGACGCTTTGCTCAGACTTTCGTACAGCAAAATATCGGGACAAATGAATCGGGACAGGCATCAACGAAATCGGATCAGATTGTCGGATTTATAAATACAGTGGATGTATTGGACCGTCTGGAACAAGACCAAAAGCTTTTGTTTCAGATATGGAAAACTTTTTTAAATGAGAGTCCGGTTTATATGGAGCAATTACGTTTGGCAATTGAGCAAAAAGATATGCAGCAGGTTGAGCGGATAGCGCACAAGCTAAAAGGCGCTACGGCAAATGTTGGCGCTGATGGGCTTCGTGATGTTGCCTGGCAAATTGAACAGGCCGGACAGCAGGGTAAGGATAGCGATGCTGATGCGATCTTCCCCCGGTTCAGTGATATGTACGAAAAAGCAATCGATGAAATAAAGGAACAAATGTTAACTGTTGAAATCCATGCGACGTGAAACATATGATGTGAGATGCGAGACGAAAAAGCTGTTCAGAAATTAAACATACTATTAACGAAGTGGTTTTGACATTTTTCATAGACTTCTCACTTTCTTGAAAGAAATTAAAGGAGATTTCATTAAAGAGCTCATTCCAAAAACCGCGAATTACGCGAATGGACGCAAATTTCAATCTATTAAGTCTTATAAAAACAATGCGCCTAAAGACGCATCTGTCCCACCGAAAAAAGTGGGACACGATTAGTGAAAATTTGTGAAATTAGTGGTTAAGCTCTTTTTAGCGTGGACTCATTAAACAAATCTTAAAACCACTTTGACAACACTATACTTAGGAAGCTGATTAAATCACTTACCCATTTGCATAAAATTGGGGAATACTTAGTTCTACTTTGTCACATTAGACATGAACGTGTAAAATAGTGACTGCTAAAACTGCCGAACCGTTTGAAATAAACCATTTTGTTGTATCAGCACCCGGATTCATCCGGGTGAATTACAAGAATAATAGATTTATTAGCCGCTTCAGCGGCTTTCTTAGGCATGACCGCAAATTCAGCAACGTCATTTTATCTATTTTATTAATCTGACAAAGTAGAATTAGTATTGCTTTGTAAATTACACGAGTTTAAAAATCAATCGTCAAATTATTCATAAAATATCGCAATTGACCGATGATATATTTATATCAAAAAGCATTAGGAATAAACCAAATATGATCGAATTTATTAACCAATTCCTGCATCTGATGATGTTAATAATGCCGGGAATGATAATATTACTCATATTTTTTATAACATATCGCCGGAAATCGGGCAAGCGGATTAGGCAATTGGTGATGGTGCTATGTGTCATTTTAACTGTTTGTAATGTGGTTATTTATGCGAATCGCTGGCTGGACCATGATATGATTTCGCGATTGTTTCCGAGTGTTCTGATTGGCTTTATGTTTGCTTTGGCACAAATGAAAAAGCAAAAACCGCCCAGGCAGTTGCCGACGCATGATATCGATGATTTCTACCATGATATAATAGCCAATGCACCCGTGGCAATTTTTATCGTTCAGGATGAAAAAATAAAAATTTGTAATCCGGCAATGGCGCAGTTGTTTGGATATGAATCTCCGAAAAAAATGAGAAACATGTCTGTGTTCAATTTGGTCGCTACTCCATACCGAGCTGAAGTGCAAAGTAGAATGAAACATTTGTTCCAGGAAGACTCTTCGAAAGAACAGTATTGTATTCAGGGAAATCGGCGTGACGGAACCATTGTTTTTACTGAAGTGACGTTATGGCCGATTCATTTTAATGGAAAACCGGCAATTCATGGATGGGCGGTTAATATTACGGAACGATTGGACGCAGAAAAGGCATTAGCCAATGAGCGCGACTTTTTACAAGCGTTGATGGATAATATTCCGGATTTAATTTTTTTTAAGGATAGCGCCAGCAAATATACACGTGTGAATAAAGCATTGGCGACAGCACTTGGTCTGCAAAGTATTGAGCAAGCAACCGGCAAATCCGATTTTGATTTTTACTCAGAGCAGGATGCACAAAATTCGGTTGAAGATGACATTTTTATTTACGAAAATGGCGTTCCCCTTATTGGTAAAGTCAATCGACAGCGAACGGAAAAAGGTAAAATGCAATGGATTTCCACAACAAAAGTTCCGATAAAAAACAGGAAAGGCGCCATTACCGGAATTGTGGGAATATCCAGGGATATCAGCATTCTTAAAGAAACAGAAGATGCCTTGCGTTATGCTAAAAAGTCCGCCGAAGAAGCTAACCGTGCAAAGAGTGATTTTCTGGCAAACATAAGTCACGAAATTCGGACGCCAATGAATGGAATTTTGGGAATGACCGAACTGGCGCTTTCAACTTCGCTTTCACCGCAGCAACGAGATTTTTTGAGTACAATTAAAACATCTGCTGATTCGCTGTTGATCGTTCTCAACGATATCATCGATTTTTCTGAAATTGAAGCCGGCGAAATGATGATCGAATCGATTTCGTTTAACCTGCATCACGTGGTGGAAGATGCAATTTCTGCCCTGGCATCACAAGCGCACAAAAAATCATTGGAATGTTTATACACCATCCACCCGGATGTTCCCGTACAGGTAAAGGGCGATCCCCTGCGATTGAAGCAGGTTATGCTGAATATTCTTGGCAATGCCGTTAAATTTACTGAAACTGGAGAAATAATTCTTCAGGTGAGTGTCATTCCCGAATCTTCCCGGTCGAAAAAATCGGTGAATGAAGTTTTTTCATCCGTGATTGTGAATTTCAAAATAACGGATACCGGTATCGGCATGAATCCCGAGAAATTGGATACAATTTTTGATAGTTTTTCACAAATCGATGGTTCTCGGTCTCGCAAATATGGCGGAACCGGTTTGGGACTGGCTATTTGTAAAAATCTTGTTCAGCAAATGGGTGGGCAAATTTGGGCGGAAAGTGAGTTTGGCAGGGGCAGTTGCATTCACTTCAATGTAACTCTCCAAATCGATGAACAAGAAGATATGCATCCATTATTTTCAGAAGCTAATGATGCAAACTCCCGATTGATATTGGTAATTGATGATAACAAGACGCACTGTGAATTTATGCACCGATTATTGACGTCGTGGGGATTTCTACCCACAACCGTTTTTACCGCACAGCAAGCGTTGCGCACAATCCAGCTAAGCAAAAAAGTCGGTACCGTATTCCCGGTGATCCTGATTGATGATCATATGCCAGGGATTGCGTTTCGTGAATTGATTGAAAATTTACGGTCAATTATTGGCTACGAACAGAGTAATTTTATTCAAATGGTAAGTCTGGCCGAGGAGACCGCTATACCTATCGCTGGTATTACCCAGAAAATATTGAAACCAGTTCGTCAATCAGAACTGTTTAATTTACTTTACGATATTTTACGTGTACATGATATGCCAGCGGATAATGTTCTTGCGCAATCATGGCATATTTTGCTGGCGGAAGAT
>JAFGDW010000117.1 GCA_016931935.1 Candidatus Zhuqueibacterota bacterium | reverse complement strand
TCTGTTTCGTTTTCATCAATTCTATAATAAAAATGGATCGTCTGCAAAATCACATTCATTGTTCATGTTACATTATTTTAATGATGAGTTTTATTTTTGTATTTTTTCCCACATTAAGTGACACGATAATCAGTATATTTGATATTGCTAATTCAAGGAGTGATAAAATATTGAAATCAATCTATTAATAATAAGGAGTTCTCGTGAGTTTACCTGCTGTTTTTGTAACTGTCCGTCTCAACGAAATAATTGAGCGACGTGATTTAGCGCCATCGATTGTTTTCTTTAAAATTTATGCGCCGGATATTGCCAAGCGTGCCAAGGCCGGCCAATTTGTTGTCGTGCGCGGTGATGATTTTGGCGAACGAGTTCCACTGACGATCGCCGATTTTAATCGGGATGACGGAACTATTACCCTGATCATCCAGGAAGTTGGGTCGTCCACACAAACATTATGCGCGTTAAATGTTGGCGATTCCATCCTGGATGTTGTCGGTCCACTCGGTCATGCCAGCGATATTCAGAATTTTGGAACGGTAGTCTGCGTTGGTGGCGGTGTTGGCATTGCACCGGTTCATCCGATTGCCAAGGCGTTGCATGAAGCCGGTAATAACGTTATTTCCATCATAGGAGCTCGTTCGAAAGATATGTTATTTTTTGAAGACGAGATGCACGCCGTGAGTAGTGAGCTGCACATCGCGACCGATGATGGTTCGTACGGACAACATGGATTTGTAACGACTGTCCTGCAGGAATTGATGGATAAAGGTACAACGATCGATCGGGTAGTAGCTATCGGCCCCGTGGTAATGATGCGTGCGGTTTCGGCTGTGACTCAGCCTGGTGAAATTCCGACAATCGTCAGTTTGAATTCGATCATGGTGGATGGCACCGGTATGTGCGGTGGCTGCCGGGCATCGATTGGTAATGAAATCAAATTTGTCTGCGTGGATGGGCCGGAGTTCGATGGTCACAAGGTGGATTTCAATGAACTTATTAAACGGCAGTCATACTATGCTGATGAAGAAAAAATTGCCCGTGAGCATCATCAGTGTAAATTGGAAGCAGAAGCTGAGCTTTTAAAACGTGGCAAAGAGCGAATTCCTATGCCACATCAGGATCCGATTGAACGCAGTAAAAATTTTGACGAAGTTGCACTCGGATATACACTGGAGATGGCCCGTCAGGAGGCCGCTCGCTGTCTGCAATGTAAAAAAAAGCCGTGCGTTTCCGGCTGCCCTGTTAATATTGACATCCCGGCATTTATCGCCAACATTCGTGACAATAAAATAATGGATGCCATTCGGATTATTAAACAGACAAATAGTCTCCCTGCGGTATGCGGCCGTGTTTGTCCGCAGGAAGAGCAATGCGAACAACTCTGTATTCTTGAAAAAAAAGGACAACCGATTGCGATCGGACGGCTGGAACGTTTTGCTGCGGATTGGGAACCGGCACATGGTGAGGTGATGCTTCCATCCTTACCAGCAAAATCTGGCAAGAAAGTTGCAGTTGTAGGTGCAGGTCCTGCCGGACTTACAGTCGCTGGCGACCTGATTCAAAAAGGGCATGATGTAACAGTATTCGAAGCGTTACACAAAGCCGGTGGTGTGCTTGTGTATGGAATTCCGGAATTCCGTCTGCCCAAGGCGATTGTGCAGCGCGAAGTGGATTATGTGAAGAAGCTGGGTGTTGAAATAAAAGTGAATGCGATTGTCGGGCAAACGATTGGTGTCGATGAATTGTTGAATGATGGTTACGATGCCATGTTTATTGGGACTGGCGCTGGCTTGCCTTACTTCATGGGAATTCCCGGCGAAAACTTAAATGGTGTATATTCGGCCAACGAGTTTCTGACACGTAACAATCTGATGAAATCCTATCGCTTCCCGGAATATGCAACTCCGATTAAGCGCGCCCGGAATGTGGCTGTTATCGGTGGCGGCAATGTGGCGATGGATGCGGCTCGTGTCGCCAAACGGTTGGGCGCGGATAATGTCTATCTGGTATATCGCCGTTCACGTACAGAAATGCCCGCGCGAGAAGAGGAAATTGTAAACGCTGAGGAAGAGGGTATCGATTTTCGATTGCTGACAAATCCGGTAGGCATCATTGGGGATGAGCGCGGCTGGGTGAAGGGCATCGAATGTATCCAGATGGAATTGGGCGAGCCCGATGCATCGGGACGAAGACGGCCTGTTCCGATCAAAGGCTCTGAACATGTGCTCGATGTGGATGTGTTTGTCTGTGCAATCGGGCAGGGTCCGAATCCGATGCTAACCACCAAAACGCCTGACATTGAATTGAACAAATGGGGCAATATTGTTGCGGATGCTGAAACCGGCAAAACGAGTAAAAAAGGTGTGTTTGCAGGTGGTGATATTGTGACTGGCGCTGCTACTGTTATTCTTGCGATGGGCGCCGGAAAGAAAGCCGCAGAAGCGATTGATAAATATTTAATCGATGGTATGTGGTAGCCTGTAAAACGGTTGGACCGATTGTTTTTAATTACAATTCAGTATCTCAAAATATCAATAGTGTATTTTGTTTACAGTTCGCGTTTCATTTTTCAAATAGTAAGTCAACCTTTAATAAATTTTGCACCATTCTAAACCAGGTATACTAAAGCCGACTTAGTTTTTGGATTTAAACATAAATTCCCTTCCTTTTGCAGGAAGGGAGCAAGGGAAGGTTTATAAAACAAGCAATCCGAAAATCAATTCATTATCAGTACATTTCTAAAATACCAGATTTGTGAAAATATCGCACACTACATAATATTGTGAAATGAACTACTAAGGAGTAGATGATGACTCAAGCATTAACGATAAAAGATGCTCTCCATATCGCCATCAGTGAAGAAATAAAAGCGTACAATACATATAAAAAAATCAGTGAACAGGTCGCCAATGCGAGCGCCAAATCACTGCTGCTGGAATTAGCCGCTCAGGAAAAAGGACATCAGGATTTTCTCGAAGCCTTGATTAAACAGGATAATCTGAGCCAGTTAGGTGAATCCATTCCACAGCAGAGTCTGGGAATTGCCGATTTTCTTGCACCGGCAAAACCTTTGGATACCAACGCGAGTGTTCAGGAAGTTATGGTGTTCGCTATGGGTGAAGAAGAGAAAGCCGCGGCGTTCTACACCGACATGCAGCATCAATTTGGTGGTACTGATGTTGAACAAGTATTCAAGCGTTTGGCTGAAGAAGAACGCGGCCACAAAATAAAATTGGAGGAGGAGTACGAGAACGCGTTTTATCGGGAAAATTGACAAGAGTGTTATTTAAATTACCAGTAGTACAGCTTGTACCTTAACGAAAAGACGATGTATGATCACAACACGACTTGCAACCACAGCAGACATCGACACGATTGCTGCCATTGGCAGCGCCAGCTACACAGAAACATTCGGGTATTTATTTACAGACAGTGAATTAAGTACATATCTCCACTCGACCTACAGCGTGGAGAAAATTACATCCAGCATGGAAAAGTCCGTTAATAGATATTTCATGGTAGAGTTGGATGGTGAACCGATTGGCTTTATGAAATTGAAATATCCATGCCTCCACGATGACCTGACCGTACCGCGCCAGATGCAATTACAAAAAATTTATGTGAAACCCGGTGTTACGGGAAACGGCGCCGGTACGCACTTGATGAAAAAATGCGCGGAAGAAGCTCGTCACAAATCACCAATCACAGTGTGGTTGATGGTCCACGTTGAGAACGAACGCGCTATTCGGTTTTATCATCGATTCGGCTATCAGGACTATGGTCAGCGCTTTTTTGATTTCGGAAGTAAACGAATTTATTTCCGTTTAATGGTGAAAGAATATTAAAGCATTCAGCGCAATTAAATTCAATCGGGATTATACACGCTAATTTATTGCGGATTAATTTGCCGATATACTACTAACGGAGTGGTTTTAAGATTTATCCTTAAATTTCTCTCTTTCTCAAAGAGAGATTAAGATGGATTTTATAAAGCAGATCTCAAAACCACTTTGATAATAGTATATTACCGATGCCATCGCTAAAAGCGATTGCATCGGTTTTGCTATGAACAGTGATCATTACTCCAATGGTTTAATTCGGACGAATAAAACACAATTATTTATCAGTCGCGGACTTGGTTGGGCAATCTACCCCGTACGTTTTAATTGTCCCCCGGAAATTGCAGTGTTGCATTTGGTGAGTACCATCTGAGAAATTTAGCCTGCCTCAAGAAAGCTTTATCCTTGTCGATACCTCTAATGTTAAAACTTCCTATATTCTTTGGAGAATTGCTAATGTCTATTCATGACTTGCTTCATCGTACGGATGTGCCGCCGGACGCGAAAGATATTCTGCGTCAATTTATTATTGAAACGGCAGATATTCATAAAGAGCTTCAACAGAGCGAACAACGCTACCGATTTTTAGTTCAAACGATTCCTGATATTGTTTATATGATTGATGAGAATGGTGTCTTTACGTTTGTAAATGATTCTATAAAAGGGTTAGGTTACAAGCCGGATGAATTAATCGGAAAACATTTTTCAGAAATTCTTCACCCTGAAGATGTGGAAAAAGCCAGCAGCGCCACAGTACTGGAGAAATATCGGGGGAAAGTTGTTGGGAATAAAGAGCATCCGAAATTGTTTGATGAGCGACGGACCGGAGACCGCAAAACCACAAATCTTGAGTTACGACTTGTCTCTAAAAAGGCAGAGACAAAAACCGGCCTGATGGAGACGGTGACAAAAGTAGCAGCATCGGGCATGTATGATCGTGATGTTACGTCCCAGGAAAAAGTGTTTCTCGGTACGATTGGTGTCATTCGAGACATCACAGAATTAAAGCAGGCGGAAGAAGAATTGAAGGCCAGCCAACGCAAAGTCGAATATTTGGAACAGTTTCTGCGCGTATGCGCCGGATGCCACAAAATTCATATTCCCCGCACCGATGATAACCAAATGGGCAACTGGATGCAAATGGAAGAATACATTATGGAAAAAACATCTACCATCTTTTCGCATGGTCTATGTCCCGACTGTTTCGAACGCGAAATTGGAAAAGCCCGATCCATGGAATTGGGGAAACCGTAAAAAATTATATTTGATGAAAGCTGGCGTATAGCATGCGTACTTAAATAATGTCATCATAGAGATGGCATAAATAAATGGTAGCAATTCAGCCCCCCCCCGGTTATCTAATTATAATATTACGTTGCCTGAGCTTGTCCCTGCGAAGCTGGGGCAACATGTCCACGAATTAGTAGAGGTTTATGTCGACTTCGACACCGTTCGTGCCGCGAGTACGCCGGTGCTATACGGCAAGCTCGGCCGACGGTTAGCTACGGGCTTAATTGTTACCATTCAGGTTAAAAATATTAGCTTTACTCTGAAGCAATATTGAAATTTGAATTTAAAATTCACCGAATCCAACTCACACAATTGCAGTAAAGATTCTCAACATAAATCATTTATGTTTTTTAACTTGACTCTCTGCAAAAACTATTCTATATTATTCACACCTGATTACATGCTGTATCATCACGGTTTACAGCTTCAATCGATCGAGTCATCAGACGTTTCATTATATATTTCATGCAAAAGGAGGTTGTATGTCGTTTTGGGATAAACTTAAGGTCGCATTTAATGACAGCGTTGATACGCTCTCGGAGAAGACAAGTGAATGGTCCGCACTCGCCAAATTACGTTGGGAGCAACGAGCAATTCAAGGTAAAATTGATAAAGCAAATAATGAATTGGGCGGAGTTGTCTATCAATTGTTTGTTGAAAAACAACAGGAACAATTGAAATTGGATACTAAAAATAATATTGAAAAAATAAGCACCCTGAAAGCAGAATTGGCAGATAAAGAAGCCGAAATTAAGGAATTGCTTGAAAGAGGTATTGACAACGCCGAACTTAAAGGATTTAAAAAGGATCTGGAGTTGGGCGACGGTAAAATTGAACAGGTTGTCATTGAAGAATCTTCCGATGTACTCGGTAAAAAGTTGATGGAAATTTCCTTACCCGAAAAGGTACTGATTGGTGTAATAGTTCGGGATGAACAGGTAATCATTCCTGACGGACAGACTTCATTTTTGGTTGGGGATAAAGTGACATTGTTAGGTGAAAAAGAAGATGTAGAGAAGGCGTTGGCGCTTTTTTAATTTAAAAAGATATCAACTAAATTATGAGTGATCGTAAATAAGGAGTGAAATATGGCAACGTTTTGGGAACAAGTAAAGCAAACCATGGACACCAGCGCAAAGGCAGTTAAAGATTTTACAGTGTCGGTTAGCGACAAAACTCAGGATATGGTGAGCCTGGGACAATTGAAATTAAAACATTACAATTTAAGCCGGGATGTTTCCAATAAATTTACTGCGCTGGGCAGCAAATCGTTTGATTTAATGACCAGTAGCAAAGCAGATATTTATTCGAATGCTGATGTAAAAAAAATTATTGTAGAGATTCAGTCAGCACAAAAAGCAATTAAGGACGTGGAACGTGAAATAGAAAGCGTTAGCTAAGTTTGATGAATTAAATCCGCTTTCAGAAAAACTTGAATTGAATCCATGTATCGGGAAATCGGGATTTCGATGCATGGATTTTTTATTTGAATTTGAGATTTGATGAAAACACTCTTGTCATGTCAAGTTTAAAATGTACGCTTCGACAAGCTCAGCGTACGTTCCCTGAGTTTGTCGAAGGGAACATGAAAGTACCAAAATAAAAATGACAGCACACTCTATACCGAAAGCATAGTTATTATATTCCATCCAAACCAATCAGAAAACTTTTATATTTTTCTTGACAATAAAAATAATCTCCCATATATTAGAAACAGAAATTCCACACAGCGAAACCCACCCGCACAATCAACAACTCGAAACAATTCTACTAAATACGATCTTTGGAGGGAGCGTATGTTTCAGAGCGTAGTTCATATGTTACAAGAAACGGTTGGGCGATATGGCGAAAAGGATGCACTACGATTTCGTCGTGATGATCAAATTATCGCTTATTCGTACAACGAATTTAACACCATGATCAAAAAACTCACCGGCGCGCTTGCCCAGGTTGGCTTGGAACCAAATGATAAAATTGCCCTGTTATCCAACAACTGCCCGGAATGGACCATCACCGATTTTGCGATTTTTAGCATGCAAGGAGTCACAGTTCCCATCTATCAGACATTGCCACCCAATCAGATTGCCTATATTTTAAAGGATTCCAATACACGGGCAATCTTTGTTGAAAACGCCGAACAATACGACAAAATTGTTCAAATTGAAAACCAGCTACCCAATCTTGAGTTTGTATTCAGCTTCAAGAAAATTCGGGATAATGATGCGGTCGATACATTTGATGATTTGCTAAAAATCGGGAATGAATTCAACATCGCCAATCCTGATTTTTATCAGGCATCTGTTGATGGTATTGATCCGATGGCTGTTTGTAGCCTCGTTTATACGTCCGGAACTACTGGTGAGCCCAAGGGGGTGATGTTGCATCAGCACGGATTTGTAACGGATATTGTCAATGCAGAAGCGGCACTAAAACTATTACCGACAGATGTATTTCTTTCGTTTCTGCCTTTGAGCCATTTGTATGAACGTTTAGCCGGTCACTGGTGTCCGATGTATCGGGGAGGAACCATTCATTACGCTCGCAGTATTGAAACCGTCGTGGATGACATTGCGGAAGCGAAACCGACAGTTATGGTAAGCGTTCCGCGGTTGTATGAAAAAATTTCAACAGCAGTGCTTGACAAGGTCGAACAGGGCTCAGCAATTAAAAAATCGTTGTTCAATTGGGCGCTCCGTACGGGATATCGTTATCATCAGAAACGCTACGTCGGAAAACCGGGCGCATGGCTTACCCGACAATACAATCTGGCAGACAAGCTGGTTTTCAAGAGAATTAAGCAGAAATTGGGTGGCAATTTTCGCTATCCGATTGCCGGTGGCGCACCGCTATCAGTTGAAACGTTGAAGTTTTTCGAGGCGATGGGATTGCCGATTATTGAGGGCTATGGGATGACCGAAACGCATCTTATCATAACACTTACGCCGGCTGGAAAGACAAAATACGGGTCATGCGGGAAACCAATTCGGGGAGTCGATGTACGTATCGCCCAGGATGGGGAAGTCCTTGTAAAAGGTGAGACATTAATGAAGGGTTATTTTAATAAACCGGATTTGACCGCTGAAACAATTGATAACGACGGATGGCTCCATACAGGCGATATTGGCTACCTGGACAACGACCGCTTTCTGTTTCTCACCGATCGAAAAAAGAATATCTTTGTAACTTCCGGTGGAAAGAATGTCGCCGCTGCTCCGCTGGAAAACAAATTAAAAACCAGCAGGTATATCGATGATATTTGTTTAATTGGTCACAGCAGAAAATTTATCAGTGCATTAATTATTCCAAATTATGATATGCTGAAAAAGTATGCCGAACTGGAATCTATTTCTTATGCTACAGATAAGGAATTGACGGAGCACCCATCGATTTATCGATTAATCGAAAATGAAGTGGAGACAGCTCAGACAGATTTTGCCCGGTTTGAAAAAATTAAGAAATTCTTTATTCTGCCTGAACCGCTATCGCTCGACAAAGGTGAGATTACACCAAGCCTGAAAATAAAACGGGAGGTTGTGGAGTTACGATACAAACCGCAAATTGATGCCATGTATGCGGAAAAGTAGATTTATGGAAAACGGAGAACGGAGAACGGAAAACGATGAAATTATTAGTTTCTGTTCTCCATGTTCCCTGTGCTGTACAAGGAAATTGCTACTACACATTTTGGCGGGACAGGAATAATCCCCTTCATTATTTGCAGAAGTTGTGCGAATTATTTGCTTCTAATTCCTAACTTTTACGACTGACTAATAACTATAGTTGATTGTTATATGCCAAAAAATAGACTACTTCATTAATTTTGTCAGACATTCAGGAGCATGCATCATGGGTATTCAACTACTCGAACGGGATTCGATTACAATTATTGTCACCGATTCCGGACTTGGCGGTATGTCAATTACTGCCGATTTGGTGGAACGGTTAAAATTTCAGGGATCATTCTCACGTGCAAGAGTTGTCTTTTTCAATTCGTCGTTTGACAATCACAGCGGTTATAATGTCATTTCGTCCCATGCAGAAAAAATTAATATCTTCCAGCGTGCCCTTGAAAGCATGACCCTTATTTATCAACCTGATGTTATCCTGATTGGCTGCAACACATTATCGGTCATTTACCCGGATACGCCGTTTGCACAACAACCATCAACGCGAGTTGTGGGAATTGTGGAAACCGGGGTGAACCAAATCATGGCTGCTGCGAACGAAGTGGATGACCCGACGATTGTAATCTTCGCAACCCCAACCACGATTCAAAAAGCTACATACCAACAAGCATTAATTCAGCATGGCGTTCGTGCGGACAGAATTATTGCCATCCCTTGCGGAACACTGGCGGACGAAATTGAAGCCGGATTCAATCGCAATGAAACCAAAATATTCGTGCAACGATGTGTTGACACAGCAATCGAGCAGATTTCCGATCGGAATGTGCCGCTAATCGTCAGTTTGAACTGCACCCATTATGGCTATGTCAAATCACAATTCGACAACGCATTTCGGCAGCGAGGTTTGAAACCCAAAATGGTCATCGATCCGAATTTGCGTATGGTCGATTTTTTGTTTGAAAATTCAGGCAGGTCAACACATCCAACACAGGTTGATGTTGATGTCGTTTGCAAAGTGTTTATCTTCACGGAAGTGATGGAATCGATTGGATCGTTAATCGCTCCGATTTCACCGCAGACATTAACCGCGATGCAACATTATGTACGTATTCCGGAATTGTTCTAGAATTTTGTGCATGGGAACTTCGGGAAAAAACTTCAAGGGAAATAAATCTAGTCGAATGCTTAATACCGAATCACACTATTTCGACCGCCGCGTTTTTCGTATTTTAAATCCTTGAGTTGCGGCGAGCGTACATTGATTCGGAAATAGAAGTACGGCGCACCAATACCGGATGGCCGCCAGTCAAACCGGGCTTCCCAACAGTGCATCGCGCGATAAAATGCGAACGAGTGATTGATCAGTTTACTATCCTTGAGATCGTATCGCGCGCTATAATTAATGCGCCAATTTTTGGTAAGCTGAATTTCTGCACCACTCAAATTCATATAAAATGTACGATTCGGATTATCCGGATTGGATTTATTCAGGTTATACTCCAGTGAAATATTGGCGCGCCAGGAGATATCCGAGCCTGAAAATTGTGCTTCCGGATCGAAGCGATCTTCATCTTCTGAAAATGTCTGATTCAGGTACTCGTCTCGAGGCATGACATTTCCGTCATCGCTGAGGGTTACTTGTTCGCCTTCTGTGAATGCTGATTCTTTGGTGCGTTTGGTTGTATCGCTCGCTTTGCTCTTTCCCTGAAGCCGGAAACTTGTTGAAACACGGAAATTAGTCAGCCGAAGAAACTGTCTTTTCAGTAAAGGTTTATCTTCCAGCAGCATAATTTTATTTGTGCGCCGGTTGTCTTCATAGCGGTACCAGTCGTGCGTCATGCTGATGTTCATATTCAGCTTGCGCAGTGCAGATGAACGGATTGATGAACCGATAGATGACCATTTATTTTTATCAGCCGTAAAATTATAATTCGTGCTCGAATTGAGCGCAAAAATGTCAAACTTCTTCTCTTTCTCGCCATCCATGGTTTTCATCTGAAATAAGTTTTCCAGACTGATACTCATCGATTTGCTTTCGGAGCCAGATACGGACTCGGTGAATCGTGATGCTTTGATCGCTTTGCCATTTATGTCTTGAAATTCATCTACGTATCCCCATTTGGGATCAGAAAAATCAGGCGCATAGCTGAATCGTACATTCGGTGTAATTACATGCCGGATCGCTTTCACTTTCCCTATATTAGGCTCCACATACCCATAAATTTTAGTTGAGGTATTCACGCTTGTGGAAAATGTCGTTTTTGCTGCAAATCCCTGGACGGTGTCAATTTCTACTGTGTTCGTTTCATAATTAAACGTGTTTCGGTGGTAGCGATCGTACATCCGGCTGATGACGTTGGTTGACAGACCGATGTTGAGTATGCCCAATACTTTTTGTGGTGCATTAAAACTAAGGCCACCGCGATGATCCCAATATCGGGTGAGCGTATTTCTTCGTGATGATGATGCTAACGTCGAATCGACATTTTTATCATAACGAACTTCATTGTTCGTTAAACTATTGCTGTAGTTATAATAGATGGCATTGTACCAATGGTCTTTCTGGCTGCCGGCGCTGCTGCCGGATCGGGAATTGTCCCCGAATAATTTTCGTTGAGATACCGAAAAGCTCATTTGTGGAAGTGTAAGGGTTGTTCGTTTATCATCAATATCCCGTACGTGTGAGAGGTTGACACTCATGTTCATGCGCTGATCACGCCAATTCTTGGAAAATGTCGCATTGGAGCGGATTTCACGATTTAGTCGTTCTGTTAAATTGGGAGTGTAATCTTTGTAGTAGGTATCATCACTAATAAATTTTCCATCAACCCGTAGCGTCATCGTTGGGTTGATAGTGTGGTTATGACGGACAACCAAATCCCAGCGTTTCTTCTCGGTGCCATTGGTAAATAATTTCTGTGTATACGAGCCGGATAATTTTCCGTTTAACACGTAGCGTTTGGCATAGTTAAGGTCGCCGCGCAGCAACCAGCCGCTGAGATCGTAATAATCCACCAGCCCGCGAGCATCATAGTAATCGCTGGGCGCCCAATAATAGCCGAGTCCGCGAATAAATCTGCCTTCGTCGTGGCTTTGCCCATAGGATGGAATGACCAGTCCCGACTGCCGGCCTGTTTTATTGGGGAAAACTGCAAACGGAATAATTCCCACCGGAATGTGACCCAGGTACAAAACCACCGGTTTGGCGATTACTTTATCCTTGGGAATCACTTTTATACGACGGCTGCCGAAATGAAAATGTGGATTGTCTTCGTTTTCGCAGGATGTGAAATAACCATTGGAGATGTTGATAATTTCCTTACCCACCTTTTTCATGGACTCGCCATAGTAGTTGCCATTGTCATATTTACTTCGGCCACGAATTACGCGGGCTTTGGCCGATTTGAAATTGTAGTACATCTGAAAGCCATTCATGGTCTGGCCTTTTTCCGATACAACCGGTGTGCCTCGCCATTTCACATCCGCAAGCGAATCTCCGGTTTGCGGATCAAACTTCCAGGTCGTATCGGGGATGCCCTCGGCAACCAGCTCGTTGTTGTTCCAGTTCACCGTAATTTTTTCCGCATTCAACGTCATGGTTTTGTACTTCACCACGGCGTTGCCAACCAAATAAGTAATTCGCTCGGGTACCCGGATATCAATGATACGAGCGTCATAATACAGGGTGGTATCCATATCTACGGAAGTTGATTTATGAATACGTGACGTGTGATGCACGGAATCCGCCGGCGCCAGACTATCGGCAGCCATCGATAGATAAGGAATTTTTGTGGAATCGGATGTTGATACGCTGAGACTATCCTGCGCAAATACCAGAGATGTATCTATCGCCAAAAAGCAGCAAAATGACAATACGATGCTGACAACGTGAAAGGTATGTAAATAGACTTTTTTCATTTGAGGCTGATTTACTTGTCAAGTGTGTGTTAATACAGTGATGATGGAACGGATTGAAATAAAGTATACCGCCCTGAGCCATGTAATTTGGCGATAAATTTTGGAATACGAATTGTACGAATTACGATAATATTTCAAAAAAAAGAATTTATTCAATTTTCAACAAATTGTTGACGCGACTCTTTCCTGCTCTGATAACGGTGCAGCAGCAAGGCGAACCGATCACCAATTGCGATACCGCATATATTGGCGAGCATATCCAGGCTGGAAAATGTGCGACCGGGAAATAATAATTGAGAGGTTTCTTCCAGCAGCATGAGCGAAACCAATAAGAAACTACCCATCAATAATGAGACGCGCTTCCAGCGTAATCGTTGACAGTTCACAGCGCCGTTTACAAAAAATGACAAAACGGCCATTAATAACAGATGCCCGGCTTTGTCGCGTCCGGGCACAAGATAAATAAACGAAAATAATTCGGGTTTTATATCTGCACAAACAATAATTGTAACCATTCCAATAATAAAAACAACCGCACCAACCCGCATCCAATTCATGATAATCTCCAGATACTATTTGTAGAGTGGAACATGCATGCTATGCAAAAGTTCCCATCTGATATCGCAACTAAAATAATTCGTAAATGTACGAAAATCATTACTAAAAGGCAAGCAATTATTGGATGAAATGGAAAGGTTTGCAGGTTCAGCGTTTCGGGTTCAAGGTTTTATTATTTAAAAATAAATATGACCAAACATATCTTGTTGTCACTAGTAACTGATTACTGATCACCGATCACATCCGCTTGTATACACAGGAATCAATTAGGCCTTAACAATAATTCTCCCTTTCCCCTTGTCTCCTCATCTCCCTGTCACTCCTTTTCATGCCTCCGTTTTTTCCACAATGCCATCAGTCGTTCCTTGATCGTCTTTTCATATCCTAGTTCGGTTGGGTGGTAATAGATTGTGTTTTTCTTACTATCCGGCAAATAGGATTGCTCGACAAAATGCTGGGGAAAATCATGCGGATATTTATACTCGCTGCCATAGCCCATGTCCTGCATCATCGATGTCGGTGCGTTTCGTAGATGCAACGGCACCACTTCAGGTGGAGCATTTTTCACATCAGCCATTGCGTCTTTTATTGCTAAATACGAAGCATTGCTTTTTGGAGCGCTGGCGAGATAGGTGGCAGCCTGTGACAGGATGATTTGCGCCTCGGGCATACCGACATAATTCACTGCCGTAAACGCAGATGTTGCAACTGTCAATGCCTGGGGATGGGCGTTACCAATATCTTCGGATGCCAGAATAATCATGCGTCGGGCGATAAATTTCGGATCTTCGCCGCCATCGAGCATGCGGGCCATCCAGTATACGGCAGCATCCGGATCGCTGCCACGAATGCTTTTTATGAAGGCAGAAATGCTGTCGTAATGATAGTCGCCCTTTTTATCATAAATCAAGGTGCGGCGTTGCAATGCCTGCTCTACTGCGGATGATGTGATAACACGCCGGCCATCTTCTTGCGGTTTGGTAATTTTCGTCGCCAGTTCCAGTGCGTTGAGTGCAATCCGGGCATCACCGGCAGCATGATGAATCAGCGCGTCACGGGCTGCATCATCGAACTCCACCTGTTGTGATTGGAGCCAGGCATCCGAATTCAAGGCGCGATCGATAATTCGACCAATATCGTCCGGGGTGAAGGATTCCAGTTTGTACACACGGCAGCGTGAAAGCAGCGCGGAGATCACTTCAAATGAGGGATTCTCTGTCGTCGCGCCAATAAGCAGCACGGTCCCGTCTTCGACACTGTGCAGCAAGGCGTCCTGCTGAGCTTTATTAAAACGGTGAATTTCATCGATGAATAGAATCGTGCGCTTCCCCAATCGTTTCCGGTTTACCTGTGCCCGTTCGAGAATCTTTCGTACGTCTGCCACTCCGGACGTTACCGCACTAATTGCATAAAAATCGGATTTCGTCTCTCCGGCTATAATCCGCGCCAGCGTGGTTTTTCCGACGCCCGGAGGTCCCCAGAAAATCATCGACATCAATTCGTCCTGCTCAATCGCCTGGCGAAGAATCTGGCCTTCGCCAACAAGATGCACCTGCCCGATAAAATCCGCAAGCGACTTGGGACGCAACCGGTCAGCCAATGGTGCATTCGATTTTTGACGATTATTTGTTTCTATATTTGAAAAAAGGTCCATAACGTTTCCCATACTATTTTAATGGGAATATAATGAATTCAATAAGGAAATGCAAGCGGGGAGTTTGATATTATAGGCATCACCAATTTCAATGGAACGCGTAATGAATTTTGATCTGTTTCACTTACAAATTAGTTTAGCCGTATGCAACTAACAATACCCATCGGGCGTTCCATAATTATCCAACCGAATAATATAATCTTCTTTGATTACGAAAATTATCCGTTTAACTCAAAAGAATAGGAATGTTAATGAACATCCAAATGGGGCATTCCGGGCTAGAATATATCCGGATGTTATTGATGAGTTTTTTGGTTATCTGCTTATTTTTTATCTTCACGCCTCCCAGTTTTTCTCAAATTTATATCAACGAAATTATGGCATCCAATGTGACGACAAATCCGGATATGGTCGATTTTGATGATTATTCTGACTGGATTGAATTGTATAACGCAGGGAAACGTTCTGTCAACCTCGAAGGCTATTATCTAACAGATAATTTCAATAATCCCACAAAATGGCAATTCAGGCAACGGACAGTTATCAGCGCCAAAGGATACTTGCGCTTATGGGCAGATGGATTTGATGAAGTCCCCGGCAGAAGTCACATCCGCCCGGACGAACCGCATGAGCAATTTCTGACTCAATCGTATCATTTAAATTTCAAGCTAAGCAAAGCGGGTGAACAAATCGGATTATTCGATGCGAACGGCGTCGCTGTTGATACATTCAGTTATAGTCTGCAAAAGGCTGATGTATCCTATGGCCGCAATCCCGATGGAGCAGTGAAAAAGCTTTATTTCGGCGAACCAACCCCCGGAAGCAGTAATAAGACTGAGGCAACGTTATCTAATGAGCAAGCCTCCCTTCCCGTTATTAATATGCCTGCCGGATTTTATGATGAAAGTATCGTTATTGAAATCACAACTGCATCTCCAAGCGCAACAATTCACTATACGTTGAATGGCGAAAAACCAACAAGCGTCTCACCCGTGTACTTCAATCCGTTGAACATCGATACAACCACAGTTTTACGTGCACGTGCATTTGAGCCGGGGAAGCTACCAGGCGAACTTGTCACCCATACGTTCTTGATTGGGGAACCACATAGAATTACAACCATCTCGATTGCGGCCTTCCCGGAAACGCTGTTCGGTAATGAATTGGGTATTTATAGCAACATCTTAAAATCACGGGAAATCCCGATTAGTTTTGAATTCTTTGAACCGAGTGGTGAACCGGGCTTTCACGTGAATGCCGGATTGCGCTTGTCCGGACAGGCTTCATTTGAGTATCCTCAGAAACCACTCACAATTAGCGTTGATGACCGGTTTGTGGATGACGAAATGAAGTATCAGATTTTTCCCAATCGGGACATCAATTCGTTTCAGGATATTTATTTTCGTAATTCCGGGACACCGGATAACCGCCAAACCCTATTCCGGGATGCCTTGCAGCATTGTCTGGTGATTAATAAAATGGATCTCGACTGCCAGGCATACCGACCCGCAGCAACATTTATCAATGGGGAGTACTGGGGAATTTACAATTTACGTGAGAAGATTAATGCCAATTATTTGGCCGCGCATCACAATGTCGATCCCAACAATCTGGACTTGTTAGAATATGATTTTGATGCAGAGCCTGTGGTAATTGAAGGGGACGTTGAGCAATACAATCAATTACTGGATTTTCTGGAAAATCATGATTTGAGCGTTACAGAAAATTATCGCTATATCGAATCGCAAATTGATATTAATGAATTCATGAATTATGTCATCACCCAGGTTTATTGTAACAATATAAACTGGCCATACACAAATTGCCGTTGGTGGCGTGAACGGAAAGAAAACAGCAAATGGCGCTGGATTTTATTGGATCTGGATTTTGGATTCGGTACTGTTTATCCGGGATTCACATCAGAGTACTCCGATAATGCGCTTGAGCTGGCCACATCCGCTCCGGGATCGGTGACAGATACATACCCATGGTCCACTATTATTTTTCGAAAATTATTGGAGAATGAAAACTTTAAGAATGAATTTATTCAGCGTTTTGCCAGTTATTTAAATACAATTTTTCAACCGGATCGTGTGCTGGGGATTGTCGATAGTTTAAAAGCGCAAATCAAAAATGAAATGGTTCGACATATCGATCGCTGGAATGATGATCCGGAAGTAATATATTCTGATCCGCCAATTCAGAATATAATCGAATGGAATAACGATGTGGAGATTATGCGACAATTTGCTATTCATCGAACCGATTTTCAACGACAACATATCAAAGACTTTTTTGGCCTTGACGGCACGATAAGTTTAAATCTGGACGTTGTGAATCCCGGTTCGGGGAGTATCTGGGTAAATCATGTGCGGATGCCGGACCAGGTGACCGGATATTATTATAAAAATATTCCCATTATTTTAAAAGCCGTGCCACGTATCGGCTATCGATTTGTTCGTTGGGAGGGTTATCCTACAAGCACGAGTGATTCCATTTCCATTGTTCTGCCGCTTAAAGCTGTGATAAAAGCGGTGTTTGAACCGACCGACCTGAGCCGAATTCCAACAAAAATTGCTTCGAATACGACATTGAGCCTGGCGAACTCTCCTTATCTGGCAGAAGGTGATGTTGTGGTCGATACCGGAGTAACGTTGAAAGTCGAACCGGGCGTTGAAATTCAAATGCCGGAAGCTGGAAATATAATTGTGCATGGCAATATCATATTGCAGGGCAATGCTGAAAATCCGATTTCCATCGTTCCGAATACTTTATCGGGTGTGAAAAAATGGGGTGCATTATGTATAGAAAACGCGACTGCTGCTTCATCAATTTCATACGTTACATTGATTGGCGCATCAAAGGGACTGGATTTGACTAATCATATCGGCGCGATCTCAGCCTATCACTCGGATGTCACACTCGATCACGTTACGATTCCTGATGCGCCGTTTCCGGTATTCATTCAATATGGAAATGCAGTTGTAAAAAACTGTTCCCTGCATTCGGAAAAAACGTGTGATTTGATAAACATAAAATACGCGACCTCGGCGCTGGTGGAGAATTGTACATTTCGTGGGAATGATTCGTTTGATACGGATGCGATTGACTATGATCAAATATCCATTGGCATCATTCGTAATAATCAGATTTATAATTTTTACGGGGATAATAGTGATGGGATCGATTTGGGAGAAGCATCGAAAAACATTCTGATTGAAAATAATTTGATTTTAAACTGTACCGATAAGGCGATTTCAGTTGGACAGGCATCGACCACGACTGTCCGCCACAATGTGATCGTCAATTGTGCGCAAGGCGTTGGTGTAAAAGACGATGATTCGTACGCCAGGATTGAAAATAATACATTTTATGGAAATAATTACGCAGTCGCCAGTTTTGAAAAAAATATTGGCGCTGGCGGAGGTAATGCCGACATCATAAATTGCATTCTCTCGAAGTCGACAATCGCTCCGTTTCTGGTCGATGCATTGTCCACATTGAAAATTTCATACTCACTCTCCGACACCGATATTCTTCCCGGCGAGTCCAATCTTCTCGCGGACCCGGTGTTTATTAACAATTTCCAACTTGGGTATTCGTCTCTGGCCATCAATAGTGGCGATCCCGGCAGTCCTGTCGATCCTGATGGTTCACGAGCGGATATTGGTGCTTTCTATTACAAGAGCGGCGATCAGCCATTCGTTATCATTAATGAAATTCATTACAATCCGGCCAATGGTGATGATTATGAATTTATCGAATTGTTAAATGCCGGAGCGTCTGCACTACAATTAGAAAATTTTGAATTGACTGGTGGAGTCCATTTCAAATTTCCGGCGAACAGCAAAATAGCGCCTGATGAATACATCATAATTACTGCGAACGTGGCAAATTATAAAAGTCAGGCAGGGCAGGTATTTCAATGGAATGATGAACGTTTGTCTGATAGTTGGGCCGATATTCGTTTACTTGATGATAACGGAAGAACAATTGATTTCGTAAGCTACAGCAAAGCAAATGGGTGGCCGTCTTCAGCAAACGGAAATGGTCCATCACTGGAATTACGTGCGCCTGATCTTGAAAATATATACACCGCAAACTGGCGTGCAAGTTACGAAAATGGCGGAACGCCGGGTCGCCCGAATTCAATACCCACACTGTCAAAAATTTATATCAACGAATTTCTGACACGAAATACCACATCGATTACCGATGAGTTTGGTGACCATGATGACTGGATTGAAATTTATAATGCCAATGATCAGTCAATCGATCTTGGCGGTTTATATTTAACCGATGATTTCTCCAACGAAACGAAATACCAAATTCCCCCCACAAATCCGGACTTAACAACAATTAAGCCGCATGGGTATCTCATCTTCTGGGCCGATGAGCAATCGAGCCAGGGCGAATTGCATGTGAATTTCAAATTAAGCACGTCAAATGAACAAATCGGATTGGTTCAGCTAATCGATGACAGCCCCATTTTTATCGATCAGGTGTATTATAGCTCACAAAAAGAAGACGTATCCATCGGACGAACCGACGATGGAGCGACGTCATGGAAGTATTGTTATGTACCGACCCCGGTTCAACCAAATTCCATTCCGGGAATTTTTACAAAAGGTATTCTTGTCGTGAATGGTGTCTCGTTTGCCCTGTATGGCGACGTCATTTTGCAACCTTATGAAAATCGTGCCTTTTGGGGAAATTATTCGATTTCATTCTGGGATTGCTTTGGTGATCAGGGTAGCTATCCATCCACATTGCCTGCGCCGTTGGGATTCGGCGAAATACCATTGGAGATTTTACATCAATTTTCCACGGTGATTTGGCTTGGTAATAATTATGGTGGTGACTTGCAGGCATGGAACGCCACGCCAATCTATTCTTATCTACAGTCTGGCGGCAACGTCATATTGCTGACACGCATGGGGACAAATTTTATTGATGAAGAATTGGCTTCCTACCTCGGGATTGAATGGAAGTATCAGGAAGTTAGTCTGTTTAACTGCATATCTAGTTATCCGGGCCTTATTGACATGACAATTGTTGGCGAACAATCCTTTAATGATTTGTTTGGAATCGAATTAAGGAGCAACGAAAGTACATTACTCTTTAAAAATTCGTCATCCGATGAATACCGAGGCATGGGCGTGTGGCATATGCCTACATATGGCGGCGCTTATAATCGATTTGGCGGGCAGTTCATCTTCATTAGCGGGCGTCCGTATCGATTTGATTCTGCCCAACTACGAACAAATATGCAGTTTATTTTGGATGAGATACTTCAGGAAGATGAACCAGCTTCAACTTCTGATTTGGATGGTGCGCTGAAAATAACAGAATTCAGTCTTGCTCAAAATTATCCCAATCCATTTAATCCGTCCACAACGATCCGGTTTGATATCCCGCATCAAGCCAATGTAAGTCTCCGGATTTACAATATCCGGGGCCGGCTTGTACGAAAAATTTTTGCGAACCATTCATTTGCGACTGGCCGGTATCAGGCAATGTGGGATGGTAAAGATGATGCTGGCCGTGCCGTTGGAACTGGTCAATATTTTTGTAAATTTGACGCGGATGGATTTTCTTCTGTGAGAAAGATAGTGTTGACGAAATAAATACAAAGTATACCGTTTTATTAATAATTAGAATGTGACACACCAGGTATTTTAGAAATACCCGATTTGTGGAAATATCGACTCTTATATAAAGGAATATAAAGGAATAATTATATGATAAGAACTTGGTTTTATTTTTAGGGAGAGAGACCGTTTACACACCCGGCAAACTGAGCGAATGACGTCCTAAAAGTTGTTGTTCACTGAACAGAATTCTTATAAGTACTTGCGTATGGATTTAATGTTTATTATATTGAATAGTGAAAATCAAATTAATGGTATCAAACTTCCATAATAAACATGGAGAACGATATGAAAAAACACGAGCATTTCGTAATCGGAATTGATTACGGGACCGATTCAGTACGGACGCTGATTGTTGATGCGGCTGATGGATCTGAAATCGCGTCCGATGTTCAATACTATCCTCGTTGGAAAAAAGGTCTCTACTGCGACCCACCAAACAACCAATTTCGACAACACCCCCTCGATTACGTTGAAACATTAACGGCCTCGGTAAAAAACGCGTTATCACAAGCACCGCAAGGATCGGCTGCAAAAGTTCGAGGAATTTCCATTGATACGACCGGCTCTACACCGTGCGCTGTTAACCGGGAGGGTGTGCCGCTAGCATTAACTGCTGAATTTGCGGAAAATCCCAATGCCATGTTTGTCTTATGGAAGGACCATACCGCTGTGAAGGAGGCTGAAGAAATTAACACAGTTGCCAAAACCTGGGGTGGTGAAGATTATACCAAGTATGAAGGCGGTGTATATTCATCGGAATGGTTCTGGTCTAAAATTTTGCATGTTTTGCGTGTTGATGTGAAAGTCCGGACGGCTGCATTTTCATGGGTTGAGCATTGCGACTGGATTCCCGCGTTGTTAACCGGACATACTGATCCGCTTACATTAAAGCGTAGTCGGACTGCAGCCGGCCATAAAGCCATGTGGCATGCATCATGGGGCGGACTTCCCCCTGAAGAATTTCTTGTCAAACTCGATCCTGTGCTCGCTGGTCTGCGCGACCGATTGTTCTCCGAAACCTTTACCGGTGATGTCGCAATGGGAAACTTGTCATCCGAATGGGCGGATAAGTTGGGACTGAGTACGGATGTTGTTGTTGGCGTTGGTTCATTCGACGCTCATTTTGGTGGTGTCGGAGCAGAAATTGAACCCAACATGCTGGTGAAAGTTATGGGAACCTCCACATGCGATATGATCATTACCGAAATGCCCGAAGGCGGGGAACATCTGGTAAAAGGCATTTGCGGACAGGTTGATGGCTCGATCATTCCCGGAATGCTCGGCATGGAGGCAGGCCAGTCAGCATTTGGTGACATCTACGCCTGGTTCAAACAGGTACTCATGTGGCCAGTCGAACATATGCTAAATTCAAGCGCCCATATATCCGGTGATGTGAAACATAAACTCATTGCAGAGATGTCGGACAATATGGTCGCCGCGCTTTCCAAAGAAGCCGAAAAGTTACCAATTGAAGACAATAGCATCGTTGCGGTTGACTGGATGAATGGTCGCCGTACGCCGGATGCCAATCAGGCGCTCAAAGGTGCTATTACGGGCTTGAATCTCGGCTCTGATGCGCCACGTATTTTCCGAGCACTGGTCGAGGCAACAGCATTTGGCGCCAAAAAAATCGTCGACCGATTCGTTTCTGAAGGCGTGGAAATAAAGGGTGTGATTGCCATTGGCGGGATTCCCAAAAAATCACCGTTCATCATGCAAGTCTCCGCGGATGTGTTGAATATGCCAATTAAGGTTGTGGCATCGGAACAGGCGTGCGCATTGGGCTCTTCGATGGCAGCAGCAACTGCCTGTGGATTATACTCAACGATGGCAAATGCACAGAAAGCAATCGGAAGTGGTTTTGAAAGAGTATTTGAACCTATCGCTGAAAATGCCCGAAAGTACGAAAAAATCTATCAGCGTTATTCAAAATTGTGTGATTTTATCGAGCATCAATTTACGGAATAATCATCGTGAATAGTCATAAAACTTATATTCACAATATCCACCGGAGTTACCCATGAGTCGTTTTCAAAAATTAAAAGAACAAGTGTATCATAGTAATTTGGAATTGCCGCGTCAAGGTGTTGTGAAATATACATTCGGCAATGCGAGTGCAATCGACCGTAACAATGATGTAATTGCAATCAAGCCGAGTGGCGTGAGTTACGATGTGCTGAAGCCGGAAGATATTGTCGTTCTGGATCTCAATGGCGCCATTGTTGAAGGCACGCTAAATCCGTCATCCGATACGAAAACGCATCTTGAATTATACAACCATTTTCCCGAAATTGGTGGTGTCGTGCACACACATTCAACGTACGCGGTTGCCTGGGCGCAAGCTGCGATGCCGATACCAATTTTAGGGACGACCCATGCTGACCATTGTCATGTGGCGATTCCGTGTACGGAGTTTATGAGCAAAGCAATGATTGAAGGCGATTATGAGGTGGAAACAGGCATCCAAATTATTAATGCATTTAAAAAACTATCTTACCTGGAAGTCGAAATGGTTCTGATTGCTGGCCACGGCCCGTTTACCTGGGGAAAGTCCCCTGAAAAGGCTGTCTACAATAGCGTAATTCTTGAAGAACTTGCTAAAATGGCATTTCTCACATTACAAATTAATCCGAAAATATCTCAGTTGGATAAAGCTCTTGTGAACAAACACTATCAACGGAAACATGGGCCAAATGCATATTACGGACAAAATTCTTAGTGGCTTATGCGCAAGTGAGAGGTCAAATGTGAGACGAAATTAATGACAAAAAAAATAAGTTGTAATACGATAGAAAGCCTTCTAAGTGAATAAGTCCAATTACAGAAAATTCGCATTATTGATTCAAGCAACAAGATGAATTTTTTTATATTTATATGTGTGTTCGTTAACGGAAAATTTTTGACACATCGGTCAATTAAAAATCCATTTCTACTTTAAAAATGTAAGAGCATTATCCAAACTTGTTTGAAAGGAGCATTCATGATCAACGTAAAAACATCGGAGGTCTGGTTTGTAACCGGAAGCCAGCACCTGTATGGCGAAGAAACACTTCGCGAAGTCGCCGAACATTCAAAAAAAATTGCACAGGCTCTTTCGGACTCACCGCAAATAACTGCTAAAATTGTATTCAAACCGGTTTTGAAAACGCCGGATGAAGTTTACAAATTATGCATCGAAGCGAATTCCAGTCCGGAGTGTATTGGCCTTATTACATGGATGCACACCTTTTCCCCATCGAAAATGTGGATCGCCGGATTAAAGGCGCTGCAAAAACCATTTGTGCATCTCCATACCCAATTCAATCAACTCATTCCCTGGTCGCAGATTGATATGGATTTCATGAACCTGAACCAATCAGCCCATGGGGGACGAGAATTTGGCTTTATTGGGACGCGAATGCGCAAAGATCGCAAAGTAATTGTTGGATTCTGGCAGGACCCGGAAGTCGTCGCTGAATTGGCTACATGGATTCGCGCTGCCAGCGCCTGGCAGGATGCACAGGGAGCCAAAATTGCCCGATTTGGTGATAACATGCGAGAAGTGGCCGTCACCGAAGGGGACAAAGTAGAAGCACAAATCCGTTTGGGTTATTCTGTAAACGGATATGGTGTTGGCGATCTTGCTGCTTACGTTGATCAGGTTACGGATGCTGAAATTGACAATCTCATTTCCGAGTACAAAGTTCAGTTTGAAATTTCCAAAAAAGTGCTGGAAGATATTAAACTACTTGATGCGCTCCGCGAATCAGCACGAATTGAGCAGGGGATGCGTTCATTTCTTTCTGATGGAAATTTCAAAGCCTTTACGACGACTTTTGAAGATTTGCACGGATTGACGCAATTACCGGGCTTAGCTGTTCAGCGATTGATGAATGATGGATATGGTTTCGGAGCGGAGGGCGATTGGAAAACCGCCGCGCTGGTACGATCGATGAAGGTGATGGGTGCGGGTTTGAAGGGGGGGACATCGTTTATGGAAGATTACACGTATCATCTCGATCCGCGGGGGATGAAAGTGTTGGGCGCACACATGTTGGAGGTTTGTGTGTCGATTGCTGAGAACAAGCCATCGCTGGAAATTCATCCGCTATCAATTGGGGGAAAGGACGATCCGGTACGGCTTGTATTTAATGTTCCGACAGGTCCTGCGCTAAATGCATCGATCATTGATATGGGAAATCGGTTCCGGATGATTGTCAATGAGGTGGAGGTCGTTCCACCGGATGAATCGTTGCCAAAATTGCCAGTGGCGCGCGTGGTTTGGAAGCCTAAACCGAATTTAAAAATCGCCGCGGGTGCCTGGATTCTGGCCGGCGGTGCGCATCATACCGGATTCAGCCAGAGTGTCACAACGGAGTGCCTGGAAGATTATGCTGACATGGCCGGACTGGAATTCGTTGTGATTGATGATAACACAACGATTCGTGATTTCAAAAAAGAATTGCGGTGGAATCAAGTGTTTTACCACATGGCACATGGCATTTAACTATACTCGTTACGGATTAGTTTGTAGCATTCGGATATTACCGATGCCATCGCTTAGAGCGATTGCATCGGTATGCTTGCAATACTGAATGGATACAAGATAAGCTTCCTTTTCATAAATGAGTCCGTTGTAAAAAACACTAACCACACGAAACACACTAACAAGAATCTGACTAACTTCAATAATCTCAATTTGTGAAAATTTATGTCATTCGTAAAACTCTTTTTAATGCGAACCTATTAATAGTACTTCTCAAAATATGATAGAAACATGCAAATAGTATCCCGACGAAACATCTGCTTCATTTCGTTGCTGATTAGTATTTCATTAAGCGCCATGTGTAAATCGAATGGATTGCCCGAACGAAGGATATGCATTACGTTCGATGATAAATATCCGCGTGCTAATAATCGTTTTGATTCCGAAACAGGAAACAATATGGTACTTGCTAGTCTTAAAAAGCATCACGTAAGGGCAGCGTACTTTGTGCAAGCGGGTATACTGAATGATGAGTTGGGAAGACGAATCGTAAAACAATGGAACGATAACAGGCACATAATTGCTAACCATACGTATTCTCATTATGATTATCATAATGCAGACATTACGTTTGAAAAATACAAACATGACTTTTTGAGAGCCGATAGCTTGTTACGTCAATTTTCACAGTTCAAACCTATTTTTCGTTATCCCAAATTGAACAAAGGCAATACCATTGCGAAACGGGATTCTTTCAGAAACGTGCTGAAAAAAAAGCATTATCAAATCGGATATGTCACGGTTGATAATTCTGAATGGTATATCAACTATCGAATTCGTAAAAAGATGATAAAACATGAATATGTCGATGTCGACCAATATCGAAGAGTATATTTGGATCATCTTACAGCATGCCTGAATGCATACGACCGGTTGGCGAAAGATGTGACCGGGCGAACCATTCCCCATATCCTGTTACTTCATAACAATACAACATCAGCTTTATTTCTTGATGATTTGCTATCATTGCTCAAACAGAATGGATGGACAATTGCAGATCCGATCGATGTATTAAATGATAGATTATTCCAAATTATGCCTGATATTAAATATTCTGATTACGGAGAAGGTTTCATTGAAGCGCTGGCTAAACAGAACGGAACACCGATGCCTATGAACTCCTATTTCTCCGAAATAAAAGAATCCGTACTTGAAAACCGCATGAATGAATTAGGATTATAATAATGAATGTCTATCGGAAAACCTATTTATTGATAATATGAAAGACCAATAAAAAAAACGATTAGTTGAAATTTAACGAGTTATCACGGTTCGACGGAGTATATCCTGAGTTTATCGAAGAACTTACTGTGACGTGTGCTATTCAGCCTGAGTGGAGTCGAAGGCGATTATTTCAACTGGTCATTCGTATTGATAGTACAATCCATATGCGGATTGTTACAATTATTTTCGTGTATATCGAGTGGCTCGTGGTTAATGTTTTAAGTTTTAAAAAAATACACATAGTCAAACGGAAAAATTAGAAATTGTTATGTGTAACGCGTATCATTTCAATAATAGTGGGTATTTGTAGATGCAATTCATGAATTGCATCTACAAATCATAGTATATTGAGCGGATATGGTAACGCCTAAGATTACAAAAATCCCACCTTTTCGCAAATCCCCGGCACTGCCGCTATCTCAGATTGAGATTTCCAAAATTGAGAATTCCAGAATGAAATTTTATTTATAGATGTCATATCATGTTTTTTCAGTGCTTATCCATATTTTAACGTATGGTATAATTGTTGTGTAAAATGAATCGTTAACAATATGATTGTGTTGGTATCAGCTTATTAACACATGTACGGAGAAACGAACATCGATAACAACAACTCATAATAGTATCCATTCAATAGACTGATCCTTACCCACATCTATGTTACTGGACACGGGATGATTCAAAATTCCCCTTCCCTTTTTAAGGGAAGATGTTAGGAGAAGGGTTTAAAAAGGCGCATTTTCATGATTTATAACTGTAAATTTCCAGATTGTGTTTAAATGAACACTACAGTAAAAATAAGAATAGCATAACC
>JAFGDW010000116.1 GCA_016931935.1 Candidatus Zhuqueibacterota bacterium | reverse complement strand
TGAAACGTCTCTGCGAAAGGGATGCAGCCTAAATAATGATTGAACTAACCCGCGCAAAAAACGCGCGGGAAGCTCATCATCGCTTTATAATTGTAACTCAATAACATTAAGTTAAGGTCAAATCCAGGAATCTGAGGAAAGCCTCATCCTTCAACGGAGTATATCCTGAGCATGACGAAGGACTCAGGGTGAAGTTTGTGACCGCTTCATACTGAGCGAAGTCGAAGTATGAACGAACGTTATAATAGCAGAAACGCTTAACTTAATAGCATTGAATAGTAACTTACTGCTATTGGATATCTCAAAAATAATGAAAGGAAAAACCGGATCAACTGTTCTGATAGGGCACACTCAGGAGATGTTCGCGAGCATGAAATTCGATTTTGTGCTGTTCTGATTGTTTCAATTGTTTGAAAATATCGTCCATAATTTTGGAAGTAAGAAGAATTTCATGATGCGAAATTGGGAGTGGAGTATTATTAATAACGGAAGCATAGAACAAATCAATAAGTGTATACAATCCGGCATCGTTTGGCAAATGAAAATCATTCTTTAAAAATTTAAAAACATTTCGTCTGAAGTTACCTATATATTGTTTAGCAAATCCAACCGGAGGAATAAAATATTTCAAAAAGCTTTTATACTCCTTATTATCCAATGTAATTAAAACCTGATGATCATCATCAACAATTATTGATCGTTTTGGGCCATATAGTCGGAATTGATGGGGTGCTGGTTTGATCTGAGATGAAAAAGTAAAATTAGCAGTGGTAAATTTTTCATCACAGATAATCACCCGGACTTCATCGATTATATCATGCTCCCCTATTTGATTAAGAAAAGAGCTAGTAAATCCATGCGTAAGCACTTTCGGATTTTCACCTGCCAAAAATTCAGCGATTTTGCTAATACCATGACTGATGATGTTCTGTAATAGCGATCCGGGCAGTTTTCTCACCCAATGATTGCTATCCCCTAAAAATGCTTTGGCGTAATTTTCATCACCAAATTCATAACAATACTGGCATTCCATATGAACAGGCTTGCCACCCAGATAATTCTGATTTACTAACTCTCGCATCCGAATCATTGCGTGTGTGAATTGGGCGTTATGCCCGGCGATTATTTTGAGCCCGTTTTTCTTTGCAAGTTCAATTAATGTTTTTGCCTCATCAGTATTCAATGTGAACGGCTTTTCCATATAAACATTACACCCTGCCAGCAAACATATTTTCCCCAACTCAAAATGGCTATGGGGAGGGGTTGTCACATGAATTACGTCTGGCCTGATTGTCTGCAACATCTCGTGTAAACTGGTAAAATATTGTCTAATTCCAAACCGTTCAGCAAGCTGTTGAGCCATTAAAACTTCACTGTCACACACGCCAACAATATCAGCACCAGGAATTCGCTTTATCTGAACCGCGTGCTGATCCGCCATTTTACCACATCCGATAATTGCGACTTTAATCATCAGGAATTCATCCTTTTTTTCATATAAGCAAAAAATAGTGACAAACCTTCACTTGTCGTGATCACCGGCTGCCACCCCAGCATTTCTTTTGCTTTCTGGTTTGAATATGTATTCCCTTTCCAACACACGGCGCATGTGCTCCGATTAAAAACAGGTGGCAATTGGCCTTCCGACCAATCAGAATATTTCTCCCACATAAAATTAAAAAAATACCACATCGTGTACGGCACGGGGATGGATAAAAAACGCCCGACACCGCGCTTGTATTGTCGTAAAAATTGTCTACTGCTGGGAAGATCGTCATCAACAATATTAAATACTTGACCGTCGATGCCCGGCGTCAAGCCAGCCAGGGCAATCGCTTCGGCACAATTGTCCACATAGGTAAGCGGTATTTGATTACCCAATCCCAAATGCAGGAAGACACCGAATGTATTTGTACCAATCCGATCACTAATTTTGGCTTTCCCCGGCCCGTATACAACACTCGGACGCACAATGACGACGGGCAAATTTTTCGTTTCAGTATAGCGGAGCACCAATTCATCCTGTTTTGCTTTGCCGAATGTGTAGGCTTCATAACGCTCGTTCCAGCGCGTATCGATCGCGCACGATTCATCCAGCAGACCGCCGCGGTTAATTTGTTCGTTTGAATAAACAGCAATTGAGCTGGTATTGACAAATCGTTTCAATACGTTATGTTTTAACGTTGCTTCAATTAGATTACGTGTCGTTACAACAGAATTTAAAAAACATCCGGCAAAGGATTTTTCGACGCCTGCTGCCAGGTGATAAATAACAGCTACGCCATCTGTACATACATCACATGTATCAGGCGAAAGCAGATTGCCCTTCACAATTTCTAGCTGATTTCCCCCATTATCCTTTATTATCGAATCCAGTCTGGTTGAAGCACTTGTCGGTCTGGTGAGACACCGGATATGTTGATAACCGTATTTTATGAGTGTCTTCACAACTTGTGAGCCAATAAATCCATTCGCACCAGTAACAAGTATTGGTTCATTATAGGCAATGATAGAATTATTCAAATTCACATCCTCGGGAAATTGAAACGATACAGATTAAAAAACAATTATCAGAAATTTTATCGTGACAACACGGTTCATCCCGGCTAATCCATACTTTTGTCTTGAATCAGCCATTCCGGATTCAACCTTCAATATATTTTTCTTTAACCAAATCAATGCCTAGATACGTGAATACTTTACCGATATGATCAAAATCTTTGATGAGAAATTGCATAAAGTGATGATACCCTAATATGAGAAAGAATGGCAAAAGTGTGGTATAAATAAAGATTGCAAAAAATGAGGTGAATACACTACTGGATTTAGAACTGGTTCGTCTGAAAGCCATTTTCCCACGAAGAAATGCCTTTTTCAATAGTACCTTTGGCTTCCATCGGGTTGGAGGTATTATTTCAAACACTGGCGCATCATTACACCAGCGAAATGTAAATCCTTCAGCAATTTTTCGTTTGAAGAAATCCCGATCTTCACCGCCGCTGCCAAGCATCGGATCAAACCACGTATGATTATTTTCGAAGAGTGCGCGTTTTAACAATACGTTTCCGGTTCTGGTATTTCTCCATTCCATAAGATGACCTGTCCGATGAACTGGCCTATCAAAAAAGTGCCCTTTAATTACCCAGGTAGGCGGCGAGCATTCAAATAAAGGAAGAACTGGTCCCATTATGCCATCTGAATTATAAATTTTCAGGATTTTATAAATATGAAGTAGCCAGTTAACCTCCGGCAATTCATCATCATCAATCAAAGCTACAAAATCAGCATAAGCATTTTCAATTGCCATATTTCGCGCACGGGCAATATTTTGTTCCGGCTCAACGTGATAACTGAACGGTAACACAGTCTGCCGGCCCCAGGTTTCAACAACTATCCGCGCTGACTCTGCCACATCATTATCCACAATAACAATTGAAATGTCAAACAGACCTTCGGTTTCCTGCTCCTCGATTTTAGATAAAAGCCGTCGCAACAATTTCGGACGTTTGTAAGTGCAGATGCACACACAGATGTGATGTTTATCAATTATTTCCAATCATACAATCCAATATGTTTAGTGCGTTATACATTATGTAAATTATGAATTGAGTATTTCTGTTCATTGAAATTGGCAACAAATTTAGCATTCCAGCATTCATTAAAACATCGCGTGATATAAAAAAGCTCGTGTTGCTTAAGTCGACTATGAACTGGCATGAGCAAAATAGTTTTAGAAACCTTTTCCGCCGTCGGACAATCCCCTTCATAACCATAGTGCTCGGCAGCTAATTCAGCGCTATTTTGATATGGTTTGATTGTATCAATATTCTTTTTGAGTAAATTATCAGCCAATGTATCGCGCTGTTCAATGGATGTGAAGAAGACAGGATACGCATAACGATTATAAAAAGTATGCGGTTGTTCGGAACATAACATGCCATGATGTAAGTGTAAATTACGCGTGAAATATTCAGCATTTGAGCGATGTCGGGCAACAATCTTATCAAAATCTACCAGACGTTTGCAGGTAAGCTTAAAATCTGGATACATTATCTTGCTTAATTTAATTGGCGTTTTGGAAGTATAACTGACAGTTCTATTGTAAATTTTCCAGATATTTTTTCCCGCAAAACCAAACCATGGCCTGCTGCGAAGCTTGGTGCGTAAGTAAGTTTTTATGATATGGATTATTTCTTCTTTTTTTGAAGGAGTATTCATTTCAGAAATTATCATACGAAGACGCAAATTGATTTTCGGATCTTTTGTGTAAATTGCGCCTCCCTCGCCGACTGATAAATATTTTCCTGATCGAAAACTGAATACACCGACCGTCCCAACCGTCCCTGACATTTCTCCTTTATATTTGCTTCCAATATATTTGCTTCCAAGCGATTGGGCACAATCTTCAATGATTGGTTTTCCCTGTGCTACTTCAAGCAAACGGTGCATATCACACAGATTCCCAAACATATGAATAGCGATTACAGCATCGACTTGATGAATCTTCCCGGATAGATCACTTGCAGATATACAACACGTGTCCCGTTCAATATCAATAAAAACCGGTTTGCAATCAACTGCTTCTATAGCTTTAAAAACTGCCGGACAGCTATATAATGGAACAGCGATATGTGCACCCGGCATGAGTCCAAGCGCTTTAATTGCTGCAACAATCGCCGCCCGTCCGGATCGTACAGGGATACAATTTCCGACTTGCTTAATTATTATCGTGCCATTTTGGCGTTCATGTTTCAGCAGGGCGGAGAAACTGTCAAACATGTCATGTAAATTATATTCCCAATTCTCCACCGGCATAAGACCAAACATAGAAATTCTTTCCAATCTCTGACGATTTGAAGTTCAACATCCATTAAATGGATGAAAATTTTTGCATGAACTTCCCGACCGCCTGTAATTACATATCATTAGTCATACTTGAAATTGTGATATGTTGCTTTCGGAATTAAAATCGATTAGTTTGTGACGTTCTGCATCAACAATATCACCGCCGCTTCGAAGTCGGGAAAGCACAGTATAAAGTGAGTATTTCACAGAATTGAATGAATATTTCCACATATACCCCGACTTAAGTTGTGCTCCAAACCGCTGCTTAAAACTACTGATTCCGGCCTGTTTCGACCCATCTTCCGGTTTGATTCTCGTACCATAAAAATCAAAACGCTGAACCCCAAGCTGTTTGAACGCCCGCATGGCTTCCCAGCAAAGTAGTTTGATTGCGCCCGGTTGTTGCTCATTAATACTACCACCATAAACTGCATATGCACAATAATTGCTATATGCAAAAATGATATAGCTTTGAATACCGCCCTGATAATTTGCAGTCATTAACCTGCAGTTTTCAGAAAGTCCACGGACAAATCGTTCAAGCGACCTGTAACTTATAAATGGCAAATTTGATTTTTTAAAAGTATCGCGTATAAGCTCGTATCCGTTTTTAAGATGATCCGTATCGTCCTGTACAACTATTCCATTTTTTCGTGCGGTCAAGATATTCTGGCACATTTTTTTGTGAATCTGTTGCCAAATTATATGTTCCGGTTGCCGTAAATCAACCACATAACTTCCGTACGGGGCAGCATCTGCTCCATCCGGAAAGGTGCGAAAAATGGCGTTGTTGGAAGCGGGAATAATTAAATCCACTCCGACAGTACGGAAATAGTCAACTACACTATTTAGAAACGATTTTTCTGCTTGAATATCAAGTACGCCATCAGTGGGGATGGTTTCAATCCGGAATCGTACCATCCGAAGCATAGCTTTATGCAGGATTGTGTACGGCAATACACAGCACAATTCCTCCGCAGCATCAAAACCACCGAGCCAGCCATATTCGTCTCCTACTGATTTCAGGAATTTTTCGGAAGCGAAAATTGGCATTCCCGTATGCCAGTTAATTTCAACAGGGACTGCTTTCACTTTTTTCCTTCAAATTCAGATTTTTAACTAACTGATCAATTTGTTTAGTCAAGTCCAATAATGCTGTTCGCATAGAACGCTACCATATTCATTTCAAAAGACAAGCTTTCTAAAATATCCTTTAAGCCACTGCATTTGTTCGTTTCGTCTAAACCTCACAAATTCCATTGACACCGGTGATCTTGCTGATCTAATTACAGCCCAGCAGTATCCCAGCCAAAGCATCATGCCTCCCAACACGACGGGCTGTTTACTCATTTGATAAATTGAACGGAATAGCTGCCACAGCGGATGCACGCCCATTGGGTAATCGCCGTAACCGCTTTTAAACGCAGCCGAAATCATATGCGATTGTGCGGTGCCCATATGACGATGATGGATGCAGTATTTGTCCGTAAATGTCTCGGTCCGCCAGCCGTGCATTCGCGCCATCACAACGGCTGTCAGGTCAACGGCGCCAGCTTTCAACGGAACATATCCGCCGATAGCTTCAAAACACGTTTTCCGGAATAGCTGGCACGCCCCGGATACATGTTCCTTTCTGGAGAATCGATAATCATACTGAAGGTTCCCCTGCCTGAATGGAGTGCCGGCAACCCCTAATTCAGGAAATTGTGAAAATTTTTCTAGCAGATAATCGAAATAATCTGAATCAAATGAAATATCGGCGTCAAGGCAGCCAATGATATCATAATCTATCGTGCGCAATTGTTGGTATCCGGTATTAAACGCATGCGCCTTGCCGGCAAAATGTCGCTCAGTTCGGTCAGGCATTCGTATTAGCTCAATCCAGTTGTAATCGAGCATGTATTTTTTAACAATATCATCTGTGCCATCAGTTGAACTGTCGCTAACAATAATCCATTTGATTGGCAATACAGTTTGTCTGATAACTGATTTTATAGTTTGTTCAATAAACACTGCTTCGTTACGCGCCGGTGTGATGAGGATATACATCAGATATTTTTTATCAGATTTGTTTACCTCAATGGCATTTTTTTTCTTCAAAGCTTCCATTGGCACTTCAGTTCTCTAAATTCGATTGACATCGCTCATATACATCTTTAAATTGCGAAATTGGTATCCCGCTCTCATGAAGATAATCAATGAAAATATCCACCGATTCCAAATCAATCAAATCCTTTGTATGACCGATCAGGACAATCGGCTTAAACGATTCAGGATCATTCCTGTCACCTTCGATCACTGGTTGTATCATTCGTATCAATTCAGCTAATGTTAAACGGCAGAAATCCAGCTTCAATGGCTGACGCAGGCGCATATAATCTCTCACCCGCTCCAGTTTTGATGCAATAGAATAGCGGGCTGCTGCTTTGTTTTGAAGCGTCAAGCGCTTTTTGCCAACCATGTGCCACGGAAACGCCATGGTTGAATATATGGGAATCTCCAGCAGTTTCCCCTGCGGATCAGGGATATTCACATCACCATCAAATCGCCAATAATAGCCGTTTTTAAGTGCCCGGCGATAATCCAGGTGATGCAGGCGTTGGATTCCCCCTTTAAACACCGATGAATCAAGTTTGAATTTCTGCGCTGCCAATACACTTGCAAGATGTTCCGTTGGTTGAAACAACCAGTTACCATTGCGGAATGCAACGGGCGTGAATTCCGGCTCATCCAAAATTTTTCGTAGATAGTCAAGTGATCGACGAATGATGTCATCGATCCGTTGCCCGGGCAGAACGCACAAGTTATATTCATTTTGATTGAGCTGCCAGCTTCCGTTTTGATATTGCCCGTTGTACCACTGGGGATGAACATGTAGACCAATTTCAAAACCTAACCGATGTAAATCTCTGATTTGCTCTTTGACCAATTCAATTGTCAAATCGGCGTCTTTTAATTCGATCATCTCCAGCTCAGCAGCTTCCACAAATGTGACAAATCGGGAGTTTTGCTTGAGAAATAGTCGCCTTAATTGTTCAGCAGGTCCAAACACAAGCTCCCGCAATGAGCCACTCCCGTTACCATAAATTTCATAATCGAGTGAAAAAATACATTCAATCATAGTAAGTTAATTTGTTATAGTGTTTTTTATGTATACAAAAATCATTTTTTAAATCAATGTTATTAAATTAAGCGTATCACGTCGGAATGAATCACATTTATGCGTTTCAATTACGTGAAATCCATAAAGGCCCAGCCTGTTTACTTTATTGTTTTGCAAACAAATGAAGCTGGACAGGGATTTCACTCCTATTATCAGAAAATAATCTAAGCTTTATGGCGCTGATTTTTAAATATAAATAACGCATTATTTTATAACCGTTAACAATTTCTCGCCATGTGCTATGCCCTATGCCCTTTACCTTTTCCGAACTTTTAACATGTTACATTTAACTTACGATTATGTCGTCTACAATTTCAAAAGCAGGTGCGTTAGCGCTTTATACATCGTTGCCTGTCCCCAGTGCAGCATCGGTATTTTTACCTTCAGCCGAGGAAATTGTCGATAGTAAAAATAGCCGTTTTTATCCTGCATATTTTCGATAGTCCAGGTTGCCACTTTCAATGACAATGGCAGCGCCGTTGCATCATAGTCCGAAAAATTGGCCAGTGTATCGATCGCCTGTGCGGCGCACTGAATATCGATCGGATAAGTACGATCATGATAGTATCTGGGCCGACCATCGCTTTCAAAAAATGTGTTTCTGAAGTATTCAAACCCTGTGGTAAGATTCTTTTCAAATGTCCAATCATTGGCGTGCTCAATGTAACATTTCAGACTATCCAGGTTGTAGCCGGTGTGGAAATTATCAATCCATAGATGTTTATGCCACTCTCCATAGTACCAGGCTCCATTTGACAGTTGTCGTGAACAACTGTATTCAATTGCTTTTCGCGCAACGTGCAACGCCTTATCATCATTAGTATATTTTGCAGTTCGCGCTAACATTGCTGCGCCCAGCAGATTGGAGTTGTGCACAAAACTTTGTCCACAGGCGACATAGCTAATACATGCTCCGGAATTCGTTTCTTCCCTCGGAAGACTCAAAATCCAGTCGGAAATGCTGCTTGCGATGTCGAGGTATTTTCGATTACCCACAACTTCATAGGCATCCAGAAATGCCTGCCCCACCAGACTCGTCCATACGATTGTGGGTTCAAATTTAGGCAGCTTGCCTTCTCGATTTGTCCAGTCAAAGTGATTTCCCCAACAATACTTACAATAACCCGGGGATTTGTTTTCAATCAACCAATTCAGGCAATTTATAGCTTTGTTTTTGTACTGATGGTTTCCATCCAACATCAGCATATTGAGATAACCCGCTGCCATATAACCTCGTCCCTTGGTAGACTCATGTGGTTTTATGCCCAGTAATGGCCGAATATTTACAGGACTTTGACGTACTGCTTGCAGAAAAATCCGCTCCGCCAGAGCATTGCCACATGTTAATGGTCTGAAAAATGATGTCAATCCATCAAATGGTTCAAACCCTTTATAATTTTGCTGTTCGATCCAAGTTTCCAGTTTCTGAGTACTGTGTTCTACTATACTTATTTCGCGGCTCACTTTTAGTTACACTTTCACTTTGGATAAAAGTGGCCGTTTGAACTGCACATCATCAATCGCATAATTTTTAATTTCAATCGGTCGTTCAAGAAACACGCTGATGAAGTTAATTATCTGATCAAGCACCTGCCGATTGGATTGGTCAGGTTCTATGCTGACATGTCGTTTTTTCAATTCAATGACAGTGTGAATATCACGCGAATTTTCAATAAATTTTAGTTTGCCAATCTTTTGTAGAAATGCATCCACTGCACCCATTTTACCGCGAAAAATGCTATACACTGGCACTCCTAAAGCGGTGGCTTCACGGTTCATTGTGCCGCCTCCACTAATCAGCATATCCGAATTCCAAATTATATTTAAACCATCAAACGCATGTTCCGGAATGATAATTTTACCCGTTTTGTAAACGTCTTTCCATTTCAGTTTTATTTGTTCGGCCTGTTTTTTATTTCGTGGCAGGATGATCATTTTGATATTTTCGTGTTCGGCAAAAAAAGAAATAACCTCATGAAACAGCAAGTCGCTTTCATTATTGTGATAATGCGCTTCCGTAGCTGGCGGTCGTAATGCGATCACAATATCATCGCATTTAATATTTAAGTTCGATTTTAAATTAAAGTCCGCTTTAAAAAATGGTACATAGACATGCTCTTTGATACCTTTATATTTTAACACCTGTGTTTTAGGAAACGGAATATGAGTCACAATTTCCGGCACGATGATCAAATTTGGATTTATAAACGGCACAGGCTTACCATGTTCATAATCAAACATTAAAATCAACGGTATGTTTAATAATTTGGATAAAATAACCATGCCGCGCGAACCATGCGAAATTGCCACATCAGGATGCTCCCTGATAATTAACGGCGCTAATTGCATTGCCCGGTAAATACTCCCCATGATTTTTAGCAGTTTGTTTTTCCCATAGTGCTTTCCGATAACCTGCGCATTCATTTTGTATACCTGCATTAACTCCCTGACTTGATATGCATCACGTGCCGTCAGGATAAGCTCGTAGCCTTGCCCTGTGAGTGCCTTCGCTATGGGATTAAAAAACAGTACATGCGGCGAATTATCGATGTCGATCCAGATTTTTTTCATTTTGGGCAAAATAAAAGTAATTTTAATTTTCAATTATTCTTTTAATGAAGGTCAATCCGGTTTTTATACCAGCCAGTTCGACGTTTCTTATTTGAATGATTAAAGATACCATCCGATAGATTCCGGTACAGACCGATATTCATCAAATTATCCGGAATTGATATGTATTTTTAATCAACACTTTGTTTTAGCTACTTTTTGAGCACAGTCGATCATATAATCAATATCATCTTCATTCAAATACTGATGCACCGGTAATACCAATAATTCCATTTTTAACTTTTTGGCCTCGGGGAATGCCTCCCACGAAAGTTTTTGATTAAATCCTTCCCACCAGCGAATCGCTTTAATTCCCATACTATTTAATTCACGTATCCATTTAAGCACATCATCAACCACGATTGGCATAAGCAGCGGACATACACCATCCGGTAAGTTTCTCAATAATTGTCTCAGCAAGCTAATATCGGCAATACCTTCAAAAAGACGTTGATAATTTTTTCGTCGAATGTTAACTACTGTCTCCGGATTAGTTGCTCGTAAAATTCCTGCCGAAATGCGCGAAATTGTCAGCGGCATAATCTCGTCCGAAAAGTAATAATCAGACGGCATATCCAGCGTTTCAGATAAAACGCTCTGCGAACTATTTTGGGGAAATAAATCATTTACATAGTAAAGTGAGTTTGAGACAACCGGATTATTGTACATCCAATGTAACAGCCAGCGAGCGATATAGGGTGCTATCTCACTGGCTGTAATGAGGAGGGAGGGACGTATTTCGGGTAATGATTCCAGTCGATTGGCTGCTCGTAACACTAGCGCTGCGCCATCGGGCACAGGTAGTGTTTTGCGAAAACTATGGATAGCAGCATCGCCAACACGGCCAATTGGACCATCGGCTGAATTGCTAAAAAGCGATAGTGCACAATCTTCAATTAAAAACAGGTCGTGTTTCAAGCATAAATAAATAATGTCGCGTAATTCCTGCGGCCATCCGAAATAATGGGTGACGTATACAATTTTCGTCCGCGCTGTAATCCGATTGAATAAATCATCAACATCAATGTTTAGTGATTCATCCACGCGGTACATTACAGGTTTCATCCCGAACCAAATAAACGGGTCTACTTCCGAACCACAATTATACGATGGAACCAGAATTTCATCATCTGCTTGAATTTTTATCAATTTGCAGACAAGCACGTTACCGATTCTACCAAGATGAGTAAATATAACTTCTCTGTTTTCAAATTGTGGCCATGGCAGCGTTAATTTTCCATTATGCCGCCAAAACTTCACAATTTCAGTTGGGCTCAATCCATTGTTTCTGAAAAATATTCGTTTCCGTTCGAGATGGGTTCGATTCATTACTTTTGTTTTCAATTGGTTATACGAATGACCAGTTGAAATAATCGCCTTCGCCTCCGCTCAGGCTTGAAGTGCGTTCATCACGGTAAATCCTTCGATAAGCTATGGATGTACTCCGTCGAATCGTAATGACTCGTTAAATTTCAACTAATCATTATTTTCAACTGGCCACTAACATTGGTCAATCAGTATAAAATTAGAAATTGATGTTACTGTCGCCAATAATCAGCCCAAATGCCGGTAACAAAATTCACCAAATTTCGGGTATGCCCGTTGGGGAAGAAACTGATTAATCTTTCTCATAAGTTTATAACCAAGTTTCTTATCTGCAGCGGTTTGGCCATTACTGGAATTTCCGGTATACATATAATTTGCCAAATCAAATGTTGATGTTGCCCAATGATTTTTAAAATCGAGCAAGCTTTGATTGTTCAGGGATGTTCTGCCGAAATCAAAAATTGAATAGCCTTCATCGTAGGCAAGGTTTATTGCTTGCCAAAACAAAAAATGATTCGGGCTGATATGTTTGTAGTGTTCATCCGACGCTGCAAATTCTGCAGATACGCGGTTTTTATACTTGAAGAGAATCATTCCGGCAAGGGTTTTGTTCTGTTTATGAGCCAACAGCACTGATATTTTTCCAGAAGGATAAAAAATATCCCACAACGATTTAAAAAATCGATACGGCATCGGTGGCAGGCTGGTTCGTTTTCTTGTAATGAGATAAACCGAATAAAAGTCTTTCATTCCCTGGTCGGATTCACTTATCTCCAATCGGATGTCACTTTCAAGCGCCCGATTAATACGCTGCCGTACACATGTTCGGTGAAAGCCTTTCTTCAACACATCAGGTTCTTCACTTAGTGAAATATAATGATGTTTGTAAAAACACTCGGCTTTAAATCGATTATCCGCTTTTAATCCGTCTGTGTTGAAGCTTCGGATTTCGATAAATGAACTTTTTAAATTGTCGCACATCAAAATTGCTGCTTCTGCGAGGGCTGTCAAGTCGGTCTCATTTCTATATAGTGGATCGAACAGAGTGGCGAACGGTGCACTTACCAGTCTTTTGCCTGTCAGAAAACTCTTAACAAAGTAGATCGGAAGTCCAGCGCATATAGTGCCATCCATTGGATCGTATTTTACAATATAATAGCCTTTGATGTGTGAGAAACTTGCCTCTATTAACGTTTTCCAGCCTGATAGATGACAAATCCATCCATTAGGATGCTGCTCAACGAATTCATCCCATGTGTGATCTGTTTGCGGATCGATGATGCGGATATTTTCAATCGTACTATTTATGTTAGTGACCGGATGGTTTGAAGTCATTGATTTTGTCATTATCAATTTCTCAACGTCTTGCAGTTGTCCGTTGGATTCAGGCTGTCTACACTTATTGTCAATTATTAATGGCTGATTGCTGATAGTTAAACACTATCGATTTTTTTCAACCAAATTTCTCGCCAGTAATGAAACAGTTGGCGCGAGCAACCGAATTTACAAATCCCAAAGCATGTCACGTTTTCCAATAATACTGTATCTCTCAACTTCACCATTTGACCGCTGGTCTCCGAAACCATTTTATCCAGGCGCTGCCGGACCTGATAACGCTTACCACAAAAATGATGCATTTCCGACGTGAATACCAGGCCATGATTTTTACCGGTTGTATCCAGAGTGCCTGCAATTTCGTCGGGCGTTTTTACTTCAACCCAGTCACCAGCCTTTAATTTTAACGATTCACGCGGTGCTTGATCAGATTTACCTTTGAGCATATGACACACAGAGTTTGTTGAACCATTTGCCAATTTATAGCGCAGGTAATGACCAAAATTTGTGAGAAATTTATCAAATCGCTGATTACCCGAAAATAATTCTTTTGCCAGAAATACTGGCTTTAACCTCCGTGTGAGTAGACATGTTGCTGAAGCCAGACAGGTCGATTGGCAGATATACTTATTGGTTACTTCATCCCGGGTTTTCAGGACATCTGTTGTACTTAGTTTATCTTGTTGAGTAGCATCAGTTTCATCACCGGACGGATATTTTAGCCATGCAGTTTTCCAAAACAGCGTGCACGCTTTTTGGCAGCCATCGTGAACCGATCCGTCACAATAATTATTTTCCAGAGTTACTGTATCATTCATTCCCCGCATCCCGTTCCCATCAACACACACGTAGTGGACGCGCCTGGTCACACGAAATCGCTGACCACAGTATTGCACCATTTCCGGCATGAATGGCATACGGTCCAATTGGCCATTTTCATCCAACGTTTGTTCAATTTCATGAAAAGGACGAACCTCAACAATATTACCGCGTCGCGGTGTGGAAGAATTGGAATTATTTAAAAACTTCATCATGTCTATCCTATGTGTCGATATAAAAAAGTACCCATTATTTTTAGAAACGACAAAGGCAGATGTTTTAATATTACAGCCATATTATGATGCACAGCAAATTCGCCATTTATAAACTTATCCTTATCCAAATCATATCTGTGATATTTTATTACCCGGCATTCGGCGCCCCAGCCATTTTTAAATTGCATGAGCCCTGCGTCGTTCATATCAGTCCTGCCAAAACACAGGCTTTCATATGAATGTTGACTATAATATTTAATTGCCTCCCACATGACGAGATTCGAGGCCCGGTATCGCTGATAGGTTCGGTTCGACGCGCCATATTTGTAATAGGATTTTTTCCCGAAATGGAAGTAAATGTTTCCGGCGATGCAATGCTCCTGATATGTAGCCAGAATAACAATTCCCATATTTTTCGATAAAATATATTTATAGATATTTTTGAAAAATTTTAACGGTTGTGGAGGAAGCCCGTGATATTTTCGGGTCAGGCAATGCAAGTGATAATATTCATTTACTTCATTTTCAGAATTACCAAAATGAATTTGAACGCCTTGTTTTATCGCTTTCTCGATATTTCTGCGTGTACTATCTCTGAGTTTTCCCCAAATAGCAGTTTCATGATCTGATAATTTCAACAGATGGCAATAGAATTTTGCGGATGGAATTATATCCGTAAACAAACCATTACTGCCTCTTATTTCGAAGTACTTCCAACCAGCAGCTTTTCCAAATTTTATTAGTGCGTCTATCACTTTATCATGATCCGTATTATGATGGACAATCGGATCACAATAGTCGGAAAATGGAAGTGATATGCCCCGTTTTCCAGTCAAATAACTGGTAATTTCCATAAATGGAAGCGATGTCAAAAATTCATTATTTTTTACGAATGTTAAATATCGTGGCGTATACGCATACGAATTACTCAACACGCTAGCCCAGGCGGTCGAATGAAAAAATGAATAGTCTGACCTGGAAAGCAGCATGTCATCCCAGCCGGGATTCCGGACCGGGTCAACACTATTTAATTCATATTGCATTGATTTATTCGCTCTGAATACACCGGTAACGAATTGGTTTTCGGATTTCCGTTTTATAGAGCTTTCCTTCAGCCTTCCTTCAAAATGAAGGAAATTTTTGTTTAAATCGGAAAACCAATTCGGCTTAAGTATACATGTGACACGTTCGTTGCGGTTTGCTCATTTTCGCTTAATATAGAATTATAGCAGACTTGTGCTGAAATATCGTTCGGCGCGGTCAGCGAGCACAGTCACTATATTTTTATTGAATTTTTCAGCCAATTTCATCGCCGCCCATACATTTGCGCCAGAGGAAGTTCCGACCAATAACCCTTCATCTCTGGCCAAACGTCGCGTAGTAGCAATTGCATCATCATCAGTGACGGTAATAACATCATCGATTAGCGAAATATCGAGTACGGAGGGGATGAAACCGTCACCAATCCCCTGGATTTGGTGAAGACCGGGCTCGTGCCCGAGCAGAGCAGCACAGTTTTCCGGTTCCACAGCAACAACCCGGATGCCCGGATCTTTCTCTTTTAAAAATCTGCCAACACCGCCGATCGTTCCTCCGCTGCCTACACCTGCAATAAATGCATCAATGTGACCATCTGTTTGGTTCCAGATTTCTACGGCTGTCGTCAAATAATGAATTTCCGGATTCCTCAGATTTTCAAATTGCTGTGGGACAAACATCGAACCGTTCGACTTTTTAAGTTCGTTTAT
>JAFGDW010000115.1 GCA_016931935.1 Candidatus Zhuqueibacterota bacterium | reverse complement strand
TTGTATAATCTCTTCCTCTAAGAAATCCTGTTCATCCTGTTATCCTGTCTAATTTTTTTAATTCTGGTTTATCCAGGTTAGGGATTAACTTATAACTTTAGACAAGCATTTTTGTCACTTTGAGCGAAGCGAGAAGTGATAAATTCCGCGCAGCTGAGTCATATCTTCCCGACGCGTCGGGACTCGATATGACAGCTTCTCTTTTTCATAAATATGATGTTACATTCCAACCCATAACAAGTATAACCTTACAACAAATCAATTTCATATGATCGACGATTCAGGTGCAATACCATGCACGACAGCATGGCCCCACCTTTATAAAATTCATCGATATTGAAAAAGCAAACGTCAAATCCCATTTCCACAGCGATTTTTTCCAGATTTTGGTTTTTCATCCGTTCGTTGTAGTATGCATCCGTTCCTGACTTCAACTCACATAAATTGGACGCATTGATGATGAAACGATGGACGCGTACCGAATTAGTAATTCCGGCGAGTGCATCCTTTGCCGTTACATCAATTATCTCAGTTTCCCGTTCAATTGCCTGGATTTCCGGTTTGGTGAACATGGCTGTACAAACTAACGTATGGTTGCGAGTCATCGGAAATACGCTTCCATCAAGGTGATAAAGCCGGTCATTGCTGTTGCGTACCTTTATGATGCGGATGTCAAATTGCTTTTCCATCCACTCATACGCCCGAATATCCGAACGAATGCCATAACCACCGACGTATACGTTATCGTGTAAGTGCTTCAATTCGGCTTCGCCTTCAAAATGATAGGGCGATGTATGAACATCGTAGCCCATGCTGTTAAAGAAACCTATCCCGACTTCAGTCTCGCCCCGCCGTGGTTCAGTAGCAAAATTTGAAATAATAACCGTGCGCTTGTCCGGAAGATGGTCAAGAACAATTCCCAAATTCGAGATAAACGGTAAATCCTGCAATTGACAGTTGCCCGGAGTGGGTAAATTCTGTACAAACGCATGAGCGCCAATAAATTGATATAACTGTAAAAATTGCTTCATCGCTTTATGATTGTCAATGACACGTTCGGATTCACTTAACTCTTCCATCCAGACGTTATTTGGAGAATCAGCGGAATACGATAAAGGTGCATTCATTAGATATGACGGCATACCTAACGTGGTCAAGTTTTCTCGCATGTGTTGTTGCATGTATAATTCCTTTCTCAGCATAATGCGATAAACTATAATTAAGAATTCAGGCAAGACTATTCAGCGTGTCACAAATCGTCGCCTAATCCCGGTTAAGTTGGGCGAGACCGTATCGTCCAATGATCGTTTGTTTGAGTTTCCCTGGTTTTTGGGACAGCTCAGGCAAAAATACGATTTATTCGAAGCCGCTGAACTGAATAGGTATAAAATTAGAAATGCGAATAATGTCTCATATTTATCATGTAATATCTCAAATTCTTAATTCTAAATTCATCATTCTAAAATAAAGTCTAATTATTTGTTACATCTGCGGTGACCGGTTCATCGACAACTTCTTCTTGCACACCCGGCTGTGTTTTTGCCCAACGTGATTTTACCAGCTCCAATCCCTTCGCGTACATTTCGTTGAAATTTTCGCGTGCTTTTGCCACTTCAAAATCAATAAGGGTACCACCAGCCTGGAAATGACTCATAAACACCATGCCAATAGCATACGTACTGGCGCCAGTAAATGCCAGCATGGTGACGCCGCCAATGACAGGACCGATGAGTGGTGTCATTTTCAGGACACTAACAAATGTTCCACGGGAAAGCGCTTCCGGTACAATGGCGCCAAGTAACGATGCGACAATCATCTTGCCGGCATTCTTTTCAAATTTAATTTGATAATGTTTTGATAAATCGGCCACCATTTTCAGTTGCAATGCTGATAACGCAACCAAATCGAAAACCGGAACCGGAATCAGGCCAACGCCTGAGGCAATCGCCGAATATTTGTAAACGATGTTTCGCGCCTCGGCAGATTGAACAGAAAGATCTGTCTGTACGGGTGTTTCATTCTTATCAGTCACTGCCGATTGTTTTCTCGGCCGACTCTTTTGCTGCTTCATGGTATCCTCCAATAATTTTTTCAACTTCTGTTATTTTATTCTCATCAATATCGACGATGCATTGTTTTTGTTTTTCAATTTTTTTGAAGTAGATCGTTTTGTCAACCACATCTCCATTTCTGGTAAAAGTGTGATACCCGGTTACTCCTTCCCACTTTTCTACAAATATCAGATTAGACGCCAGCACCTCAGGATTAACCGACTGTGATTTGTGGATGATAAATGCCAGCAGCTTCAATGCATCGAATGCCTGAGCCGCTTCAGTATCCGGTGAGCGGTTATACTTACGCTTAAATTTTTCTACAAAAAATTGGGTAATTGCCCGGGGATTCTCCGGATTAAATACACCGCAGTACATTGATCCCTCAACGCTGGCTTTTCCGATATTCAATAACAGGTTGGTATCAAATCCATCCGAACCGATAAAAGGGGTTGTAATGCCCCAGGCGCGTGCCTGATTAATAAAATGGGCGGCTTCAGGCACAGACCCAGCCAGAAAAACAATGTCGTAATCCAGGTTTTTAAAATCCCGAAAAATTTCTCGCCAGTCATCTGATCCCGAAAAATAGGAAAAGATATGAACGATTGGCACTTCCAGACGCCCGAGGTATGTTTGATACATGTTTGACAGATCTTTACCATAATACCCGCGAACATAAACGATCACAGGTTTTCGGTACCCCATGAGATAGGTATACTCAACAACTTTTTTGGCAAATTCCTGGTTATCAGGAATAATCCGGAAAAACATATCCAGATTGTGTCGCGTCAACGTGCTATTTGTTGATGCAGTATTAATAAATAGCAAGCCGCTGTAATTGTAGATAACCGAAACAGGCAGCGTTACTCCCGATGCATTGTGCCCGACCACAGCGATCATATCAGTATTTTTGGAAAACTCCAGTGCAATATTCCGTGCCTTTTTTTTGTTGTTGCCATCATCCCGAATTACCAGGCGAATCTTTCGTCCTAACAGTCCGGTTTCGTTAATTTCTTCGACCGCTAATTGAGCGCCCTGAACAAAATAACCTTTGCGAATTTCCGAAGGCCAAACCAACCCAACAACGATATCCCCCTGATTGGTCAGGGATTTCTCGATCCGCTTATGGGCATTCGAATCGATACTACTACAACCGGAGATTATCAAACTTGTAAGAATCAGAATCTGACCGGAGTGTTGCAGCCAGGTATTGAATCGTTTCATTCTTATTGTCCCCCAAGAATAATCGGCATTTCCTTACTACCCGAACCAATCACTATAATTTTGCTATTCGGAGATTTTGCCAGTTCTTCGGTAGCTTTAATACCATGCCACTTTAGCACCTGATCACTCAGACATTTGGAAAAAACAGCAATACCATCAGCTTCGACTTTCTTTCGCATCGCCTCCTTTTGTTCACGAAGTAACCGGAATTCGTATTCCTGTGCCAGTTGTTGCTGCTCCAATTTGGATTCAATTGCCACCTTGATTTTTTCAGGAAGCCGTATCCGTTTGATCAATATGTCATCCAATGCAATGTAACGCTCTTCCACCTGCTTGAACGATTCGGAATAAAGCTGTTCTGCGATAGCTTTTTGGGCGGTATACAATTCTTCCGGCTTATATTGCCCTATAATGGTGCGAACTACGGCCTCAATTTCAGGTAATACAACCACCTGAACATAATCCGGGCCAACCTCTTTATGTAAAATGGGCAAGATATCGACATGCGGATGATATCGGACAGATAAATACAGATGAATGGTCAATCCGTTTACCGAGAGCACATCGAGCGAATCCTTTACCTCCTGATTCCGGATGTTATATATATACATCTTGTCCAATGGACTGATAATATGAATGCCTTCATCAAAATAACGGTCAATCACAGTACCATTAAATCGCTGCCAGAGTACACCGGCTTCTCCCGAGCCAATGGAAATGACCACGCGCTGCCAGAGAACCAAACAAATAATAAGTACAATTAATGTGACAACAATAATTGTTTGTGCGCTTCGTTTCAGATGATTTCCAAATCGTTTCAATAATTTCTCTTTTAACTCCATTTTTTCCTGCACATTTTCCATATCCGTCAACCTTGTCATTTCACCATTTTAATTTCTACTACGGTTCAATCTATGAGGACATTCCAACTGCTTGCGATTGATGAATTTTAAAACAAATCCTGATTATCTATTCAAAAAAACCGATTACTCATGAAACTGAAGTAGTGACAAGTTTCTCTGACTTGATTATTTTGCAATTTTATTGTTGAACAGCGCCTTAATACGGCTCCACTATAATCCTTTAAAACGGACACAATTACAAACCATCTCATTTGGTTGGCGTAACCAGTTTATATTTTGTAGTGTGCCAGACATCCGGACCGCCATTTACTTCCGTAACGCGTTGTCGACGACGGCGCTCTTCTGCGATAAGTTCCGGTGATTTATCAACAAATTGCCCCATTTCCATTGTGAACACGCGATCAGCAACATGGAAATAGTCATTGTCGTGAGTCACAGCAATCACGGTTTTGCCACGGGCTTTGAGATCTGTGAGCATATGTTCATAAAAATAGCTGCGGAAATTAGAATCCTGATCGGCTGCCCACTCATCAAACACATAAATATCTTTATCTTCAAGATAGGCAATAATCATTGCCAGCCGGGAACGCTGTCCGGTTGATAGCGAAAGATTTGTAAACCGGTTGCCTTTATATGCGGTTTTATTTTCCAGACCAAATGTTCGCAAAAGTTGTTGCACCATGCCCGGATACACATTATTAATGCCATGCATTTTATCGAATAAATGAAAATCCGTTAAAATAATGGCAAACATTTCCCGATAGGATTGGACGTTCTCTTTCGTCAGCACCATATCATCGACTTGCATTTGACCGGAATCGGGGAAATAAAGTGCCGTAAGCAGCTTGATAAATGTGGATTTCCCACTGCCATTTCCACCTACAATAAATGTAACTTCCCCCCGATTTATTTCCATGTTTACGGGACCAACCTGGAAAGTAGTCTCGTTATCGTAGTCACGATGGTTGAATACCACATCTTTAAATTTAATGGTTCGGAAATCCGGTTGAATTGCATATTCATCGTTCTTGTCGATACCATCGCTGACTGCATCGAGCTTCTTCTCCAGATGATAGATGGTATCGACCGACACGCTTATTTGCACCATTTTGGTAGATAGTTCAATTAATCCCCATAATGGATCAGCTAAAAACAGGATGCTGGTAATCAACTTAATCAGCACTGGCGTCAGGGTTGCTGAAAACGAGTTTAGCACAAACAGGAGCAAGCCAATAAGCAGATAGAAAAACACCAGCATCATGACAAAATTTCCCAGGTATTTTTCCAGGGCAGTAATTTTCAAACTTCTGTCACGGGAGGCCGTCTCAGAAACATCTGCAAGTACGCTATCACCTTTTTTCTGACTAAGCTTGATCTGTTTGAAACCGTGCAAAACATTTGTCAGTCCTGTCAACAAATCAACTTCCGCCTCGTTGGATTTTTCAAACGCAACCCATGTTTTTTTGTCACTAATAAACATGTAAACGATTTGGAACGTTATCGCCGAAGCCACCAACAAAAATGCAATCGGAGACAGCCAGGCGATATATATCATTGTGCAGACGAGCATAACAAAACATTGAATGCCCGAGATAAACCGAGGCGACATTTGTGTGATATATGCCGTTTCCTTGACGATTGTGGCATAAATTTCTGATGTATTCAGCTTTTCCAGCTTATAACAGTCTGCTTCTCTGATTTTCCCTGCCAAACGATTTCGAATTTTCTCTTTGATATTTTCCACAATATTCATAAATCGACGCATTAGAAAATTCTGGGCTAAAACATAAAGTAAAAGTGTCGTAATGAACAGCAGAAATACCTGCATACGAACCGTACCCTGAATTGCCTGTGCAGTTGCATCGTTGATAATCACTAGCAATAGAGTCTGGGAAAGTCCTGCGATGATGATATAGACAAAAAACTGCATTCGTAATTCAGACGATTCTCTCAACAGGAAGCGCATTAATTTAAAAAAGGACATCATACGCTTAAGGCTTCCTTACTTTTGGATATTGCGGATTTCACACTTTTTTTAGGTGATGCGAAGTAAATAAACAACAAACTAATTAAGGGTGTGAAAACAATCGACGCAAATAAAAATCCCCAAAAACCAATCCGCCGCTGTCTGCCACACCAGCCACTAACAATTGCCAGCGCCAGATAAATACTTCCGTAAAACACATAGTCCATAAGCTATCCTGTTTAGTATCTGGGTTAATAGATTTAGTCGGTTTGAATAAAGAATTACTATTTCCGATAACCGGACAAAAGTCTCAAAATTTAAATACAATTGACATTACCAACGCCTGATCCGTTTTCGCAATATCAGCCAGCGGTGGTAGATTTACATAATTCAATGTATATGCACATTTCATAAATATTTTCGCTGTGAGTTTGCTTTCAATTCCGGCATCGAGGTCAAACCGATAATCCTTAAAATCATCAAATGAAGGAACATAAAATGCGATCATATCAAATGTCGCCGCATCACTAATACTTTGTGTTATTTTAGGCCGAACCGATAGTTTACTTGCACTTTTTTTTGATGCATCGTTTTGTTCCTCGGTAGTGAAATTTTCTTCTTCAAATAAATAAGCAGCGCTTAACGAATAATTTGCACCTTCATTTTTATATAAAACCCACTTGGCCCCTAAATATCCACCGTACCGGGAGTCGTACCCTTTTGGAATATTTTGATAGGCATTAAATAATACAAATGGTGTCAATTTTCTTTTAGGCATATAGTCGACTTTCAATGATAAACTATACTCTTTATTTTTTGTCGCTTTGTCAACTTTGCTTAGTACACTCTTTAGATCCAGTGAGAAATCAAGTAACTCATCTTTACGGATAATCGAGAATAATCCACGTAGATCCTGTTTATCCACGTTCCCGGAGTAAATTGCTGCACCAATATCCATTGATGATTCCCAGTGATTTGATTTTGAGGAATTTGCACTATTATCCTGAGATTCCTGGGCTAAAAGGAGTAACGGTAACAGCAAAATACAAATGGATACAAAGTATAGACACCTTTTCATGAGTTCTCCTGTTAGTAGTAATAAATGTTGATCTGGAAGTTTATTTAGTGTAGAGTTGATATTAATTCACAGTCATAATTTTATGGACTATTGAACCAAGAATTAAAAACATCATTGTTGAATGATTTACTATCAGATCGATGTCGTGACAGTATTGTATATATGAATCCATTCTATAAACCACGAAACACTCGAAATACACGAAAAAAGAACTTACTAATCTCAATAAATTCAATTTGTGTAAATTAGTAAATTCGCAAAGTTTTTTTTAGAGCGAGTTCATATATTGATATAAAATAGATTGGGCATATTCACTATTTGCATACGTCATCAATGATCAAAAAATGTATCGTCAAATTTTGATGGAAGTTGAAATACATTATTGCAACATGTCAATTGGTTGAATGCTGATTAGCATTTATATGAAGGAATAATTTTTCGTAATTGGATTTAGAAAGCTGGAAGATCAAATGTAATAGTCGGGATACTATACTTGAAGGTGTATTGGGGATTGAATGGCCAAATCCATAAATTCAACTACGTATTTGGCCATTCTAATTGGTTATGAATTTTAAAAAAACACCATCGACACCAGCGCAAACGTCGGTATTAAAATTGCGATGGAATAAAGCATATACCCAAAAAATCCTGGCATTTTTATTCCATTTTCTTCGGCAATCGCCTTGACCATAAAATTGGGAGCATTCCCAATGTATGTATTGGCGCCCATAAACACTGCGCCGGCAGATAATGCCATCAGGTATGTTGCTTTTTCAGACACGAGTAATGAGACAGCCTGGGCTTCAGGTAATCCAGGGAAGAAATTACCAAGCTGAGTATTTAAAAATGTCAGATAAGTCGGTGCATTATCCAGAAAACTGGATAGCGCACCAGTGATCCAAAAATAATCCGAAGGTGACTGCACAGCCTGAATTATCGCTCCTAATGCCCCATCTGTTCCAGCTTTAAGCATAGCGAGCGCCGGAATGATACACATAAATATTCCGGCGAACAAATAGGCAACTTCCTGGATAGGAAACCATGTAAATCCATTTCCTTTGCGGATTTCTTTTGACGTATATTTAAGCGACAGCAAGCCCATCAAAATTAATATGACATCACGCAGGATGTTCTGGATGGCGACGTGAACCCCAAAGATATTAACACTGCCCAGCTTTACCAAACCGCTCATCAGAACACCACCAATAACGCCAAGCAGGAAAACAAGATTAATTAATCCACGAATCCGTAACGGTGTGGTGACAGTCGTATGTTGCTGCTCGGCGACGATTTCGCCACGTTGTTCACGGCGATATAGAATTGTATCAATAATAAAAAATAGTCCCCATAAAATACTACACACAAACATCATCGGGACGATCAATTTTAGCGTCCAAAAAAACGGCACGTGATGTAGAAATCCCAAAAACAAGGGCGGATCGCCTAACGGAGTCAATGAGCCGCCAATATTGCTAATCAGGAAAATGAAAAATATGACAATATGAATCTTGTTTTTACGTTCTGCATTAGCGCGAAGCATCGGACGAATAAGCAGCATCGATGCGCCGGTGGTCCCGACCCAGGAGGCGATCATAGTGCCGATGAATAACAAAAGTGTATTCAAGGCGGGCTTCCCTTTTAGCGTTCCTTCCACAAGAATACCACCGGAAATGGTAAAGAGCGCCCATAATAGAATAATAAACGGGATATAATCTGCAAGGTATATATGTAAAATTTCGTAAATTGCCTCGTGCCCGAACTTAAGGATAAACGGTACAGCAAATGCCGTTGCCCAAAATGCCGCAACTTTGCCAAAATGATGATGCCAGAAATGCGGCAATAAAATTGGCATCAGGGCAATCGATAGTAAAATGCCAGCGAACGGCAAGGCACTCCAGATCGGGAGTTCTTTCCCCAATGTGCTCTCGTGATGGGTGGATTCACTGCCATGACTTCCGCCCATTTTTGCATGCTGAACGGAGCTATCTCCGTGAATCTTTTGATTACCCTGCGGTTCCGCAATATCTGAATTTTGGTGCTGTGAATCGGCCTGTTGGTTGGCCTCATTTTTGTGTGATTCTGCTGCAACTGAGGCTCTTGCAATCCCTGCAATCCCAATCAGAAACGTCAAAATAAGCAGCAACAGTATTCGATTTCGTATTATTCTCATATGTAAATGTTACTCCAGGTTGTTCATATTCATTAATGATAGATGAATATTGGTTTGTTTGCTTTTTTCAGGAATTTATCGATTGTACTCCCGAAAAAGAAATTATGGATCACGTGCTTTCCAAATGCGCCCATCACCAGCATGTCCATATTCTCTTTTTCCGAATACTCTAAAATTTCCTGATGCGGATTGCCAATCAAACATACACTTTTAAACCGCACGTTGCAGCACGCCCCCATATACTCGCCCATACGTTCGAGTAAGTACTCTCCTGTTTCCTTATCTTTTTCCTTCTGAACGGTAAGCAGTGTAACATCACGTTCTTTCCAAATTCCAAACTGAACGAATTCATGTATCGTTTTCGTCGCCTGTACACTGCCATCATAGCAAAGCAGAATGTTATTTATTTCATGGTATGTATTTGGTATAAGTAACGTTGGATTAATACCATGGCTAATCAAATGGCGCTGTAAAGATGTATCTCTACCCGGACCAAATTTGATTGATGTTTCGTACCCCATAATCAACATGTCATGATATTTTGTTTCATCTAAAATAATTTCTTCTCCTTTACCTTCACGTAACATACAGGTATGGTGAATTCCTTCCTTTTCGCACAACGCTTTAAATTCTTGCTCAATTTTTGTAAGCACACGTTTTTCCTGTTCAGCGCGCTGTTCTTCTTCTTTTTGAGCATAATAACTGGCGCCCATAGGTACTGGTCCAATCGATTTTTCAATGGACGGAATATCCACAACACTTAGTGCGGATAATGTTATATTTCCCGAGCTGGCCAAATGAACTCCATACTCTATTGCCGCCCGGGACATATCTTGCTCTTCGAGCAACACTAACATCCGTTTTAACATTGGCTGCCTTTCTATTTTATTTATTCTTTTTTTATTCAAACTAAATACATCGGCATTGCCGCAAATTGCTTGAACAATCGGTGGAATGGGAAAATTTTTCAGTAGTGTTCAAACACATTTCTGCTATCATGTACGAATTCCTGAAATTTTAGCCTTTCTCAGTTGAAAAATGTCGCTCGCTGCGGATTGTTTAAATGTTCGGTAATTTCAGCTAAATGTATTTCATTGGTTCGGTTTCGCGATAACGGCGGGATATTATCAAATCCAAAAAATCGTACATCCAGTGTTTCATGACTGGGTGTCGCTTCGCCGCCAAGCACGTCACATAAAAACACGATTTTGTACGCATGGTAAAACGGTAACGGACGTCCCACACGATTCGCATCGAAAACTCCGATAACTTTACGGGCTTTCACCTTAAAACCGCTCTCTTCCCACACTTCGCGCTCCACTGCCAGCGATGGCTCTTCACCGATATCAGCCCAACCACCGGGCATACACCAGCGCTGATCAGCGCTTTCCTGAACCAGCAGTATATTTCCATCCTGAATCACGGCAGCACGCACGTCAATTTTGGGGGTCGCATAACCAACCTGCTTATTGAAGTGTTCCAGCAGCACATCTTTGTCGAGTTTGCCATGCACCTCGCCCATTTCGGCGGCAATTTCCACCAGCCGTTGATTGCGCTCGCGTTCATATTCGTTCGTGCAATATGTCAGGCCAATTTGGCCCAACGCCTGAATTTCACGTGCCCATTTTAGCCATTGGGAATCGATGTCCTGGGGCATGTCGGATGCTCCTCTCAAAGTATAAATGTAACTTTTACATTTTTGCGAAAACGTGCTACGCACTTCTATCGGAAAGAATATATAAGACACTATAAAAATTGGTTATTTGTATCAATTAAAGGTATCCGATCAATACAAGAGGGTTGTTATAATTTATACTTATGCTTTCACACTTCGACTTCGCTCAGTGTGAAGTGACCGCAAAATTTCATGCTGAGCGAAGTCGAAGCATGACAATACCGTACTATTAATTCCCTAATTTATTGAACAGTTACAATTAAAGTGCGTAGTACGTCGCCGTTATTAATCCGTGTGAACGTTCTGATTAAACATTAGTCTAATTCAATCACCCCTAAACGCACCAACTCCCAAAAACATTTCCCTGTCGCCTGAACATCCACTTCGGCTTGATGGGCTTCCTTAAAATCGTTACCAAACAATTTACGATGTAACTCAGCCAGGCTCGGCCATTTGTAGCCATATGGTCCGGGTAGCTTGCAATAATCGGTGCTGGCCTCTTTGGTACAGATACGCTGAATATTAGGATTCCGGGCATACTTAATTTTCGTACGGATAATTTCCGCACCGACAATTTTTTCATCAAAGCTGATGTTGTGAGCCACCAGGTAATCGCATCGTTCCACAGCATCGAGAAATTCCTTCAACACAATATATAGGTCATGGCCTTCAAACAAAGCTCGTTCGGTGGAAATACCGTGGATTTGCTCTGCGTCTTTCGGAATGTTAAAACCTTCCGGCCGAATAATATAATCTTTGGCTTCAAGCTGTTTGCCTGTTTTGTCATAGATCACCCAGGCAATCTGAATCATACGCGGCCAATTTTCGGTATCGGTGACCGGCGCGTTCCAGTTTTTTGGTAATCCGGTAGTTTCAGTATCGAATACAATAATCATGAGATAATCCTTTTTTAGCTTCCAGCCCTAGCCATCAGCCTTTATTAATTTATGAATTGAAATTTATGTTTTACGGTACCGGGTCGTAACCACTACCACCCCAGGGATTGCAACGTACAATCCGCCGAATTCCGAGCCAGCCTCCTTTAAAAATGCCATGCTTGCGTAACGCTTCCACAGTATATTGGGAACACGTTGGTGTAAACCGGCATGTTGGCGGAAATAGCGGCGAAATTAGTTTCTGGTAAATTCGAATGATGCCGACCAGGATAAAAATTATTGTCCGTTGTATTCCATCGGCAATCGCTTTGATGATGACAATCGCTTTATTTTTATGTTGATTTTCCAATTTATTTGAAACCAGTACATTCTATAATTTTCATGCTTGGGAACATTTCATTACCGGTGTATTTTATGTGTGCATTAATCGATAAACGAACAGATAAAATGTCACTAACGCGTAATTGTAACATTCCCTGTCCGGTCAAACGGAATGGCAACATCACCAACCATCGGGATGGTTGTGCCCACGTTCATGTCACCAACGAATCGGTACTGCAATGAGCGGTTGCCGGATACCAAATCATGCGCAGTGCGCCCCATTTCAAACAGATTAAGTGAAATGGGTATCGCAATCGTCTGTTTCGACTTTTGCCTGACCTGAATGTTATCATTCGCCGCGCCATTAGCCCAATTGGCATCATTAATGAACAATTTAAAATTATATGCTTTGGTGTTCAAACCAAATGTGTTGGGATTATCCACATTCATTTTCAATTCCAAATCGGCACGTGTAAGCGACAGCTTTTTTAAATTGATCCCGGCAAAATCCACCTTCGGCAATTTCAACACTGGAAGCTTACCACTATAGCTTATGGGAATTCGTGTATTTCCTAATACTGGCAATTGTACCGTAATCCCGCTTTTTAATTGAAAACCGGCGCTATCCTGCTGGCTGATTGATTTGTACGTATTGAATAATTGCTTAAAAGGTATCGAAACCGGGATATTGATGACACTTTCACCATTACTTGCAATCGTTGTTTGGTTGGTTTGATTACCAGTGAGAAACGACTTGTTCTCGATCAAGAAGTCGAAATCGAAACCTGCCAATGTTGCTGCGATTGGATTGGGATTGTTTATTTTCACATCAAATGCCAAATCCACGGCATCGAAGGTCATGCCGGTAAATCGAACACGATCAACTATTGCCGTTGGCTTTTTAATATTGGCGATCTCCTGAAGCGCTGCACAGCCTGCAAAATACGTGACGCATGCGATGAATAAGATATTTAAAAATGTCTTTATAATACTGCGGTTTTGCATTTAATGCCCTTTCATTTCACACTTAAATTCCATTCACAACTATCCGTAAACGTTTTGTTGCCTTTTTTCCCAATTACACTAATTTGATTAGGTCCCGGAGATAAGTTAACGTGTTGCCAGATCAGTTTGTGAATATCTGAATCCATTCGCTTACCAGAGATTCGTAAGCCATTAACAAATAACTCGACTTCTTCGAGATTAGTATAAACTTCCACCGGTGCATTCGGTTCCGTCCGTTCGGTATCACGGCGACTGCTGATGTACAGTACCGGCGCATCCGACCAATTAGCCTTGTAGAAATAGAAGGCATCCTTCTTAACCTTACGATCGTGAGTGACCAATCCTTTATGATTGATAAAATCGCGGTCACCACGATGAGCAACTGTCCAGCTAAAGTCGAACATGTTCCAGAGAAATTTGCACCAGATATCCTGCCGGTCTTTTATATTCTCCCAGACGTTTTCGTGATACAGTCGCTGGTACTGCTCGGGGAAAAAACGGCCATTGGTCGGATCGGGACGTTCGGGATTCTCCTGTTGCTGGTCAATGCAGCCACCGGCGCCATATTCGCTTAAGCCGGCTTTAATAGTGGGATATTCTTTGTACAGCTCATCATACCAGGAACCATAACGATCGAACTCCCCGTAATACCAGCCATAATACCAGTTCCAGGCAGCCACATCGGTAACGAAATGACGATCGGTTGCGTAGGTGTAATCTGCCTGTGTCGTCAACCGAACCGGATCAAGCTGTTTCGCGGTGTTATGCAGTATTTGCACATCGGCTGTGGGAATGGGAATTTCGTTATACATCCCCCAAAACAAAATCGATGGATGATTATAGTTTTGTAAAATTAACTCGGTGAGTTGCGTGACACAATTTTGCAGATATGCAGGATTCTCCTCGCGATATGCCGGTGTATTGGGTATTTCCGCCCACACAACCAGGCCTTTTTCATCGCATAAGCTGTAGATTTTTTCAGCCTGTTGATAATGCGCCAGCCGGACTCCATTCGCTCCGACTTCACAAATCAAGTCAATATCTTTTTCATGATTCTCGTCTGTCAACGCTGGTCCCAAGCCTTCCCATTCCTGATGTCGACACACGCCATATAAATGATAAGGTCTGCCGTTCAGAATTAGTCCGCGTTTAACATCCACATCAAAATATCGCAGACCGAATGGCTGCTCTACAGTATCAAGCACATTCCCCGATGAATCTTCAAGCTGCACAATAAGTGTGTACAAATAGGGATCACGTTTTGCATCCCACAAATGGGGTTTATTAATGTCAAATGAATGAGTGATATGCGCCTGTTTCCCGTTCTGTAAGGTAATCGTTTTTTGATCGTCCGCTATAAGTTTGCCTGCAGCCGACACGATCCGGGTGTTGGCAACCAGCTCAATGGGATTATCCGCTTGTGGTAGATACGTCCAGCCAAATTTTATGGACGCGCCCTGAGTGTACTCATTGTATTCAATTTTCAAATTAACGGTTTTCTGTGCCTCAAGCTGAATATCGCCAGTTTTTTCTGTTACCGGATGAGAACCCCAGTTATCGATCAGCCGTTCACCATCGACCCATAACCGCGAGCCATCATCACTTTTAAGAACAAAACGGTAGGTACCGGTGCGTTCCGGCATGAATTGTCCGGTCCAACGGACTGAAAAATTATTGTTCGACATATCGCCAAACGGAGCGCCATCGCCATAAACAAAGTTGATGACAGTATCAATACGCGTATGAACGGGCCTTCCTGTTAATTCGGCATTATTAAAATATTCCGCATACATACCGGTTCCACCCACACCTTCCGGTGGAAGCAGTTCATTTGATGTGAGCTGCAATGAAGGATAAGCAGTGTAGTCAAACAGTACATCCACATCAAATTCAGCGTTTTGAGCAGAAACATTTTTTTGTTTGACATATATACCGCTTGATGCATAATTAAGCGGGGAAATACACACATCATTGGTGCAAAAGATGGTCACCGGCCGATAAATGCCTCCGAACAACGGATACAGGTACACACCTGAAGGCGCCACATCAGGCTGCATGGAATTATCCACTTTTATCGCGATGGTATTTTTCTCTCCCTGAATTAAGTGTGAGGTAATATCAAAACAGAAGGCGGAATACCCACCTTTGTGCTCACCGAGATATTTGCCATTGATAAATACGTCTGTCACAAGCGAAACACCATCAAACCGCAGAAAGTATCGTTGATTATCACGATCCGCTGGTAATTCAAATTCTGTACGATACCAGCCGATTCCCTGATAATAAAAATTTCCATTTGTGAGAACATCGTCAGCGTTCCATGTATGTGGTACAGTAATGTCTTGCCAGCCCTGGCGGGTATCCAGGCTGCGATTTTCGGCGGAGTAAATATCACCTTTGTGGAATTTCCAGGTTTCGAGGTTGAAGGAAGTACGGTGGTCGAGGAATGGCTGTGCAGAGAGCGGTGGAATTAGAAATGAAAATATTATTATTTTGAGGATTTGGATTTTTATTTTCATATAATCCGCTTTCTCTTCGGTTTTGGTGCTGTAAAAATATAAAGCTTTCCAGTGTTGATACGGACAACGTGCCACACACTTTGAAAGTGCGTGGCGCTTCAAAAGAATTAATGCGTTTCAAGTTCTCCGGGCAATTTTTTCATTTTCAATTTCGTACTGTCTTCTTCAACAATTTTCCGATACCACGATTCAGGATAGCCGGGATGCGTAACATGACCCAATTCATCCTTCACATTACCATCCATATATTTTACTAACAATTGTTCACCTAGCGTCCGCCAGCGATCAACAGTTTCATTACCCAGTCGGACTGAATATGATGTTAAATAATCGCGCGCGAGCTGCGGCGCCTGTTTGTAAAGCTGCAATGCAGCCTCATCAATTGCCGGTTGGTCCGCAAGAAAACTACCTTCTAATTCCCGTTGGACGATTTGAATATCTTTAATCATTTCACTATAGCGTGAATATGCGTAGTTCGCCACAAAATTAAACGTCCAAAAGGCTGATTCCCAAGAAAAGTGGTAAAAATCTGCGGTACCGACTGCGTAACTTTTGGGAACGTTGGTTATGCCGCAATACATCGGTACATAAACCGTACTGTAGGTATCATCAACTCCAAACCACAGCACACCACCAATGGGATTGGGCAACCATGACCGTGCCTGTGCAACAAACGAGAATCCGGTCTGCTGGGTAGAAGTCGCGCGTTCATTCAGGTATTCTTTACCATCCACAATCCATGTTAATGGCCGCCAGCGATACGGCAAGTGGTATGGCCCAGCACCAATATCAACCGACATATCAAATTCGCTGCCTTCAAAATGATCACGCATTAACTCCATCACATCATGAACGGATAATTTCTTATCAGGCTTAATCCACAGTGGAAGTGGATCATCAAGATTTTCACCCTTTACATAATCGGTCGATAAGTTCAATGATGGTGCCGCCCGTCTGAACATGCTCCAGACTCGTGCTTCACAAAATCGAAGTGCACCATAATCAGGCGGAGCATAGGCATCGGCAAAACTGAATTCGGCATCGCTGCCGGAAAAGAAGCCTTTTTCACGGGCAAACGATATCACATCTTCAGCGTACAGACAATTTTTCTTGTCATCAAGCGGAAACTGCCTGATACGTGAGTAGTTGGCATGAGCAGAAATATATCCATCCGGAATACGTCGAGTCACCCAAACGGCACCTTTATTCCCCGGCCCCTTACCAATCATATCCATAATCCAGACTTCGTTGGGATCGGCAATGGAAAACGACTCTCCGGTCGATGCGTACCCGTAACGTTCCACGAGATCCGTCATTATCTGAATGGCTTCGCGGGCGGTTTTTGCACGTTGGAGCGTAATATACATTAAACTGCCATAATCCACAATCGCAGTTGTATCCTGAAGCTCGGTACGCCCATCGTAGGTGGTTTCGCCGAGCGACACCTGGTATTCATTCATATTCCCAACGACTGTGTATGTTTCGGCGACCTGTTCGATCTGTCCGAGATAATTGCCAGTGTCCCATTCATAAATATTCAGCATGGTTCCGGGTGTGTAGCGCGCGGCAGGAGTATAGTAGAGCTCGCCATATAATTCATGAGAATCCGCAGCGTAAGTTATCATCGTCGAGCCATCCATCGTCGCCCCTTTTGAGAACAGGAAATTGGTGCAACTGTAGCCAGGAGAAATAAAAAAGAAGATTAGCATTGTTGTAAGTAATAGAACAGGTACTACATTTTTCATGAAATCAACCCTTCCTTAATCAATTTGGATATAATTGTTACTTAATGGAATTCCATCAAAAATTATTGGAATTATACACAACTATTATTGAGTCCACTCTAAAAAGAGATAAACCACTAATTTCACTAATTTTCACCAATCATGTCCCGCTTTTTTCGGCGGGACAGATGCGTCCTTCGGCGCATTGTTTTTATAAAACTTAATAAATTTCTATTCGCGTCCATTCGCGTAATTCGCGGTTTTTAGAATGTGTTCATTATTTAAATCGGCTTAATTCAATATCATAATTTCTGATTTTATAACCAATAATTCGCTCGGTTGTATCAAGCATACGGGCAGCGCGGGCTTTATTGCCGCGCGTAGTTTTAAGCGTATCCTGAATCAACTCTTTTTCATACGACTCTACTGCCTGCTTTAATGAAACCCGAGCGAGTGTATTGCTACTTTCAGCGGTTTGCAGCGTTGGTGGCAAGTGGTAACTATGGATTACCTGGTCCTCGCACATAAGCACTGCACGCTCAATACAGTTTTCTAATTCGCGCACATTGCCCGGCCAGTGATAGGCCATCAACATATCAATTGCCGGCGTGGAAATACGGCGAATCGATTTACCGTTTTGTCGACCATATTTCAACATGAAATGGTCGGCCAGTAGCAGGATGTCACTTTTACGTTCGCGCAATGGCGGCAGGAAAATTGAAAAAACATTGAGACGATAGTATAAATCTTCCCGAAAACGATTTTCATTCATCATTTTTTCGAGATTCGCGTTAGTCGCCGCAATCACGCGAATATCGACACGCAGTGTTTCGGTGCCGCCTACCCGTTCGAATTCCTGCTCCTGAAGCACTCGTAAAAGTTTTACCTGTGTCATGGCGCTTAGTTCACCAACCTCATCCAAGAAAATCGTTCCCCCTGCAGCCAATTCAAATCGGCCTTTTTTTTGTGCAACAGCGCCGGTAAACGCCCCCTTCTCATGCCCGAAGAATTCGGACTCAATCAGATTCTCAGGAATCGCACCACAGTTTACACTTATAAATGGTTTATCTCCCCGAAGTGAATTATAGTGAATTGCGGCTGCAATTAATTCTTTCCCGGTTCCCGATTCACCACGAATCAACACAGTCGTGTTGGTACGTGCAACTTTCGCGACCTGTTCGTACACGTCACGCATATCATGACTATTCCCGATGATATTATGGAAACTGAACTCTTCCTGCAATTTTTGTTTTAACATCACATTTTCATCGAGTAATTTCTGACGTTCCATTTTCATAATATTTTCCACGCTAATCGGCTGCAACAGTGCGGATGCCACAAGTGAAAGAAATTTCAATGTATTATCATAATCACGCCGCGAATTGAACGTCATGCTCATGCTAACGACACCAAGCGTTTTATAGTCGAGCATGATAGGCACTCCAAAAAATGATTGTTCTCGATCTTTTTTGGGATCCCATGAGCTTAATCGATTCAAAAAGAGTGGCTCCTTACTTACCTGCGGGACAACTATAGGTTTCCCCGTTTCGGCAATGCGCCCGGTTAATCCTTCGCCAAGACGATATTTTGTTTTGGCAATATCTGTTCGGTATCCAATCGAGGCAGTCATATTCAGAGACTTACCATCTTCATTCATTAGGAATACTACACCGGATTTTATTTTGTACTGATCCTGCAAAATGCGCAGCGTTGCTTGCAGTTTATCTTCCAGCGTCATACTCCGGCTGATCGCCTGATTAATCTCGGTTAAAATTGACAATACCTTTTGTGACCGGTTTATATTTCCGGTCGATGACTTCATTCGACTCGTTTCCTTGTTCATAATTTTACTTCCTGATCATGTCTGTAATATCGCTTTGGCATACAATCACAAAAGGATACAAGGTAAAAAATATTATTGTCAAAATGGGTTTGTTGATTATGAAAAAAAAGAAGCAAATCATATGCGTAATTCATTTTTCAGCATTTGGGGTATGAATTATCATTTTCAGTAATAAATTATCCCAACAATAATGTCTCAGTGATTTTTGATAATACATATTTGTGCTCTAAAATGCAAGCTATTTTTCCGGACATAATCATAGTTTTCCCAATCTTTATTTCGCTATCGCTTCCCATTAGTTCAAACTAAGTAAAATTGATTTTCAATCACTATTTGAAACAAAAAGCATAATGATTAAAAAGTTGTGTACCCCATAGTTGTTACAATAATGATAGGGAATTGATACCCGATATAATTTCGATTGTGCTTAAATATTTTTGCCATAGACAGGCAAGGAAAGTATGAGTTCAACAGTAAAGTCGAATGGCTTGGATATAAAGTTGAGTCTGGAAACAGTTTTTATTTTATAAAACTAAGGAGAGTGAAATCTTGAAAAGACATTAAATTTGAAATATTTTCGAAATTTCATAAATATATTATCAATAGCTCCCCCTCAGCAAGGTACAGGTTGAACAATCAATTAACTACAAATATCATAAAGAATAAATTGAACGATTTTGGGGATCGTTTGTATAATTGATGTTGAAACAAATGTTCTCCCTGCCTGAATTTTAGTTTTTGAATCGTAAACTCAATAGTAAGATTTGAAAATAATGCATAAAATGTAAATCAAATCCAAATTGAAATTAAATGAGTGTGTATCAAATCGTAGGCACAATACATTCAACAGAATTTCTCATTGACTAAGGGGCTGTATCAAAAGTCTTGTCAAGCTTCAT
>JAFGDW010000114.1 GCA_016931935.1 Candidatus Zhuqueibacterota bacterium | reverse complement strand
CAGATTTTTTTATATGATTACAATGGAAATTTTATCATGATTATTATCTTATTCCAATTCTGCCCCTTGCATATGCGACTTTAAACTACACGCATCAATGTAAAAGTAAAAATAAAAACTACTTGACATTAATACAAAATATTGTATTTTGTATTCAAAATAACTTTCAAAAGCTGAAATGATTGTCAAGGCGGCAATCTCCCTTGCGTTGTTCAATCTTATCTTCAGTTCGTATAAGATGCGTTCAGCGAAAATTAATTAAATTTATGTAAATTTGGATCTTTCATTACAGGAGGTTAATATGCGAAAAGCTGGAATGTTGGTGCTATTGCTATCTTTTTATGCATTTGCTGATACGTCAGTGCTCTTTTTCGTAGGCGCAGGTCAAGAGGCAACAGGGCCTGAAGTTTCCGATGACTTTGTCCTCGACTTGATGGAATCTTTTGGATGGGAGGTAGAGGTTGTATATCTAAACAACTCTGCTATAATGACAGATTCTCTTGGCTTGGATAAAGATATGGTTGTTATTTCATCAACGGTTCTTTCCACAGATATTGGAAATTTTTACTACGACAAAGCTGTTCCAGTTTTGACCTGGGAATCAGGTATGTATGGCAAACTTGGTATTGCCACCGGTGGTGGTAACATAACTATTCAGGATACGTTTTTGTTTATCACCGCTGAAGGCCATCCAGCCATGGGTGATTTTAACGGTGAAGTCGAAGTGCTGCTGACCTCTCCTATGGAGGTTACGTTAATTGATACAAGTCAGTATTCTGAAAATTTACAACCTCTTGCAGAAATGATAATAGATGATGGCTCACCACGTACTGCAATTTTTGCCATCGAAGAAGGCTCAACATTAATAGATTTTTCTGCTGCTCCAGCCCGACGTATAGGTTTCTTTTTCCGGGACAAAACTGCTGAAGAGGCGAGTAATGAAGCAATGGCGATTCTCGGCCACTGTTTAAAATGGACGGCAGGGATAGATGAGACCTCAGTTGAGGATTTGAAAAGCACTATTGCTGAATATCAACTCTTCAACAACTATCCTAATCCGTTCAATCCGTCGACTACTATTTCATTTAGCGTCCCAAATGTAGATGATGTTTCTCTTTGTATCTATAATAGCATGGGACAAAAAGTGAGCACAGTTTGGGAGGGAATGGCACAGGCAGGTTTGCACTCCGTTCAGTGGAATGGCAAATACGATTCCGGTAAAATCGCATCGAGCGGACTCTATTTTTACGAACTAAAATCGAGTCAGGGTGTATCTCGTGAAAAAATGTTGCTGGTCAAATAAAAGGATTGAGTAATGAAGTATTTTTATAGTCTATTCTTAACCGCTTTTTTATTTACTGCTGTACTAAACAGCGCAGAAATCTCTGGTGAACTCAAAAAATGGCACAACGTTACGCTAACGTTCTCAGGACCACAAGTTGATGAGGAATCGACGCCTAATCCATTTTTGGATTATCGGTTGAATGTCACGTTTAATCATGGTGATAAAACTTATCTTGTTCCAGGTTATTTTGCTGCAGATGGTGAAGCTGCGAACACCTCGGCGAGTGCAGGTAACAAATGGCGCGTCCATTTTTGCCCGGATGAAGTTGGCACGTGGAATTATTCTGTTTTATTTCGTCAAGGCAATCAGGTTGCTGTCAGCGATGATGAAAATGTTGGTTCGCCTGTCGCCGAACTCAATGGACAAACAGGTTCATTTGAAATTACAGCCTCGGACAAATCCGGGCCGGATTTGCGTGCCAAAGGGCGACTTGAATACGTTGGCAAGCGATATTTGCGTTTTGCTGAAACCGGTGAGTATTTTTTGAAACAAGGCGCCGATGCACCGGAAAATTTTTTGGCGTATGAAGATTTTGATAACACGCCTAACAACGGAAATCGGCGAAAATCCTGGGCACCGCATGCACAGGATTGGCGGGAAGGTGATCCAAGCTGGCAAAATGGCAAAGGCACAGAAATCATCGGTGCTATCAATTATCTGCATTCCGAAGGTATGAATGTCTTTTCTTTTTTGACCATGAATATTGAGGGCGATGACAAAAATGTCTTCCCATATATTAGTGATCAGCGCAAAGATTACACGCGTTTTGATTGTTCAAAGCTTGATCAATGGGAAATCGTTTTTGCGCATGGCGATAAGATGGGCATGTATCTTCATTTTAAAACGCAGGAAACCGAAAACGAAATGCTGCTCGATAATGGCGCTGTGGGTATTGAACGAAGCTTATATTATCGTGAGCTGATCGCGCGGTTTGGACATCACCTTGCCCTCAATTGGAATTTGGGTGAAGAGAATGGTGCTCTCGGTGATCAAAACCAAAACACGACGCAGCGCATCGCCATGGCACAGTATTTTTATGATCATGATCCCTATCACCACCACATTGTCATCCACAATGGCCGCGAACCGCTTGACCTTTTGGGCGACAAGTCCAAATTAACTGGCTACTCTCTGCAGACGGATCAACCTGACTTTAGTAATGTACACCGAAAGACTGTGGAATGGGTCAATCGCTCCGTCGATGCCGGTAAACCATGGGTTGTTGCCTGTGATGAACCCGGCGACGCACAACACGCCCTGGTACCTGACAAAGATGATCTGACGCATGACAATGCGCGCCGCAACGGTTTGTGGGGCAATCTCATTGGTGGTGGTGCTGGAAACGAGTGGTATTTTGGTTACGCACACGATCATTCGGATTTGACCTGCCAGGATTTCCGTAGCCGTGATCTATGGTGGGATCAATGTAGAACTGCGCTCAAGTATTTTGAAAATCGGGATATCTCTTTTTGGCAGATGGATCCGAATGATGCTTTGGTGTCTGGCGCCAAAAGTTGGGCCATGGCAAAAGAAGGTGGAGATGTACTCGTCTACGCACCAGAGGGTGGGGCAGTGAGTGTCGATCTGAGTGGTTGGCCGGAAACCTTGTACAGCGTTGAATTATTTGATCCACGAACGGGGGAGGTAACAGCCGGCAAAGCTGTTAACGGTGGGGCCAAAGTTCAATTGAAAACACCGGCACCGTTTGATACGGAATTTGTAGCACATATCTTTCTCGCTGAGGACGAAACACCGCCAACAGCACCGGGTGAAATTGGCGCCGAAGCTCTTGGTGAACGCAAAATAAAAATTACATGGAAGGAAGCGCACGATCAAGACAGCGGCATAGGTGGTTACATCATTTATCGCAATGGCAATTTTGCTGGCGGTGTCAGTTCGAATGTTTTTGAGTTCATTGACAACAATGTTCGTCCTTCAACAACCTACAGCTACACCGTGGCAGCGATCAATGGTTCCGGTATTGAAGGACCGGCCGCCGGCCCCGTTTCAGTTACTACAGAAAATGACACACATGATCCGGAACTCATTGCTGTTAGTGTAATAACCAGCCGAGCTCTCGATCTTTTTTTTTCTGAAGAGGTGACGAAAGAATCAGCTGAAATCACGACAAATTATTCAATTTCAAATGGAATACAAGTCAAACGAACAAGAGCGGCTGATGATTTAAAAAGTGTTCGCCTGACGACAGATGAACATAAAGAAGGCATAACATATACTGTTACAGTTGCCAATATTATCGATTTGGCCGGGCGCACTATTTCTCCCAATGCAACTTCTTTGACATATCAACTTTCATCCGATGGACTGTGGTTGTTTGCCGAGGATGCTGATCTTGCAAATGGCGCCGCGCTAAAATCCATTGACGGTTCATTGGGTGCCAAAGTTGCTTTTTGTCCGCAAACAAACAGTTCGATCGATTTCAAGATCAACATTAACCAGGAAGGCGTTTGGTACGCCTGGGGGCGATTTTTGTTCATCGGTTCAGGCAATGATCCCAATTCTTTTTTTTTGACAATTGATGATGGCGCTCAACACAAATTCGGGAACAACAAGGAGTATTTCAATGTTTGGCACTGGGATGGCGATGGTAATCTGGAAACTGGGCCGGGGACAGCGTTAAATCTCGGAACCCTTTCAGCAGGCGAGCACTCGATCACCCTTACATGCCGGGAGCCGCTGGGAAATCCAGGCACGGACAATATTATCATCGACATACTTTATCTCACCAAACTTGGAGATGATGCACCAACGGATGAGAACGCGCCAATACGCACTGCGATGAATTTCAAAATGAACCAACTCCCAAGTACCTTTTCACTTCTCAATTTTCCAAATCCATTCAATCCGAAAACGCAAATACAATTTTCCTTGCCACATGATTTGGAAGTTTCTCTTGATGTTTATGATGTGCTTGGGCAAAAAGTCGATTGCATCGCTCATCACAAAACATTAACTTCAGGTACGCACACATTCATGTTTGATGGATCAAAATTGTCGTCCGGCATTTACTTGTGCACACTGGAAACGACAACAGAAATTATTGTGAACAAAATGATGCTGATCAAATAATGTCGCACTCAAATGATCTATGAATACTGTTCAAAAAAAAGTATGAAATTATCTATAAATTGTTGATCAAAAGGATATCAAGATGAACAAGCTGCACTTTTTACTTTTATTATCCACTATTTTCTTTTTATTAAATACCACGGTCTCAGCACGTGATCCTTATAAACAGCCCTTTCACGAAACAAGCATCTGGAATATGCCCATTGGCAGCAATGCCGAGTATGTGCACGCCAAAATTCAACCCGCTTCAGCTTACGGCATGACTATCGACGAGGACCTTATCGTGTTGACGCCGGATGCGCCAAACGTGGCAATTTATCGTAGTGACGCCGGTTGGAATCGAGAAAAAAGTCGTTGTGACATCGATGGCGGTATTTTATTTGAAGCACCGATCCCGGATGACTTTGTCGTCAGCCCTGATACCTGGGATGGCCTGACACCAAACTCAGGTTTGGCTGTGCTAATGGACGATGGTTATACGATTCGCCAAACGCAGCCGTTTGCCCGCTGTGAGGCTGGCGAAAACGGCACGTCCAGGTATACATTCGATGACGAAGATTTGTTCGGTGATGGCTATTATGGCGCTCACGGCGCAACCAAACTTTCGGCCATTGGCGGTGCGATTCGTTTAGGTGAATTAGTCCCGGGTGCGTCGCCCATTCCGCATACGCTCAAAGTTAATATTTACGCGGCGAAAAACGTCTATTACGACTCCAAAACCAAAGGTTATCGCTGGCCGGCAAAGAGTGCCGATTCCTATGCATCCGGTAATTACGGCACCCAAGGCGATCCTGTGGAAGAATTGCGTATGGGTGCGCTGCTCGCCTTGCCGTCGGATATGAATCTGGACGACCTCGATCTGGAGACCGAGCCCGCTCGCATGCTGGCGCAGGCATTTCAGAATTACGGCGCTTATCTGGTGGATGATACGGCGTGGGATGTTTATGCGATTATCACGGAATGGAGCCCGCAAGGCCGCGTGAAGGATGAATTCAAAAAGGCGTGGGGATTTTCCATGTCGGCTAGCAACCAAAATTCGGCCTGGGCTAAAGACATGCGGAAAATTTACACCAATTTGCATGTGGTTGTTAATAACGGCCCTGACAGCATTGGCGGCGGAGGTGAACCGCGTGTCCCAATGGCGAAGCCGCTGTCCTATACGCACATTCAAAAAAAAACTCAAACACCAAAAAATATTGAATTAAAACAGAATTATCCGAATCCGTTTAATCCGCAAACACAGATACAAATCGTATTGCCGCAACAATCGGAGGTTTCTATTGATGTATATGATATTCTCGGCCAAAAAGTTGATTGCATTGTGCAGCAGGAACTTTTAAGTTCAGGCATCTATTCGTTCATGTTTGATGGCTCAAAATTGTCATCCGGTGTTTACTTTTGCAAACTGGAAACAGAATCAGAAATTCTGGTAAACAAAATGATGCTCCTCCGATAACTTTGCAAACCTATTAAATAACTCGGGCTAGACTGTCTATCCCGTATACTATTGAAAATTTCTTTGTGCTCCTGATTAATAATTATTATTCTGTATTTGAAACAAAAAGGGTGAATTCCATATGAAGTCCTACAATATTGCGATAGTTCCCGGAGATGGTATTGGCCACGAAATTGTTCCCGCTGGATTAAAAGTAATAAAAGCTGCGGGAGCTAAAGCAAACTTTGAAATTAAAAGCAAAGAATTTCCATACAGTTCTGGTTACTATAAAAGAGTCGGTTTTTTTATGCCCGAGGATGCGCTGGAAAATTTTAAGAAATTTGATGCCATCTATTTTGGCAGTATTGGTTTGCCGGATGTGGATGATACATTGCCCGCAAAAGAATTTACTTTCAAGGTGAGAAATAATTTCAGACAGTATGTCAATTATCGTCCTGTACGTACATTTCCCGGTGTGAAACGGCCTATTCGCAATGAAAAAGAGATCGATTTTGTGGTAGTGCGTGAAAACAATGAAGGTGAATTTTCACAGGTTGGCGGCCAGTACATGCCGCATTTTCCTGAGGGCTTGGGTGTGGATGTCAGCATCTTCAGCCGAAAGGGAATTGAGCGTATTGCGCACTATGCGTTCAAGTTGGCGCAAACACGCAGAAAATATCTGGTCGCTGTTACAAAATCCAATACCCTTATCAACAGTTTGACATACTGGGATCGCGTAATTGCAGAAGTTGCAGAGCAGTATCCAGACGTCAAGTGGCGCTATATGTATGTGGATAATTGTTCGGCTAATTTTGTATTACGTCCAGAACAATTTGATGTTGTACTAACCACCAATTTGTTTGGAGATATTCTCAGTGATCTGGGCGGCGCTTTAATGGGAAGCCTCGGATTGGGCGGCAGTGGAAATATCAATCCGGAGAAAGAATACCCATCAATGTTTGAACCCATTCATGGCTCAGCGCCGGATATTGCCGGGAAAAATATCGCCAATCCCATTGGCACTATTTGGTCCGGGGCAATGATGCTCGAGCATTTGGGTGAAACCAAAGCTGCAAATAATATTATGCAGGCAGTAGATAGTGTCTGTTCTGCAGGAATATTGCCAGTCGATTTAGGTGGCGAGACCAAAACCGATAAATTTGCTGAGGCGGTCATTGATAGATTATAAAAAGATCATAGACTTGACCATGCCGCTAAAGCATGGTATGCGCGGAGTGGCGTTTGAAACAGCGAAAACCGTGGAAAATGACGGATGGAATGCCAGCACGCTTCACCTATATTCTCACACCGGCACCCACATGGATGCGCCAATCCATTTTAATGTGAGTGAGATAACGGTTGATGATATTCCGTTGGAAAAATGTATTGGAGAAGCCTGGCTGGTTGATGCCACAACGGTGAAATCCAAAGATGAGATTAAATTGAATCATCTTGGTGATATAATCACAACTTTCAAAGACGATGAAAGCTTGCTCATTAAGACAGGATGGAGTGAAGTTGCCTCTGACCCTGTTAGATATCGAAACGACCTTCCACGCGTTAGTGAAGAATTGGCAAATTGGTGCGTTGCCAATCATGTAAAAATGTTAGGTGTTGAGCCTCCATCCGTCGCTGATGTCAATAATATGAAAGAACTCACTCGCATTCACCACATTTTACTCGGTGGAGGCGTTACAATTATTGAAGGTTTGTGTAATCTTGATCAAATTAGTCAAGCAAAAGTAATGTTGTTCGCAGCGCCATTGAAGGTCTATAAAGGAGATGGCGCGCCTGCACGTGTGTTTGCAGTTGAAAAATAATTATTTGTTCGACTTTAGTTGAATGAATTGTCGCTGTGAGTTTTTCTAAAAGTAGACGGTAGATATTGCTATAACAAAACTTGAATACCCTTAACTAGGCTGGGCAAAAATTAAATTTACAGATAGAAATGGAAAGGACTTGTGATGACAAAGGGATATTTTCACAGAGTTGCAGCATTAACGCCAACAAAAATGTGGATTAACAATGTCACTAAAGGAGAAGCTGATCTGGCGATTGATGCAGGTGCAATGGGTTGCACTCAAAATCCTTCGTACACATGGAAAATGCTCAATCATCCCGACTATAAAGAATTTTCAATGAATTTACTCAGAGAAACTTTGAAAGAAACAGAGGATGACAATAAAGTTGAATGCATTCTCCAACGCAAACTTGTAAAAGCTGTTTGTGAAAAGTTCATGAAAGTTTATAATGCTACGAACGGCAAGCACGGTTATGTGAGCATTCAAGGTGATCCAATTCATGAGGAAGATGCCCAGGTTATTATTGATGAGGGCCGCAAAAACCGAGAGATAAGTCCTAACACAATGATCAAGATTCCGGCAACCGAGGCTGGCATTAAAGCGATGGATGTATTGATCAGAGAGAAAACGCCGATTAACGCGACAGAAGTTATGGGAGTGAGCCAGGCTGTTGAAGTTTGTGAGATGGCCAACAAAATTCGCAATGAGCATAAAGTAAATCCTCCCATATATATTTCATTGATCACAGGAATTTATGATGAATGGCTTCAAAAAGAGGTAGAGAAGCTGGGTATTGAAATCAATCCGGATATACTTTATCAGGCTGGAATAGTCATTGCTAAAAAAGTCTATAGAATTCTTCATGATCGGGAATACAATGTTGGTTTTATTGGTGGTGGTGTGCGCGGTTTTCAGCATTTCACAGAAATGGTTGGAGGTGAT
>JAFGDW010000113.1 GCA_016931935.1 Candidatus Zhuqueibacterota bacterium | reverse complement strand
CCTGCCAAAGGTCCGTGAAATCCTGTCTAAAATATGTTTTAACATTTTCTGCCAAAAAATGTCAGAAAATAATTTCTCAGTTACTAAGCCTAATAAAAGTGATCGCCCATGAATAGTGAAGACGGAAATGATTAATAATCCGATCTGAATTGATGATAAAACAATAAAAAAGTCATTTTTTTTATTGACATATTGCACAGAATTTCTTATATTCCAATTCGTTTTTGATGAGGGTGTAGCTCAGTCGGTAGAGCAACGGCCTTTTAAGCCGTGGGTCCAGGGTTCGAGTCCCTGCACCCTCATTTGTTCTTTCAAAAGAGAACCTGAACTGTTCTCTTTTTTCATTTGCGCCCATAGCTCAACTGGCAGAGCAACTGACTCTTAATCAGTAGGTTCAAGGTTCGATTCCTTGTGGGCGTACTAAATATAAATTAATAAGTTAAGCCCCGATGAAATCGGAGCTTTTTTTTTGGAAAATCGGATAGTGTTACCAAAATGTTACCACATAATTTCAATTTATTTTCAATCACATTAAAGAAGGATTATGGATTACATCCCGGACATGGCATCACGTTCGTAGGACACCCTGATTCCTCGATTGGGAACGGTACAGTAATACTTGCATCATACGAGAGAATAATTAACGCATCTGTTGAATTGATAAAACCATCATCATTCACATCTCCACAGTCCATTGGACAAAATTGAGAAACATTGATTTCAGCATCGCATGATAAAATAATTAACGCATCAGTCGAATTCGCGTTTTGATCATCATTAATATCGCCAAGAATTCCTTCGACGCCAGCATGCCAATTTATAGTATAATCCCATATAACTTTAACGACATCGTATAGTTCTGTAGTTTCCAATGGTGCATCGGGAGCGCCCGGGCGATATTGGACATAGATATTATATTCTTTAAGCCCTTCTGTAGACTCAAGCAAATCTATATTAAAAGTCTGAACTGTGGATTGATAGCCATCGACCAGTTGGTGTGCTATGATATCATTGGTTGAACCATCAACAAGTATTTGTAGTACTCCAGGTTCGCCAACTTCGATTCCAACATTAACTACTATGCTGAATGGTGAATTAATAGTTGCATCGGAAGCTGATGGGGGAGTTATCCAGATATCCAAAATTGTAGAAAGAAAACCTGCATTATCGATTGTAAAATCCTCTTCAGAATATCCACCAGAGTAAAGATAATTATTCTTAATAGTAACTTCATCTCGAAAATCTGTTGTTTGTTCCGGGAATACAAATGAATGTACTCCATACCCTGAATATTCTAGGACATTATCATGTAAATCTACTGAAATTTTTGAATCTTTATTCACCTTATATTTCGTAAGTTCAGCGAATGATGAATTGGATTTTTGTAAAGATTGATTACTATCAATGTTATCTAAAAGCAATAAATTATTTGATGGAATTGTCAATATTCCGCTGTTATGCAAATTATATTCATCAAGAGTAAAAAATCCGTCCTGGGCACCAATTTGAAAACCAAAATTTGCTCTGCAGATTGCAGGAGCATCAGAACGTATTACCGGGTAGCCCAATTCGTTATCATATGAATAATATATATCACAATTAATTACTCCATCAATCGGATAGGTTAAACTTCCGGCATTAACATCGATATCTAAATCATTATCGTTTGTCTTTACATGATCAATTCCCGTATCCCTGAAAATATCTGCCATCAAGGTAACGGCTTTTACGGCACCTGCTGCTGCTGTTACATAACAGGCTCCGCCTGCCGCCCATTCGGTTGCTGCACAGAACGGAAGTGAATACAAGAAAACATCACCAGCGACAGTACCAATAATTCCATTTAATGCCCATAAAACTTCGCCATCCACAATGTCTTTGGCGATTAATGTCGTTCCTACGACACCCGGCCCAGGGACGAAATAATCGACAACTTCTCCGCCAAGTGTTATGCCTGCATTTTGAAATACTTTATTCCAATCAGTATCAGTTAGTATGGGAAGTGGTTGAGTATCGAAATTAGGTGATGGTGTTGCAGGAAATGAGAATGTTTTTGATGATGGATCATAATTGTAGTTCCCTCCTGGCAAAGTTATTACGTTATCAGAATCTTCATAAATCAATAAATTTTTATCCTGTATCAATGATTGTTGGATATGCTGCAATGATGAATTGGTAACAACAACACACTCAATATTTACTAAGGAATATACACCATTATTAATTTCATTATATGTACAAGTGGCATAAACAAGACCTTCGGTTTTTAATATATCTTCAAAATCAATCATTTCTGCAGGATTGTCAGGATTTTTTACAAGATCCTGAACTATTAAAATTGTTGTGTTCAGTTCTCCGGTGGACAAAGTCGCATAATCCATAAATGAAAAATTTGAATCATATGAATGCCTGTCGTAATTTTCATCATCAGGAAATCGAGCGACATACGGTTCGACAGCGTTATTATTATACGGATTTTGAATTCCTTCATCTTTCTCTTTCATCCATCCTCGATAGCGAATTTTAAAACCACCAGTATAATTGAGTGTAATATCACCGGATTGTATATTGTTATCCCCTGGTTCGAAAAACCATTTAGTGAGTTCTATGATTTTTGATCCATTCAGATCGACAGGATTGCCTGTTGCATCGTAAGAATAATGTTGGTTAAACTCGCCATTACTCAAATTGTTAAAAGTTGCATCTCCATCTATTTCCAGGAAAACACCACTTCCCCAATCATCACCCAAAATGGTTTCGCTTGGAGCTTGATTGCTAAAATTTACACTAAAACTTCCTGTGCCGTTATCCAGATCAAGATTAGTGATTTCTACGATTGGTGTCGGATGGATTTCATCTGCTGCAACAAGTCCATCTTCTCTTTGGCTCGTTCCATCAAATGTGTAATCGTAAACCCAAATCGCTGAACCCAGATATTGTGAATTATCATTGCCAACCTGGTCAGCCACAATATCAGATTGACGAAGCCCTAACGGCGTCGTTTCAATCACATCTATATACTTTGATGCATCCCATTCAAATCGATACCAACTAACACCAGCGTCGCTAATATAATCAACAGAAATTAATGTTTTTCCATTTTGGATAAGCGAAGGAATGCTGTAAGTATTATTGGGGTCGAGAGCTAAATTGTCAATCCTTTGACCGCCGACACCCTCGAGGTCATTCCATATATTACCACTAAATGCTTTGGGAACGATTAACTCTCTATCATACGAGGAAAGTCCAATTAAAACATCAGCATCAGCATTATTTCCGACTTCCTGCAATGTTACAGATGTATTATTGCTTATCATATCATAATTTGAAAAAGATGGTTGCCCGTTCGTATACGCGCCTTGTGCATCCATTATGTATAACATGGGAATGAGCAAATCAAGATCAGTATCCCTTGCAAGTTCGGTGTATTTATCATAATTATTAATTTGAACTGCTGCCGAAAAAATAAGATTTGCCGGGACATTTAGATCATTAATCAGATTAAAAAGAAAATCAGAATCTTTCCCTTCTATATTCACTTGCACTCCATCTAAGTAAGATTCCGGATGAAGATTATTAAAATTTCTTACAATATCAATTCTATTTTGCACAATAGCTGAAGTCGGATTATCAGCAGCACTTGAACCATATACCAATGCGTGAACTGACATTTGATAAGTTGAATTATGCGCAAGATTTGTAAAATCAATTTTGTTTTCAAAATCTGAAATGCTGTAAAATTCCGCGTTAAGGAAAATAGTTTTAATATCATGGCTAAGAAATTGATTGAGAACTTGTTCACCATTTCCTGTAATTTTATTTGCATCAATCCAGATTGCATTTCCAGCCGGATTAGCCGGGCCCAAAATGGTGAGTGAGCGAACCGCTGAATTCGTCTGGTCAGTATTATCATCTACCTTGATTCCCCAGGTATAATTTCCAGGCGCAAGTGACATAGTCGATTCTAAGCTATAGTTCCAATTTTTATCTAGCGCATCTCCAATATTTATTGGGTAGCCTAACATTGGCCATTGAAAGGGATCATTCGAATCAGTGGCTATGTATAAATAATTTGAGATCATTTCATCATCAGCATCTGTGGACGTCCAATAAAAAGCTGGCGTCGAATCATGAGTTTGTGCACCGTTTTGGGGATCATTCAATGTTACTTCAGGCGGCGTGTTTGCCGCGACAACAGTATAATACGCATTATTCGGCCATTCCCAAGAGTCTGTAAGTTGATCTCCTATTGTGTAAGTGAATGTCTGTCTGGGTCGCACAAAATAATTGCCTGAATTTATCGGGATATAATTGAATTCTATCCATCCTGTTGAACTTCCGGGAATGGAATTATAGCTACTTGTATGGTCGTAATCCATACTTCCGGTTTGATCACGATCCGATTGACACTGAACTTTCACATCATGGGGTGAATTGTCGTTATTATCGACGTCAATCAGAATCTTTACTGTTTCGCCTAAGGTAAAAGTAGTTCTTTGATTCCCATTAATGTCCTGAATTCGAATATTGTATGCAAATGGCATTACTCGATTAATAGTTCGGGGTACCGTGGCACCTGAACTTACTGAAACGTTTGTCACACTTCCCCAGTTTTCTCCATATTGAAATTGAACCACTGCGCTCGGATTATATGCTGAAAAATGGTAATTTAATCCGGCTTCAACATTTGTCCATGTTGCGCGCCCACTACTATTAGTTGTTTTGGTATCAATCTCTTCCCAGTCATTATCGTAACGAATCACATCTACACCACTAGTATAATTACTATTTTGATCTTTTACATCTATTAGAATAGTACCGACTCCAATTACTTCCAACCTCCGAATTTCTGAATCCTTATGACTAAGACCATCATCAGCACGAATCCCCCATGTATAATTTCCTGTATTTAATGCTTGAATCGAAGGCAAGGTGTAATTCCAATTCATATCATGATCTTGACCGACATTGATTGGGTATCCGGACATCGGATATTGAAAAGGATCATTTGATGTAGAAATATACAAATTATTAGTAATTAAATCTCCATCGACATCGCTGGATGACCAATAAAAGGTTGGCGTAGTATCATATGTCTGTTCTTCATCAGGGGGTGATGTCAATGAAACAGACGGCGCTGAATTCTGTGTGGAAGATATATAAACGGGATCACGATCTATTCCATCTCCCATATTACTATTGTTGTTTTCATTGCTTTCAGTGACATCGTTATTTGCATCTATTATTATTCCGATATAGTAATTTCCATCGCCATTTAAATAAGCAGCGTTACCTTTTGGAGGCAAATCTATTGTCGTCGTTCGTCCTTCGGCATAATTACCATCGATACCGCCGGACCATGTGTATCTTTTAAGCCTATAATCAGAAGTAGTAATGCTGGAATTCGAACTTAAATAAAAATCTACATAAAAAGTATTATATGTTGTACTTCCATTATTAGATATGCCAAAGGCAACATTGTATGATTGGCCAGCAACAAGCGGTTCTGCAGAATCAAAACTGTTTCCGATTAGGTCAGGCAATTGGGTAGTCCAATTAGTAGATAAATAGTATGAATCTGATGGATGATAATTTGATGAATGACCAATAACTTGAATATAATAGAAACCACTCATTGTAAAGTTTGAATATTGAATCTGCTCTGAAGAAGTGCCACCGTTAGTGGATTCATCTAATAGATTGAGATTTGGGTCATAGAAGTATAAATCATAATCTCCCGGCAGACTGCTTAAATTTATTTCATAAGTCCCAAAATTATCAATAGGGACTTTGAACCAGTCCTCATCACCAGATGGGCAAATATAAGCATATAAAGAAAATTCCAAATTTCGACTGACTGCCTGTCCCGATGAATTGTTTGGTTCATAAGAATCAGTGTTACAGCCAACGTCGGCAATTAAGCTAATATTATCGATGAATACGCCCTCATAGGGATCTCCTGAAACTGAGCCATCACTATCAAATCGAAATTGGATATATAATCCAGTCTGTCCGGCAAATGAATCAAGATTTAAACTAAGTTGGTCCCATTGTAAATCACTTTCTCCGCTTTCATTATAAATTTCATGCCACGATCCGTTTTGATCACGAATATTGACTGTAAATATATCAAAACCTCCCTCAGTATCGACAATTTTAGAAAATGTTAATGTTGCTTTGGAATATCCGCTAAGATTAACATTTCTTCGTTCCATATAGACATTTAAATTATTGGGGTAATAATATTGACCACCATCAGGATTAGAATAGCAATGAGCATAATCATTAGGCCATGCCCAGGCATAGTTACCACTACCTCCATCGTGACCGATATACCAGGAGCCAGGATAGCTTCCACTAAAATTATCTGAAAAAATAGTAGATGCTGCAAGGCTTTTAATAATATTATTGTCACACAAAAAGTCATTGTTCTGCTGTTCGTATTCATTATTTTTTTTCTTAGCGATATTTAGGTTTTGTTCTTTTGAATTAAGCGAATCTGATTCGATCTTTTCCACAAGTGTTCGATGGTTTACCTGGGTAGGTGGCTGAACGTCATCAGGTTTTTGTATTTTGGCAATTTTTCCAACCCTGTTGACTTCTATTTCATTTTCAGGAGTATTAGCGAATGCAATAGGTTGTGAGATTAAATAGATAAATAACATGCTTGATAATAGAATTTTAATGATTGATTTTACTTGAAAATAATCCATTGCTAACACCCTCCTCGTATTTTAATTATATCCCTAAATAACAGTTAATGCTAAATAAGTTCTTTGATAATTGATGTTAATTTGATATATTTCAGTAAATTAAAAATATACTCAATTTTCACTTTACTGGAAATTTCAAATGAACAGTTCACATGTAAAAAGCAGTAACAAAAATCAGGTCGCAATTCCAAATTTCAAGATTGAGCAGAGCCAGAAAATTGATATTACCGCGAATGCCGGCACATTTCTGTTCGCTGAACTGACAAAACGACTTGACATTATCGACAGCTTTGCGAAGTTACAAATTTTTGAACGAAAAAGAATCGGTGAAGCAGTGCATATTTTTGCCCTCGTGCTGAACCAGTTCACAGGTGGCGATGCGATCACCGACACAAAAAATATAAAACGAGATGACGCCTTTCGCACGATCTTTGGTGATATTCACATCCCTGCGCCACATACATCAGGCGATTTTTTGGAGCGCTTTACCAAAGAGAAAATCGACACACTTCGCGCCATCCTATGGAAGATGCAAGAAAAATCACTCAAGAAATTATCCAAACGTTTGCAGCGAAAAATCATAATCAGTTTGGATTCATCCATTTACGAAGTATATGGTAATTGTAAAGAAAACAGTTCACAAAGCTATAAAAATCTTTTCGGATTTTATCCATTATTGTTACATATTCAGCATACCGGAGAACTCCTGGACATTGTATTTCGGGCTGGCGCCGAATTTACCGCAACCGGAGCCGATACCATGTTAGAACAAAACATCGTACGCTTGAAACCATATTTTGACGAGATAATTCTTCTGGCGGACTCCGGTTTTTTCGATAAAAAGATCATTCAGTTGTGTGAGCGAGAAGATATCAACATCAAGTTTATCATCACCAGTGAATTGAATCAACCCATCCGTCGCAAATTGACATCGGCTGACACGGCATGGCGCGAACCGATAAATTCAGAAAATGACGCAGAAGTCCCTGCCGGACAACGGAATTCGAACACAATGAACCATCGTCTTCTCGCCTTAAAAACAGCGCTGAAAAAACACGGCAAGGCACTGAAAATCAGGGGCGAGCTTGAAGTCGCCGAATTTCAGCACACCGTTTCCGCATGGGGCAAGCAGTACCGTTTTGTCTTTAAACGTCAGCGTATCAAGGAACAAAATCTAACCGATCAGGCTAATTTTTTTGAAAACACGGAAGAATTTTTTTACCACGGTTATGTGACAAACATCCATCATGATGATGCAACGCTTGAATCGATCATCCAATTAATTGATAGTCGTGGTCACCAGGAAAACTTTATCAAAGATTTTAAACGTGGTTTGGGTACCGTTCATATTCCGACAAAGCATTTTTTCGGCAATTATACGTACTTTCTTATCTCGATGTTATCATGGAACTTGAAGTGTTGGCTCATGGATATTATTGAACCAGGCCTTCACGTTCGCTGGAAACGATTTCGCTATTTGGTCGTCAAAGTTGGTGCTCAAATCATAAAAACCGGCAGCTATGTCGTGATTCGCTTTGGCAAAGGCTTTGGCCGCGTTGATGATTTTCGAACATGGTTTTCGCGGCTGCAAGCATTTAATTTTGCTTGAAGCAAAGCTGAACGTAAATATAATCAAGGGTGTAGTACGCCTGAAAAATCACACGCGTGTTGCTTGTGCGTACATTATTGCGCATACGATCGTTTTACGGCGCATAGCTATGCAAATGTGCTTTAATCATTATCTGTATCTTTTTGATAGCTGATTTTGAATTTTTTTAATTTGATTTTTTCACTAAATTTTTGGAAAATTACTCTTATCCGTTAACTTGGGTTTTAATAAAACTCAACAACAGAATTTGCTTCAGCCACTCAACGGTTTCCTGTGTGGTTCGTTGTTCTATCGCCTGTCTTGAAACAGTACCATCT